>JAAYBI010000041.1 GCA_012718915.1 Clostridiaceae bacterium
ATTATACATAGAGCCTTGCGGCATGTCAACTCTTGTAATGCAACACTAATCGGACATTTAAGCGCTTCAGAAATTACGGATTTTTTGTCGAATAATATACTGTTAAGCGAAGGATTATGAGTAATTTAGAATCAACGCAAGCAGGATAATACCCAAAAGAATCGCAATAGCAACTCGCAAAGCCGAAATAGGCGCTTTTCCACCGACTTTACCGGTTTGGCCGTTGACCACAAACTGGTAAACCTTATTCTTGTATGTAAAGGATGAAAGCCATACAGGAACAAGTATGTACTTATACGTCACATTATCAAAAACTGTCGACAAGGACTGACAGCGTGCTCGGTCTGCATTCCATTTCTTTTTGATATAACCTTCTATATTACGTTTTAATCGCTCAGTAATGCCTGATTGCGCTTTCGTCCAGCCATCTTTAAGTCCTACTGAATAACGTTCCGCCACAAATCCGGCTACCAGTTCCGGTCTATAAGGCACCAGTTTCGAAAAGACAAAAGGCTCTGCTCGCTTCACGCCGGATGATTCATTCTTCTTAGACGCAACTACAGTAAAATCATCAATCATCTCTTGATATATGCCGCTAACACGACGCCAATCCGTCACAGTCTCAACGCGATCGCCCCGTTTCACCCTGCGATCAAATCCGGCCTGACCTGAAAAAGTCGAGGTCGTCGACGTATCGAAAGTCCAATATGGCAAGTAAACTCCGACAAATGACTCGGGCTTGGCTTGACGCTTTGCAGCAGAAGGCGTGAAAATTTTCCTTTTCAACCATTTGCCAAAAAGCTCTCCGGCATTATTTATCGGAATTTCAAACGGACATACACCACCAGGTGCAATTGATTTTTCTGTAGCTGATGGCATAACATTGGTAGAACCGCAAAATGCACAAACGGCAGCCGTCTCAAGCGCATCGTAAACGCTTTCACCCGCGCAACTTGAACAGATTACGACTTTCTTATCAACACCCCAATCAAAGCTTTCCAGGTGTTCAGCAGCATCGAAGTCCAGCTCAACAACAGCATCTCCGGAATCAGCCGCGGGCAACTCTTTTCGATAACCACAATATTCACAAAGCATGCCGCGAGTCGCCGGATCATAGACAACCGTGGCCGCACAATTGGGGCACTTCTTATCTGTAACATCCTCGGTCTTTTCGATGGGCGAATAAATCTGTTCGTCAATTTGACTATCCATTTAGCACCTCTCAGTTCTCGATATACACTACATACTCTAGCGGATTAAGCGCTATTCGTAAAGACCCATTGATATTTTTGATAGATTCTCCTTCTGAAAGAATATCCGGAGCCGTTCTCTCGATGGCATTAGAAAACGACGGCTCCAATTCAAAATTACAAATATCCGTTACACCGGAATTGAATGCAACTACAATTCGACGAGGACCATTTTGTCTCCTTCCGAAAAAATCTATATTATCTTCTGAGAGGGTTCTCTCAAAAACAAAAAGATAGTCCGTTGCAATCAGCGTACGATAGAACCCGGTTTTCAAAACCGGATTTGCCTTTCTAAAATTTGAAAAATTCCGAAAAAATTCGAGTTGCGCTCGCTCCTCATCGGACAATTGACCCCAAGGATAGGTTCTTCTGTTGAATGGGTCACGATAACCCTCCATACCAACCTCGTCGCCATAATACAGACAAGGACTTCCCACATATGACAACTGAAATACATAACCCAAACGCATCAGAGCCAAGCCGCGCCGCTTTTGCTCCGGGGATAAAAAGATCTGTTTTTGTGTGTGTCGATCTCCCGGATCACTGCTGCCTGCCAGACATGTAATCGCCCTCGGTACATCGTGGCTGGATATCAGATTCATGATACAATAATGAGCTTCCGGTGGGTAATTCTCTCGATATGTCTCAAGCAAATGATTCGCGTCTCGAGCTGAGTATGTCCCTACAAGATATCCGATTAGTGCATCTCTAAACGTATACCCCATAACTGAGTCATGCGAATTGCCAAGTAAAAAATCACGATAGCTACCATAACTTATCTTATTGCTGGCATCTTCCCATACTTCTCCGACAATAACGCCTTCGCCATCGGAGTCTTGCTTGATTCTTTTGCGTATTTCGCGAATAAATCCGTCCGGAAGTTCATCCGAGACATCCAGACGAAATCCGGAGCTTCCGTTTTTCATCCAATGCGCAAGAACTCCGTCATTTCCTAAAATATACCCTTTGTAGAACAAATCGTTTTCATTTACATTCGGTAATTCAGGAAAGCCCCACCACGAATCATACGAGATTGTGCCTTTTGAATCCCGAGAAAAATTGTACCAAGATTGATATGGACTGTGCTCTCCATTTACGTATGCTTGATATGCTCCAATACCGGGATATCGTCCGTATTTATTGAAATAGACGCTGTCAGCACCGGTATGACTGAACACACCATCGAGAATAAAACGAATTCCGGCTGCTTCTGTCGCATCACGAAGTGCTTCATAGCCCGGTTGTCCACCAAGAAGCGGGTCAACCGAAAGATAATCTGCCGTATCGTATCGATGATTAGACCTCGCTTCAAAAATGGGATTCAAGTAAATGAGGTCAATATTTAATGACCGGATATAATCCATTTGTTCAGCTATGCCCTGAAGATTTCCGCCATAGAAATCACAGGCAACATATCCGGTCTCCGGTTTTCCGTCAATATCTACATCTTCAGTCCAGTCCTCATGATAAATCCGATCTTCGGATGCATTGAGAGATTTCATATGTTCGTAATCAAAAGAACGGCCTCTGAAAAAACGATCCGGGAAAATCTGATAAATCATCGCACCTTTAAACCAATCCGGTGTCTTAAATGACTTATCATAAACGGTTATCTGAAAGGCTCCCGGAAAACGCTCTTCCTCGACGCCCACTCGCGACGGCACCCGGCTAAGCCGACCCTTTCCTGAGCGATCCGATCCGGGTTTAACATAATAATAAACCTCTTTCGGAAGTCCGGTGTTCGGATCAACATCGTAAAACGAAAACCAGTAAAAAATGATTCCCGCCTCACCGGGCATTGTTAAATCGACGAAATATCTGCTGTCACCATTATCAATCGAAACCATCGGCATTTCGTGATAAGAAAACTTATACAATCCATATGTATAGCAAAGCATGACTCGATCAAAATGCCGAGATATTTCAAAATATAGTCGAACTTTATCCCAAGTCTTCCTGGCCCCAAAAGGGGAACGAAATAATTGCGAGCGGGAATCATGGGTCGCACTCAGATTACCGGGGAATTGCTCTGGTGACATTATAATTACTTTATACCATCCTTCGCATTGTCTTTGTTTTTGCTCTTAGTCTTCGCCTTCGATGCTGTATTGGTAGTTTTTACAGCGTTCTTAACCTTTGGGGGTGTTTTTGTAGCAGCAGGTGCTTTGGATTCGGTCTTTGTTAACTTCTCCGATGCCGGTTTTTCTTCGTATATTGGAAGATCAAATACTTTGTCAATAATGAGCTTATCGTCAAGTGCGTCAACGGCTCGGTCTAAAGATTTTGGCTCAGGAATCGATGCAATCACTCTTTGGGTTTCATTAGCCGGAATTCCGGTAATCAAGGAGTAAAGTCCGATATACTCCAACGCTGATTTCGTCCAGGTGTAATCGCCATTCATGCCCGAAATTACTAACTGATCCCATACTTTCTTGTGATGTCTATATAAATCACAAGCGTATTTGGTCACAAATAAGAACTCATGAGCGTTAATATTGGCAAAAGAAAACCCGTTGCCTTCGCCGGTGTATTCGTTATAAGGATGGACGGTATCCTTTAACCCTCCGGTCTCTCGAACAATTGGAATCGTTCCGTATTTCATCGAAATCATTTGAGACAAACCACAGGGCTCAAAAAGAGACGGCATAAGGAAAATGTCTCCGGCCGCATAAAGTTTGTGAGCCATCGCATTATCGTAATAAATGCAGGCAGCGAATTTTTGCGGATTGCGTTTTGCAATATCAACGAGTGCACGCTCATAGAAGGAATTACCCGTGCCAAGGACAACAATCTGCATGCCGTCAAACAGCATTTCTTCAAGAACACGCAAAAATAAATCCATTCCTTTTTGATCCACAAGGCGCGTCACCATTACACATAGTGGCGCACCGGGATTTTCTTCGAGTCCGAGCTCGGCTTGAACTGCTTTCTTACACGCCGCCTTCCCCGCTTGGTAATCATCGACGCTATACTTGCGAGGCAAATAGTTATCCATGCTCGGGTCAAATTCATCGGAATTAATACCATTCAAAATGCCTGTGACTTTATAGGCGTATCGTTGAAGTGTATTATTAAGTCCTTCGCCATAATAATCCGTCATGATCTCATATGCATAGGTTGGAGATACTGTCGTCACAGAATTTGAATAGACGATTCCCGCCTTCATGAAGTTGACCGCACCTTCTTTTAATGAGAGCTCTTCAGTAAGGAACGCATCCGGAAGATCCATCAGGTCTTTGATTGCGTCAACACCATGAATACCTTGGTACTTTAGATTGTGGATAGTAAAAACCGTCTTAAGATCCGTAAACATGCCGTTTGGACGATAGTGAGCATCAAGCAATAGCGGAATCATTCCTGATTGCCAATCATTGCCGTGTAATACGTCCGGCAAAAAGTTCATGAAGTCGCCCATAAACTCGAGCACAGCACGTTGAAAAAAACAGTATCTCTCGATGTCAAAGACATATTCAACATAAACCTGATCATAGTGAAAATAGTACTCGTTATCGATGAAATAATAAGTAACACCCTGATAGTCCATCGAAAACAAACCCGCATACACGGATCTCCAACCCATTTTGACCATTTTCCAACCCAAAAATGCGAGTTGATTTATGTATTTTTTCTTGATCATCTGATATAGCGGCATAATGATTCTTGCATCGCAGCCGTTTTGGTTGAGGTCTTTAGGTAAAGACCCGACAACATCCGCCAGTCCGCCGATTTTTGCGAAAGGCGCCGCTTCAGATGAGACGAGCAATACTTTGATCGGATTCATACAATAGCCCCCTTATCAATGACGACAGGATAATTGGAATGACCAACCAGGCGAGTACCCGGTCTAATAACCGCGTTTTTATCCAGTATAACATTTTCGAGAAAACAGTTATCTGCAATGTGAACATCCTGCATAATAACACAGTTCTTTACCGTGCTGTTTTTTGAAACCATTACACCGCGAAACAAGATGGAATTATGGACTGAACCCATGATTCGACAACCGTCAGAGACCAGCGCATTACTAACATCACAATCCTGCTGATACAAAGTCGGAGCCTCATCCTTAACTTTCGTGTATATCGGAGTGCCTTTCCAAAATAAGTCGGCACGTGTATTGTGATCCAGCAATCGCATCGAAGCATCAAAATAGGTCTGAACATCGTTAATTCTCAGCACGAGACCTTTATACTCCACAGCTCTGACTTTTAATACATTGAAACGCTTAATCAAAGTATGCACTCCGAAATACTGTTCACCGTGTGCCAACATGTCCGTAATCAGGTCTATTAATAGGTTTCTTCGCAACACAACTATGCCAAGGCTACATCTGTTGCTCTTCGGCGACTCCGGATTAAATAGCATATCCGTAACCATTCCTTTGCGATCCACGTCAAAAACGTAGTTGGGACGACCGTATTTTATACCATCGCGGTTATACATTACAGAAATGTCTGCGCTCGACTGCTCATGCGTTCTTACAAAATCAACAAAAGTCGTGTTAAGGATCATGTTGCTGTTAGAAATGACAACAAATTCCGCTCGATTGGATCGAATAAAATCCAAAAGACCCGTCAATTCTTCGCCATCCTGAGCAGAAATACTTTCAGAATTGACGAATGGCGGCAGTATGTTGAGACCAAAAGACTTTCTGTCCAAGTCCCAAGAAGCACCTGAACCCAAGTGATCCATCAATGATTTATATTTATTGAGTGTTAAAATTCCAACACTCTTAATTCCGGAATTCACCATATTCGATAGCATATAATCAATGATTCTGTAACGGCCGCCAAAAGGCATTGCCGCCAATGCTCTCGGCTTCGATAAATCTCCTAAGCTGATTTTGTTGTTATCTGCAAGTATCAAACCCATAGCATCAATGAACATAATTCTTCCCCCCCCGTCTTATACTCTGAACGTCTCTTCGACAACGTTCAACGAATCTTCGATTTCCAGATCGCTGTCGACTTGACTATTGGCCGGAATCACTGCGTGGTCTTTGATTTTAAGTCCTTTTTCGATAACCACAATGCCATGCGAGCAAATCTTAGTATTCAAATAAGGGCTGATCCCTTCGATGGAAGCACCGGCGCGAACCCCCTCACCAATTATGGTTCCGGATCCGACAATACATTTATCCAAATAGGCTCCGGAACGAACCGTGACGCCGGGCAACAAAACGCAATCCTTAACTATTGCGCCTCTCTCTATGGTCACTGAATCCGACAAAACACTGTGCTCCACAGAACCAAAAACCTGGCATCCATCCGTCATAGCCGACAATGAAACTTTTGCCTCAGCTGATATATAATTTGAAGGCTTAACCGGGTTTCTGCTATATATTCTCCAATTGCGATCAATCAAGTTGGTTTCCTCAGGACTATCCAGCAAATCCATATTCGCTTCCCAAAGACTGTGAATCGTTCCGACATCTTTCCAGTAACCCGAAAAACGATACGCAAACAAACGATTACCCTTTTCAAGCATGGCCGGTACGATATCTTTTCCGAAATCATTGCTTGATCCGGAATTGTTTTCGTCTTCGATCAGAGCCTTTCTCAGTACTGACCACGAAAAAACATACACGCCCATCGAAGCGAGATTGCTGATCGGCTTTTTAGGTTTCTCAACAAATTCCCGAATACTGTCGTCTTCATTGGTATTTAAGATACCAAATCTCGAAGCTTCTTCCCAAGGCACTTCCAACACTGCCAAAGTCGCGTCTGCATTGCGGTCAATATGGGATTGAATCATTTTGGCGTAATTCATCTTGTAAATATGATCTCCGGAAAGTACGACAATATACTTTGCGTCACAATCATCCAAGAAATCCTTATTTTGATAAATGGCATTAGCGGTTCCTTTGTACCAGTCACTTTTGCCGGAACGCTGATAGGGGGGCAAGATGAAGGCGCCGCCATTCGTACGATCCAAATCCCACGGATGCCCGTTCCCGACATAAGTATTGAGAGCTAAAGGTTGGTATTGAGTCAGTACACCAACGGTCTCAATACCGGAATTTGTGCAATTTGAGAGCGGAAAATCGATAATTTTGTACCTGCTGCCGAAAGGGACGGCCGGCTTTGCGATATTCTTCGTCAACACACCTAATCTGGAACCTTGTCCGCCCGCGAGAATCATTGCCACGATGTCTGCTTTTGCCATAAATATTTCCTCCGTAATGTATTAGCGACTTTTCTTTTTGAAATATATACCGGAAAGTGGGGGTAAATTAATCTCAATATAATAAGGCTTACCGTTATGCTCTCCTTTTATAGCCCGAACACCTTGCTCAAATGCTTCCAGAATCGGATAACCACTACCGCCGTAACACATGTCGTCGGAATTGAGAACAATCTCATAAAGACCCGGTTCCCAAACAGGAATTCGATAATGATCAAGAGGCACAGGCACCATATTGAATGCGACGTAAATGCTCTGATTTGGCTTGGCACACATTCGACGTAAGATAAATACACTGTTGTCGCGATCTGACGTATCCACCCATTCAAAACCATCCCATGAGCGGTTATTCATCCAAAGTGCCTTAGTCTTAAGATAATATTGATTGAGATCACATACAAATGACTTCAAGACACGGTGTGCCTCATACTTAAGCATAAACCACTCTAGCTGCTCATAAAAACGCCACTCAATATATTGACCGAATTCACCGCCCATGAAAGTTAACTTCGCTCCGGGATGAGCGATCATATACATGTAGAGCACTCGCAACGAAGCAAACTGGCGCCATTGATCCCCGGGCATTTTATTGATGATACTCTTCTTACCATGGACCACCTCATCGTGAGACAGACACAAAATAAAGTTCTCGGAAAATGCGTAAACCAGCGAAAAACAGAATTGATCATGATGCCATCCGCGAGCATAATAATCGGTCGAAAAATACTCGAGTGTATCGTGCATCCATCCCATGTTCCATTTGTGCGTAAATCCCAGACCACCTTCTGAGACAGGATGAGAAACCTTAGCCCAAGCAGTAGACTCTTCAGCTATCATCATAACATGCGGATAAAACTCTCTGACCACGTTGTTAAGCGACTGGATAAACTCGACGGCCTCATAATTCTCTGTGCCACCGTTTACATTAGGAATGTAATCTGTTCGCCCATAATTTCGGTAGATCATGCTGGAAACCGCATCCACTCGAATGCCGTCAATATGATACTCTTCAATATAAAAAATTGCATTCGAAATCAAAAAAGAACGCACTTCGGCTTTTGAAAAGTCAAAAACGTAAGTGCCCCATTCCAGGTGCTCACCAATTCTCGCGTCGGCATATTCATAGCAGGGAGATCCATCAAAACGGACCAACCCCTCTGAGTTCTTGGGAAAATGTGCCGGAACCCAGTCAAGAATAACGTAAATGCCTTTACGGTGAAGATAATTAACAAAATACTTAAAGTCAGCAGGTGTCCCAAATCGACTGGTGACGGCAAAATATGACAGAACTTGATAACCCCAAGAATCATCTAAAGGATGCTCCATAACAGGCATCAGTTCGACATGCGTGTATCCCATCTCTTTACAATATGCAGCTAAATCATGCGCGATAATTCGATAGTTCATGAAGTTACCGTCTTCATGGCGACGCCAAGACCCAAGATGCAGTTCGTAAATATTAACGGGCGCCGCACTCAATGCATCGCTTCTCTTTTGACAGAAGCGTTCATCGGTCCAAACAAAATCGTCCGGATAATATAGAATTGACGCATCGGCCGGTCGCGTCTCGCTATGTCTCGCAAACGGGTCGACCTTCATGTAAACCTTACCGTCAGCTCCTACGACCCTATACTTATATCTGTCCCATTGCTTCGCGGAAAGTACCTCAGCACTCCAAATACCGGTTCTGTCATCCTTATTCATCGGGTAAGTCGTCGGTTCCCAATCATTGAAATCACCGACAACAAATACTGCTTGGGCTTTGGGCGCCCAAACACGGAATACAAACCCAAGATCCTCTGTGTAATTATCCAAGTCGCTATACAATGGAAATGATCCCAGAAAATTATAAGCCTGATAATTACGACCAACATTGAAAAGATAAGCCTGATCCATACTCACACTCTACGCCATCGCGCACCTCTCAGGTTTATATTACAATTATAGCGCAAGCCTTGTTCATAACAAGGAGAACATCAAAAAAAGAAGGGGCATTTTTACCCCTTCTTGATAATTATGAACAATTAATAAATCTTTCGATAACATGTCATGCAATGAATTTTTATTGAGTTACAACCATATTAACGCCCCGATCAAAAGCCTGTAAATTAGAAGGAATCATATGATGTCTGCGCTCAGGAAGAACATCATACAATGCTTTTTCGAAGGCTTCCCGCTTGAAACAGCCCGATGCTGCAGACAAACAACCTAACAACACTACTGTTGCATAAGTCATGTTTCCGAGTTCATTTGCGATTTCAGATGAAGGAATCGGTAAAAAACGGACATCCTGACGCGATGTTTCAATTTTTACCAGAGAAGAATCAATAATGATAATGCCACCGGGCTTCACCTGACTTTGAAACTTCTCGAGAGACGGACGATTCAACGCAATTAAAACATCGGCGTCATTAATAACCGGAGACCCGATGACTTGATCCGAAATGACCACCGAGCAGTTTGCTGTACCTCCTCGCATTTCCGGACCATAAGAAGGGAACCAGGAGACTTCTTTGCCTTCTATCAAAGCTGCTTCTGCCGCCATCTTTCCGGCGGATAATACGCCTTGGCCACCAAAACCGGCCAAAATGATTGAATAATCGATCATCGGATCACACCTCCAAATCCTTCCCTTTGAATACGCCGATCGGATATTGAGGAACCATATTCTGCTTGAGCCAATCAATAGACTCAACAGGAGATTTGCCCCAATTGGTTGGACACGTTGATAAAAACTCAACCATCGAAAATCCTAATCCTTGCTTTTGGACGCGGAAAGCCTTGGCGACCGCTCGTTTCGCTGCCTGGATATTCTTAAAATCCGAAATCATAACTCGCTCGATATATTTCGCACCGGTCAATGTCGCCAACATCTCACTAACGTTAATCGGATAACCTTGCACTGCGGAATCACGACCAAAGGGCGAGGTGGTCGTCACTTGCCCGAGTAATGAGGTCGGTGCCATTTGCCCGCTTGTCATGCCATAAACTGCATTGTTGACAAAAAACACGGTGATATTCTCGCCTCTAGCAGCAGCATGTACGATCTCAGCCATGCCGATAGAAGCAAGATCTCCGTCTCCTTGATACGTGAATACGGTATTGCCCGGATGAACACGCTTAACACCGGTCGCAACCGCCGGCGCACGACCGTGTGCGGCTTGAACCATATCACATGCGAAATATTCGTAGTTATTGTAAGTACATCCAACTGATGAAACGCCAATAGTATTTTCGAGAATATCTTGCTCACACAGCACCTCTGCGATAATGCGATGAATGATTCCATGAGTACAGCCGGGACAATAGTGAAATGGTTTATCTGTCAGCCCCTTAGTTTTTTCAAATACGATTGCCATTATTGATTCACTTCCTTGTGTATATTCATGATCAAGTCCAGAATCTCCTTTTGAGAAGGAAGATTACCGCCGGTCCGACCATGGAAATAAACCGGCTTAGCTCCATTTACTGCAAGCTTAACATCTTCAATCATCTGACCGGCATTGAGTTCAACGTCAAGAAATGCCTTCAGAGTATCGCTCTTCGCAAGCTCGGAAAGCACTTCAGTCGGATATGGCCAGAGTGTAATCGGACGAATCATGCCAACCTTAACCCCTTGATCTCGGGCCTGTCGAATAACATTGCGGCAAATACGACTACATGTACCGAACGCGACAATGACAATCTCGGCATCCTCTGTATCTAAAGCTTCAAAACGCGTCTCTTTGACTTCAATTGCACGATATTTTGCCTGAAGTTCATTGTTCTTGGCTTCCAATTCATCAGGATTAATATATATGGACTGAATGGTATTGTGATCGCGACCTTTGTGACCGGTCAGCGCCCACTCTTTTGTTGACTCGACAATAGGCTCTTCGTCGCGAAACAGAACGGGCTCCATCATCTGTCCGAGCGTTCCGTCACCAAGAATCATGACGAGCATTCGATATTCATCCGCCAAATTGAAAGCCTCGACGGTCATCTCATAAAGTTCCTGGATCGATGCAGGAGCGATAACAATGTTCCTGTAATCACCATGACCGCCACCCTTGGTAGCCTGAAAATAATCGCCCTGAGCGGGCAATATACCACCGAGACCGGGACCGGCACGAACAATATTCACGACAACCGCAGGTAGCTCAGCACCCGCAATATATGAAAAACCTTCTTGCTTCAGGCTGATTCCCGGCGAAGACGAAGAGGTCATCGTACGTCCACCGGCAGCTGATGCACCATATACCATATTAATCGCTGCAACTTCGCTCTCCGCCTGAACAAATGTTCCACCGGCCTTGTTCATCGTCAAAGCCATGTAGTGCATTATTTCTGTCTGAGGAGTAATCGGATATCCGAAATAATAACGGCAACCCGCTCGAATCGCCGCCTCGGCAATAACTTCATTGCCCTTCATTAATATTCTCTTAGTCATGCTTCACCCTCACTTTTCAACTGTAATCACAGAATCCGGACACTGAACCGCACAAAACGTGCAGCCGATGCAACGGCTCTGGTCGATACAGGTAACGGGATGATAGCCCTTAGAATTCAAACGATCATTATCGAGCTGTAATATGGACTTCGGACAAACTGCAACGCACAATCCGCAGCCCTTACACAGCTCATCTTGAAACGATACTCTGGCCATGCTTTCCTCCTGTTGCTCACTTACACTGATTAATCATTATATCCATCAGTTAAACGAAAAGCAAATCAGGATTATGCTCTTCTCGTCAAATATTTCAGACGTTTGGCCATGTATATTATTGGAAAGATAAGAAAAATATCCTTCCAAATAAACGGCAGTACGGCAGTTCCTATTATTTTACTAATAGGCCATGAACTCAATCCATCGGCACTGATATATTTAAAGAATACATACATATATGCTGTTCCACAAATATAAGCAACGATGACTGCGACTAGTCCGCACAAAAAATAGAACGCATATTCTGCCCTTACCGAAAATTGATTGCGGAATATTTTATCGTACATATACCCACCGACAAATGCACACGGAACAAAGCCGAACAGGAAACCAAAAGTCGGCGTAAAGACATAAGACAATCCGCCGCCGGACGCAAAGACCGGTAATCCCGCAAGTCCCATGACTAAATACAAGGTCTGCGTCAGAAGACCACGACGCCAACCCAAGAACATTCCGGACAAAACTGCCATGGGTAGTTGAAACGTCAGCGGAACCGGAAACGACAAGAGAGAGATTTTTGCAGAAACAATCATTAAAACACAAAATAAAGCTACAAGTGTCATACTTAGCAACTTATCTCGATTCTTTTCTCGAGGGCGCGGTGCATTATTATCGGTTAGTCTAAATGGTTCACTAGTCATATTCACCTCTATATTCCCGATTGATTGTAAACTTTACATAGAAATTGTCAACCTTTTATCCAAAAAAACGAGTGTCCCGAAGGACACTCGTTAAAAAATCAAATTACTGTCTCGGCTTACCGCATTGTGAGCAGAACTTGCCTGTGTTATCACTCGCACCACAAGAACAGGCCCAAGAAGCGTTATTTTGAGGCATCGGTGCACCACACTCAGAACAGAACTTGCCTGTATTACCGTTATGTCCGCATCCGCACTGCCAACCGCTCGGAGTCGGAGCAACATACGCAGCACCTGCGGCCGCTCCGGCAGCAGCTCCTGGAACCGCTCCCGGAGGAGGCGTGTTTACGTTTCCGAGTTGATTCCACGCAGCGTTAAGGTTTCCGGTTCCGCCGAAACCGCCGCCGCCGATACCGCCGACCATGCCCATGCCCATCAAACCGGTCATCGCACCTGCAGTATTATTCGCAGCGTCTACCTGAGCGCGAGCGTTGGATTCGACGGCTCTGGCCATCAACATATTCGGATTCTGCGACAAAATAATATCGCGATCAAATTCCTGTATACGAGCTCTGGACTCATCATCCGGAGTGATGCTGTTAATTCCGACAGAAACAACGACCATACCACGACCGGCTAACCATTCTTCATCGAGCACTTCATTCATGTGAGCCGTGAGCTTGGTGATTTCAGAAGGCAAACGATTGTAACGAATACCGTCGCCGCCGTCACCCATGCGATTCAGTGCTTCGGTCAGGTTTCCGACAAACTCCGTCTTAGCTTGCTCCATAAGTTGTGAACGGGTATAGTCTCCGCTAACATTACCGGATATTTTGGTAAAAAACGATACCGGATTCTCGATCTTAAAAGAAAAGACGCCGTTTACGCGGACATAAATACCTCTGTAAGTCGGATCATCATATGGAATCGGAGCCGGAGTGCCAAACTTATTATTAATAAGTTCAAGCATATTGACGAAATACACGCGTTGTTGCATCGGAATTTCGCCGCCTGATTTGATACGTTGCCAAAGATCCATGACGGAATTCTTAGCACCATCCAAAAAACCAGTGCTTCCAAAACACGATGGAGCCGATGAGGCATCCCATGTATACATACCTGCTTCAGTCGTATAATCTGTGACCTGCCCGCCATCGACCAATAACAAAGCCGTACCTTCCGGAACAGCGATCTTTGATCCGTTAGTGATGACTTCCGCATCACCCTTATTACTACCGCGGACCATCTTCCTGGCCCCCCTCTTAACAAGAGTCTCCTGTCCGAGAGAATCACACGTAAAAAACTCAAGATATTGATCGGATAATGTAGACCCGACGGCCTGTATTGCTGCCTTAATCAGTCCCATGTTTGCTCCTCCGTATAATTATTGTTAAATAGTATAGATCTTATCCGCCCGCCAGAGGCGAATGTCGATAGGTTCGATTGAAACCCCGCAGTACTCACAGCTTCTCATGGAAACCGATGTAATCGGAGCGGCACAACTCGGACAATTTAAAGAAAGAGCCTGGGTCTCCGAGCTGTTAAGCTTCGATTCATCAATGACATAAAGCCATTCCACATTGTATCGAACCTGCTGAATCCTATCTGGATTTCCAATGGTAACAATATCATTTTCTTTAAAATAATGCAAATATTCCAGAGCAGTTTGAAAAACGATAACGGCCGTCGCAGCTTTTCTGCTGTATTGATTTATTACTGTTTTATGGATCCGGACACTATTGAAATAAGGCTTGCGTCGTTCATTCTCATTATTCTCTTTTTCAAGGCTAATTGTTTTCGCTAAAGATGGCGTCAGAGGAATCGGCTTGCCTTCTTTGAATTTGTAAGCCATACCCGAATCCTGCACTGAACGTGATGTAGATTTTCCGGAATCTAAATCGTCGAAATAGCTACGCAATAAACATTCACTCATCGACATCAATTCATTAACATTTAATGTCGGGAAGTCGCGCTCAATTTGCGGCTTATATGTCTCATTCATTCCGGATAATGACTTCGGGCCGTTATCCTGATTCAGGTTGATTTTATCGATTTCACCGCCATTCCTGATGAGTTCCTTTGAGACAGCATTTACGATAGTCCCAAGCGCTGAGCGCCGAATACGCCTAACCGTCGACGCGATGACACCTCCGATAACAATTAACCCGAGGCCAATTGAAATCGGCCAAACTAACCACAAATACTCTGCCACGATATACCTCCGAAAGCAAAAATAGAACAATCTAGTAATTATAGAATATGCTCTGCTTCATTCGCAACAACGGCAACGCGTCCGGAGTCGATGATTTCCAATCCACCGGCAGGTACTGATCAAGTCCGCTGGCATAGAGAATCGGAATCCCGGTCTGCTCCGAAGCTTCTCTCAGAATCGGATAGGAAAGACGGAGCTCCTCACCGGTCGTCTCAGAAAGCAAATTCGAATTATCAATAAATCCGCTAATCGGAAGTTTAGACGCTTCAGACAATATTTTCGCCGTATTTCCTATTCCTTCGACATCAACTGTAAATGGTCGGAAAGTGTTGATGACCATATATACACGAAAATTTGTTTTTTCAATTTTTCGCCGCATGCCCGCCAGAACTTTCGCGCCAAGGTCCTCTCCTCCAATATCGAATACGCCAATAACCGATTCATCATCAAACACCGCATTAACCTCGGCAGGCAGCGCGGGCACATCCACATTCGTATTAGCATAAATCGGGGCTATAACACGTATATTGTCTTGGATCAACGAAGATGACGCGTCTGCAGAACGGTAAAAAGGATTCACAATATCGAGATCGGCAAGAATGATCCGACGATCTTTGTGCTTATCTGCCAGCATTCTCGCAAAATGTACGGACACTTCAGATTTACCGCTACCGTAAGCACCCACAAATATATGTAAACGCGGAATTTCTTCGATAAATGACGACTCATCTGACTTAATTATTTTTTTCAAAATTTCCTCCACGCGCCGGTCAACCGAAAAAAACGAAAGATTGACGAAAGTGCAGATATGTAATTAAATGATGAATAGGTTTATTCGTACAGATTACCACAATTTGTGCTTGTTGATAAACACATAAGAATTCGATTTTTACGGAGGCGTACAATGTTGAACATCTTTCGTCGCAAGAATAAAGCAGGTCGCGATTCGGACGCCCCCCAAGTTTCAGAGAATATTGAACAAACAGACCTTCGGATAATTGCCGCTATTACGGCAGCCGTTTTATCATATCGATCTTCGACTAACCGTAATAACGCTTCAAATTTTATAGTCAGGCGTATTCGAAGAATTTGAAAATGCTTTCACTGTACAGACAATAATTGGCGAGGCCGGGCATTAAGCCCTTAATGAGGTTCATGAAATATTTAATCGTTCTCGGCGACGGAATGGCCGATGTCCCAAACCCTATTCTTTCAGGCAAGACACCGCTTCAGGCTGCGTCCACTCCAACAATATGCGAATATGCTTCTAAGGCGATCTGTGGATTGGTAAAGACATTACCGGATAATGTCGAACCGGGAAGCGGCCCTGCAAACATGTCTGTTATGGGTTATGACCCTCTTATCTATTACACCGGCAGATCGCCTCTTGAGGCGATCAGCATGGGCGTACCTGTTGAGAATAATGATATTGTATTTCGGTGTAATCTGGTCTCCCTTCAACATAATGGTTCAGTCGTTCCTTTCGAAGAATTGACCATGCACGATTATTCTGCAGGTGAAATCTCTACCGCTGAGGCACAAGTCATCATTTCTGATTTAGACAACGCTCTTGGTCGAGAAGGCTTAAAGCTATATGCCGGAAGGAGTTATCGTCACTGTCTGGTTTGGCGAGACGGACCACTTCATTCTGAATTAACGGCACCACACGACATTACAGGCAGAACCATAAGTCAATATTTACCGAAAGGACCGGCCCGCGAAGATATTCTCAATTTGATGAAGCGATCCTATGAATTGCTAAAGGAACACCCCATAAATGTCAACAGACGTCTGGAGGGCAAAAACACAGCAGATTCAATATGGCTTTGGGGTCAAGGCACAAAACCGGTCTGGCCTTCTTTCAAATCTCTGTATAACAAGTCAGGTGCAGTGATTTCTGCCGTCGACCTGCTTTTTGGAATCGCTATTAGCGCTGGGCTCCGACCCATTGAGGTAGAGGGCGCCACAGGAAACCTTGAATCTAATCTTTCCGGAAAAGCCGACGCAGCAATTCGGGCATTTGAAGACGGTATAGAATATGTCTATGTTCACGTTGAAGCTCCGGACGAATGTGGACACCAAGGTGATGTACTCGGCAAGGTTCACGCCATTGAACGGATCGAAAATGAAATCGTTCGACCTTTACTTACTTATCTCGAAGATTTAAAAAAATCGACAGGCGAGGATTTTCGATTTCTATTATTGCCCGATCATCCGACACCACTTGATATCCGCACACATACATCCGATCCCGTGCCATTTATCTTATACGACAGCACGAAGTACGTGTCCTCCGGTGTGACAAAGTATGATGAATTCAGTTGTAACGAGACCGGCGTATTTTATCCGACAGGCCCATCACTATTCGAGAGTTTTATCAAATAGCTTCTCCGAATTACTTACAATGTCACTATCGTAACACCATCTTCGCCCTCACCAATTTCACCGGATCTGAAAGCAGTCACTCTCCGGTCGCTTTTTAAGTGCTTGCGAACCGCTGAACGAAGCGCACCGCTTCCTTTGCCGTGAACGATTCGAACCGTTCCCATTCCGGACAAGACGCAATCGTCGATATAGTGATCCAGTTCAAAAATCGCGTCATCTACGGTTTTGCCAATCAGCATCAATTCCGAAACCGTAGTTTTGATTTTGTCACTCTTTATCTTTCCGGCTCCGCTCAGTGGGCTCTTAACCTGAGCCCGAGACGATTTTTTTGACCCGTCAGATTTGGGTTGGGCCTTATCAGGATAGCGTAAACTCTTTGCAGGTACGGTAAGTTTTAAGTCTCCGGAGACTATAACACATTGTCCTCTGCTGTCAGGCTCCTTAATGAGTATGCCTTCTATACCGACACTCTCAGAAAAATATGTTGCTCCGATTCTGATAACCTCCGGTTTTTTGCCGGCTAATTCTCTCACAGGCACGGTAAAATGCTCTTGCTCTAAATCGCTGATACCGGCTCTCAAATTATTCCGAATCGTCTGAAGTTTGCGTTCGCTTTCTTCTAATGTCGTTGATTTTTTGCGTTTTTTCACTTCAGCCAACATCGCTTCGCACTCTTCAAATGCATCCTCAAGTATTTCTTGCTTTTCCTGTCTCGCCTGCTCCAAAACCCGTTGTCGGCTAATTTCAATTTTCTCTCGCTCCAGACGAAGTGCTTCGCGCTCTTGAGCGGCCAAATCCCTGATCTGTCGAATTTCCAACTTAAGTTTTTCGCTCTCGCGATTATTACGTTCGACCTCTGACAATAGGGATTCGAAACGAATGCCCTCTTTCGAAAGAAAAGACTGAGCAGCATCAATAACTTCTTGAGACAATCCGAGTTTTTTCGAAATAACAAACGCGTTGCTGACGCCCGGTAACCCGATAAGTAAACGATATGTCGGACTCAGTGTGTCCGTATCAAATTCGCAACATGCATTTTCAACTTCAGGAGTCTCTATTGCGTATCCTTTCAATTCTTTGTAGTGCGTTGTTGCTACTGTTACAGCACCTCTTTTTCTAAATTCATCCAAAATGGAAATTGCCAAAGCCGCTCCTTCTGAAGGATCTGTACCCGAACCAAGTTCATCAACCAGTACCAGTGTCGATTCATCTGCCAGCTTCAGAATTTCCACAAGGTTTTTCATATGCGAGGAAAATGTCGACAAACTTTGCTCAATACTCTGTTCATCTCCGATATCTGCCAAAACTTGCCGAAATACGGAAATCTCCGAATGATCCTGACACGGGACGAATAGTCCTGCCATCGCCATAAGGGTTAAGAGTCCGCATGTTTTTAACGAGACGGTCTTGCCGCCCGTATTGGGACCGGTAACGACAAGCGTGCGAAAACGCTTTCCTAATTCAAAATCAATCGGAACTACTATTGCGGGGTCGATTAACGGGTGCCTGGCTTTTCGGAGAAGAATGTGACCTTCTCGATTAAGAATAGGACGAGTCGCGCGCATATCATGTGCAAGAACCGCCTTAGCACAACAAAAATCAATCTGCGCCACTAATTCAATGTCGCTCTTAATGACTGTCGCCAATGCAGCAACAATTCCGGATAGTCGCTGTAGAATACGTTCTATCTCTTCTCTTTCAGCTGCGATCCACTCAGCTATTTTGTTGTTAGCTTCAACAACACCCAGCGGTTCTACAAAAATAGTCTGACCGCTGGATGACATGTCATGCACAATGCCGGGAATCTCAGATCGTCGTTCGGATTTGACAGGCACAACGTATCGATCATTTTTTATGGTCACAAGCTGTTCCTGAAGCGCATCCGGGTGGTTGCGAATAATCTTTTCCAAGAGTTGTCGAATATGACCTTGCGCTGTGCGAATTTGTCTTCTCAAATCGTATAATGTATCACTGGCACGATCATTCATTTCATCGGCCGTGTTAATGCAAAACGAAATATCTTTTTCTGCCGCCATATCCGATTCAAGTGCTTGAAAATAGCCTGAAAAAGCGCCTTCGCCAATCTTCGTCTCTTTTGCAAGACGCTCTAATCGGTTAACTGCTCTAAAAAATGCGGCAACATCGAGTAATTCCTTCATTGATAAAACGCCGCCATTCAACGCATACGATACCGATGAGCGAATGTCCGAAAAACCCGAAAATGATATCGAGCCCTCTCTCATATAGTACTGAAAGGCTTCTTCGGTTTGGAGCAGATCTCCACTGACTTGTTCAAAATCTGAACTCGGATACAAATCACGACAGATGATTTTACCAAATGGCGTCTTTGCGTTTGCTTCGAGTTTGTCCCGGATCTTGTCAAATTCGAGAGTTAATATCGGGCGACCCTTAATCCGTGCCGCCTCACTTTTTTCTTCAAAAGTTGTATGCATATTTCTCCTGGTTTGCATATTCATCAGCTTACAGAACTTTGAATAATGCTCTTCGTCTTAATATATTGAAAATGTTTATTCGATGCTTTCATCCGCCATCTCATTGAATTTATTGATTGCGTTCATTGCATAACGAATGGTTGAATAAGTCGCCATCAGAACCGGTGGTATAAAAATAAAGTGCGCATAATATTGCGTATCTTTGTTTAAGAAAAATAGCGATGCCAGTGCGATAACAAAAAGCACCGTCGAAGCTTTTCCATACCACTTAGCCTTTACGACAAGCTTCATCTGCTGTAAAACAAAGGCCCCTCCAAGTATCATGATAATTTCCTTTACGAGTATAAAAACAACGACCCATAGTGGAATTCGTCCGATAAGCAGCATCATAAACGCTGTCGTAAATTGAAACAACTTGTCTACAAAGGGATCATAAATCTTGCCGAACTCAGATACCATATCGAATCTTCGTGCGATATATCCATCCGCCATATCGGTCAGCCAGATTGCCGCAAAAAATGCAAAGGCAACCATAGCGTTCACTTCTGCACGCTCATGACCTTGCTTCATACTGAAAATAAACACTGCCATAATCGGAATGGCCAGCAGTCGAATTGTGGTCAGAATATTTGGAATTGTCCATTCAAGCTTAAGTTTTGATTTCATGAACACACCTAATTAAGGAGACCCGCACGCTGCAGATCAATCTCCGGAATCGTCTTCTTCATTTCAAGACCCTCCTCAATATCAACATCAGCGATTGCGCCATGCTGTAGAACTATGATTCGATTGAGCAGGCCTTTCGAGATGCACTCAACGGCATGAATGCCCATCAGACTGGCCATAGCACGATCTCTGAGCGTGGGGCTTCCTCCACGCTGTAAATGTCCGAGAATTGTCGGTCGTGATTCAATTCCGGTCGCTTTTTCAATTTGCTCGGCGATATCCGTTGCTTTTCCGGCACCTTCTGCGACAATAACGATATAATGACGTTTGCCCATATTGCGTCCATCCAGAATGGTGCGAATGACATCACGATCCACGTCATATTCATGTTCGGGAATTAATACGACTTCTGCTCCTGTTGCAATGCCAACATTCAACGCAATATATCCGGCGCGTCTGCCCATGACTTCAATGACACTGCATCTTTCGTGTGAAGAGGCGGTATCTCTGAGCTTGTCAATTGCTTCCATTGCGGTATTCATCGCAGTATCATAACCAATCGTGTATTCTGTCGAAGCAATATCATTGTCTATCGTACCCGGCAAGCAAATTACCGGCAACCCGATACGTGCTAAATCACGCGCTCCTTTAAAAGAACCATCTCCTCCGATTACAACCAGGGCTTCCACTCCAAACACTTTGCACATCTTCGAACCCTTGACTACCCCTTCCGGTGTTTCAAACGTCTTGGATCGGGCGGTCATCAAGAACGTACCGCCACGCTGCAGAGTTTCAGAAACCTGACGAGTAGTAATTTCATCAAACTCCCCCTTCCAAAGGCCATGGAAACCTCGGGTAATCCCGAATACGCGAATACCATTCTTGATTGCAACCCTTACGACGGCACGTATTGTTGCATTCATGCCCGGTGCATCTCCGCCACTGGTTAGAATTCCAATACTTTTAACTTTGGGGCGCTGATCTTCTGCCAGAGATTCAAAGTTCGGTGCCCGAAGATTTTTAATATCCGGTAAATTGTCAGTTGAATATTCTTGTGTCATAAAATAGCTCCTTCAATCATAAATATATCGTTAGCGCAACAGCATTGAGCGCGATAGCTTCTTCGTCCACTCCCAAAGATGTTTTTTAGATTTCACTTCATTATACATAGACTTGCGAAAAAGAAAAAGAAAAGAAGCACACACTTCAAAACTATAGCAACGCGATATTTTCTTCCCCCACTCGTCGGGCAATCTCAGTAAGCAAGGCATCTGACATATCTATCCAATAGTTTTGGGATAACCTAATCTGCTTTTTCTCCTTTGGAAAATAAACAATAACAGGCGTTGTTCCGGAAAAATATGAAAAAAGAGCCAAAAGTCTACTATAAGCAGCATCATCGGAATCTCCCAAATATCGAATCGCAAGTTTCGCATCCGAAACGGAGTTCGAATTATTTGCGACGACACTTGCAACCGATATTTCGGAATCATTCTCTGTCCCAAGATCGATTAAACCTTCATCCGAAACAATCTCAATATTTGAAACTTCATCGAACGGCTGTGGTTCTGAAACGGATGTTTCCGCGGATAAAGTTGAAATCTCAATATAAGGGTCCATGGATTTCAACGTATCCGAAATCATGGGAACGACATCCTCCTTGTCATCCGGCTCAAGGAGTTCTATTCGCTCGGCAATTAACTTTGGTGGTTCATCCTCTCGAATACTGGCCAACCCGGAAATTCGCAACACACGGTTTTCAGAGAGCAAGCCGGCAAACTGCTTATACGTTTGAGGAAAAACAATGACTTCGAAACTTCCGACCAGGTCTTCCATATTCAAAAAAGCCATCATTTCCTGCTTCTTCGTCAGCTTTGTGCTTTTCCCGGTGACCAACCCGGCCATTACAATTTTATCGCGATCGCGCAATTTGCGTTCTGCACCGGACTCACAAGGCTCATCAGTGACACAGAAGAGCGTTGCATTCGCAGTAGTCGAACGACTGATTGTATCCGAATATGCTTGAAGCGGATGTCCGGATACATATATACCAAGCACTTCTTTTTCTTTTGCCAGACGCTCGGCAATGTCAAATTCGGGCAATTGCGGGTAATCAGGTTCCGCTTCCGTGTTGCCAGAAGGAGAATCTCCCAACGAAAAGAGCGACATCTGACCGTCCATCATTTTCTTCTTTGCACTCTGAAGCTGAGCAATAAATGGCTCCATAGCAGCCAGCATTGCCGCGCGAGTGACTCCGAAACCATCCAAGGCACAAGAATATATTAAGCTTTCAACGACTTTCTTATTAATGTCTATCGCATCAATGCGTCGCAGAAATTGACCAAATGTTTCATAAGGTCCATTCTCAGTGCGCTCTGATATCAAGCGCTCGATAGCGGCATAACCGACATTCTTGATGGCAGAAAGGCCCATCCGTATCTTTCGTCCGCCACGAGTCGTAAACTTCGCCATACTCTGATTGATGTCCGGCGGCAATACCTGAATGCCCATTTTTTTACAACAACCGATATACCAAGCAGCTTGTGCCAGATTTCCTCTGTAACTGTTGAGCATTGCAGACATAAACTCCGTCGGATAATAGCATTTTAAAAAGGCCGTATAGTAGCCGATCGTCGCATACACGGCCGCATGGGATTTGTTAAAAGCATATCCGGCAAAATGTGTCACATCATCGAATATTTTACCTGCAATCTTTTCCGATACGCCTCGCTTAAGAGCACCGTCAACGGGTCGACCCAATTCGTCAAGTCCGCCATAGATAAACAGACTTCGATATTTCTCCATAATCGAAGCTTTTTTCTTGGACATCGCTCTTCGAATGTTGTCGGATTGTCCCATAGAAAATCCGGCCAAATCGCGCACAATTTGCATGACCTGCTCTTGATAAACCATACACCCATATGTAACGTCTAATATTGGCTCAAGCAACGGGTGATCATAATGAATGGTCGTTGGATCTTTCTTTGCACTGACATATCTCGGTATTTGATCCATGGGACCCGGACGATAAAGTGAAATTCCTGCAATGATGTCCTCAAGAGAAGATGGCTGAAGATCAATCATAAAGGATGTCATTCCGGCGCTCTCTAGTTGGAATACGCCTTCGGTATCACCTTTGGCGATTAGCGCAAAAACCTCAGGATCGTCAATGGGAAGCGTTTCATAATCAATACGAATACCATGGTTCTCAAAAACTGCATCTGCGGTATCTCGCATCACTGTCAGCGTTCGAAGTCCCAAAAAATCGAATTTTAACAGGCCGATATCTTCAACATTTCCTTTGGCAAATTGCACGACGATGTTATCGTCATTTTTGGAAAGAGGGGCAAGTTCTGTAAGAGGGACACCGGATATAATTACACCCGCGGCGTGAGTAGAAGCATGTCTGGCCATACCCTCAAACTTCATCGCTGTATCAAGAACTTGCTTTGCAACCTCATCCTGTCGATATTCCTTTTCAAGATCTGTCGACACCTCCAAAGCCTTTTGAATCGTGATACCGAGCGTGCCCGGAATGAGCTTAGCCAGACGATCCGCATGAGAATATGGCACATCCAAAGCTCTAGCGACATCTCGAACACATGCCCTAGCCGCCAGGGTGCCGAAAGTTACCACCTGAGCAACCCGATCCGTCCCGTATTTTTGCGTAACATAATCAATGACTTCTTGACGACGCTCGTAACAGAAATCGATATCAAAGTCAGGCATGCTGACTCGTTCACTGTTGAGGAATCGCTCGAAAATCAATCCATAGCGAATCGGATCAATATCCGTAATGCCGAGTACATATGCAGCCAACGACCCGGCCCCCGAGCCGCGGCCCGGGCCAACCATGATCTCGTTATCTCGCGCAAAACGGATGAAATCCCAAACAATCAAATAGTAATCGGTATAGCCCATCTTATCGACAACCGTCAGTTCGTATTCCAGGCGTTCATAGTAGACAGACTTTCTTTTTTCGTCCCAGCGATCCGCTCCCAAAACTGCAAATCTCTTTTCAAGACCTTTTTTGCATAGGTCCTTCAGATAGTCCAAATGATCCACGTAGGGTTCAGGCACATCAAACGAAGGAAGATGAATCTTACCAAAAATATACTGGGCATTACATCGATTAGCTATCAGCGCGGTATTATCGATTGCGGAAGTTACCTCTCCAAAAAACGCTCGCATCTCAGACTCTGATTTGACATAGAAATCTTCTGTCGGCATTCTCATGCGATCTGTATCGGTCAAACGCTTCCCGGTCTGCATGCATAACAATACATCGTGAGCCTTTGCATCCTCTTTTTCGAGATAGTGACAATCATTCGTGGCCACCAAAGGAATTCCGGTCTCAGAAGACATTCGAATCAACAGTTGATTCACCTTTGCCTGCTCCGGAATTGAATTGCTCTGAATCTCTAAATAGTAATTACCTCTCCCAAAAATCTTATCGTATTTTAATGCGGTCTCAACGGCCTGCTCGTACGAATGATCTAAGATGTCACGAGCAACATGACCCGCAAGGCAGGCCGACAAAGCAATCAGACCTTCCGAATGCTCAGCCAGCAAATCCATATCAACCCTGGGCTTATAGTAAAAACCATCAATAAATCCCTTGGATACGAGGCGATTAAGATTAACAAGACCTTCCTGATCCTTTGCAAGCAGAACTAAATGGTGCGCATCCTTATCCGCTGCACCCTCTTTGAGAAATCGAGAACGCGGAGCCACATAACACTCACAACCGATGATCGGATGAATGCCTTCTTCTCTCAAAATTTTAAAAAAATCGACAGCTCCATACATGACGCCGTGATCCGTTATGGCACAAGCATGTTGTCCAAGCGTTTTAAGACGTCTTGCTAATTCCCTAATACGAATCGCGCCGTCCAACAAACTATATTCTGTATGAAGATGTAAATGTACAAATCCAGTAATGCTGTCAATACTCACAATAATCTCCCGCCGCTACTTGATCCGCCCTTTGACAATAATCAACAAATCCCTGAGTCGTGCGGCCTGCTCAAAATCAAGAGATTTCGCCGCGGCTTTCATTTCACGTTCAAGTCTGACCGCAAGAACTTTGAGCTCAGACACAGACAGTGACGTGGTTTTATCTGATAGCAAGGGTTCGATTGCCGCCTCAGAAAGATTCTCCTCTTGACTAATCTCCTCAATAGTATCCAAAACGTTGTGAACATCTTTGATAATAGTTCGCGGCGTAATGTTGTTGGCAATATTATAAGCGATTTGGAGCTCTCGGCGGCGATTTGTCTCAGAAATTGCGTTAAACATCGAATCCGTGACCTGATCCGCGTACAAAATAACCCGTCCGTTAACATTACGTGCGGCTCTCCCGATAATCTGTATCAATGATCTTGTCGATCGAAGAAAACCTTCCTTGTCTGCATCCAGAATCATTATCAGCGATACTTCAGGCAAATCCAGTCCTTCACGCAAAAGGTTAATACCGACAAGAACGTCAAATGTACCCCGTCGCAAATCTCTAAGGAGCTTCATTCGCTCGACCATTTCAACATCGGAATGCAAATACTTCACTCGAATATTCTCGCCCGCAAGAAAACTCGTCAAGTCTTCTGCCATTTTTTTGGTTAATGTTAGGACTAAGCTGCGCTCACCATTCTGAGTATTTGTGCGAATCTCAGATAATATATCATCAATCTGCCCCTCTACCGGCCGAATGTATACTTCAGGATCAACAAGACCGGTCGGCCGAATAATTTGCTCAACGACTTGCTTGCTATGGCTCGACTCATAACTTGACGGTGTTGCAGATACGAATAACGCCTGCCCCATTCGCTCCTCAAATTCCTCAAATCGAAGCGGACGATTATCAAATGCGGACGGCAAACGAAAACCATAGTCCACCAATGAAGACTTGCGCGATCGATCGCCATTATACATCGCACCGATTTGGGGAATGGTCACATGAGATTCGTCAACAAACAGCAAGTAATCCTCCGGGAAAAAGTCCATGAGAGTAAACGGCGCAGAACCCGGCTCTCGCTGCGATAAATGCCTCGAATAGTTCTCAATACCTTTGCAAAAACCGGTCTCTCGAAGAAGCTCCAAATCGTATCTGGTTCTCTGTTCCAAACGGTACGCCTCGATTTGCTTACCCAGAGCCTTGAGCTCCTCCACACGTATCTCAAGCTCTTGCTCGATAGTATCAAGTGCTTTCTTAAGTTTTTCGTCATTGGTCGCATAATGTGATGCCGGAAAAATCGACGCATAATTTCGCGAAAAGCGAACTTTTCCGGTAATGCGATCGACCTCGGTAATCTTTTCGATCTCGTCCCCAAAAAAACTGACACGAGTCAACAACTCTTCCGAAGAAGGCGGATATATGTCAAGGGTATCACCCCTGACCCGAAAAGTACCACGCGTCAACTCAAAATCATTGCGAATATATCGAATGGAGACCAGCTCGCGCATTACCTGTTCACGTGTCTTTCTCATTCCCGGTCTTAAACTGACCATGAGCGACTTGTAGTCCTCTGGATCACCCAATCCGTAAATACAAGACACCGAAGCGACAACGATGACATCTCTTCGCTCCAACAGCGAGGACGTAGCACTGTGACGCATACGATCGATTTCGTCATTGATTGAAGAATCCTTTTCTATATAGGTATCAGATGCCGCAATATAAGCTTCAGGCTGATAATAATCGTAATAACTGACAAAAAATTCTACGGCATTATTCGGAAACATCGCTCGAAATTCCGCACAAAGTTGTGCCGCGAGGGTCTTGTTGTGAGCAATCACCAAAGCCGGCCGTTGCGTACGTTCGATTATGTTTGCCATGGTAAATGTCTTGCCCGAACCCGTCACGCCAAGCAGTGTCTGTGCCGGAAATTGATCATTAAGACCATCTACCAACCGCTCAATCGCAGCAGGCTGATCGCCGGTCGGAAGCATATCCACCGCAATCTTGAACGGCGTAAACATTTCGTTCGGGAAGTAATCTTTATTGCGAACTCTATTTATTGACAAACAAACCACCTCTTCGTTCGATTTCACGGAAAGCTTAACGACAAACCTTAACCTGCTTTCTGATTTTCAGAATAACATTACAAGAACAATTGTTCAACATCGTAAGTATCCCTCTTTTCTATCAGACTTAAGTCGACTTCTGACTTCGTATAACGGATTGACGTAAACATTGTCAAATAGCATAAATTTTTTTCGGAGCCAAACAGTAGAGATGTATATTTATCAAAATTTTCATGGATTTAGTAATATTTGGTCCTAAATGATTCATATCGTATTATAATACCAATGAAAACGG
>JAAYBI010000042.1 GCA_012718915.1 Clostridiaceae bacterium
CATTAGGCTAACGTCATTCAAGGGTCGATCTAGATTTCAACAATTATAAGTGCCCCGTTACTTCAGAACAATAACTGAAGCACGGGGCATATATTTTCACGTGATCTGTGATATTATGCTCAGAAAAACTCTTTGTAGAGAACTCGAACCGCATAATCACAGTATTCATCTTTTACACCAAACATTACGGAGATTTCTGATGCGCCTTGGTTGATAATTTCGAGGTTAATGCCGGCCTTGCTGAGGGCAGTCGCTGCTCGAGCCGTTGTACCGACCGTATTCGCCATAGCTTCGCCAACAATCATTACTATCGAAAGATTGCGGTTCACAACAACTTCGTCGACTTCTAAATCCAGACTAATGCGCTCAATAACTCGCCGCTCTTTTTCGGCTGTAAAATCTGATGAACGAAGAACTATAGATATCGAATCAATACCTGAAGGCATGTGTTCAATAGAGACGCCTTCATCCGCGAGTATCTTAAATACCTTAACAGCAAACCCAACTTCTCGATTCATCAGATACTTTTTGATGTTAAGCGTACAAAAACCTTTTTCACCGGCAATACCCGTAACCAGAGAATCATAGTTCCTGCGCTTTGAGACAATTTTTGTGCCCTTACAACAAGGGTTATTGGTATTAAGGATATGTACCGGAATACCTTTGCGAAAGGCAGGATAGAGCGCTTCTTCGTGCAGAACAGAGAAACCGGCATACGCAAGTTCCCGCATCTCGTCATAAGTGATTTCTCGAATGGGGAAGGGCCTATCAACCAGACAAGGATTGACCGCATATACACAATCTACATCAGTCCAGTTTTCGTAGATATCCGCATGGACCGCTGCCGATAGAATAGAACCCGTAATATCAGAACCACCTCGGGAAAAAGTGATAACTTCTCCATCTGTTGAATAGCCATAAAAGCCGGGAAAGATGCAAATTTCGTCTGTCTCTCTGAGTGCTGAAAGACGTTCGTAAGAATCCGGAAGAACCTGCGCATGACCAAACGATACTGTGAGCAATAGACCGGCAAGTTTCGGGTTGCAATAACTCGCTTTATGTCCAATGGTGTTAAGATAACCGGCAACAATACGAGCAGAGCAATCTTCGCCGAGTGACTTAACGGCATCCATGTAACGCTCTTTGTTATTTATTGGGGAGTAGATGGTCTCTTTCATATGTTCGAAAATTGACGGGTAAAGAAAGGTGATATTCAATTCAGAACATATATCTTCGAAACGCTTCGTAATTGCTATAAACTCATTATTTGCTTCGGATCCGGAAATGCGAAGATTCGCAATGTTAATCAGCATATCCGTAATTTTAGTGTCCGAAGAGAATCTTTTCCCGGGAGCAGATACGACAATGATTTTTCTTTCATCGTCGTTGATGATTATTTCGCACACCTTTTTGATCTGTGAAGAATCCGCCAAAGAGGAACCGCCAAACTTTGCTACTTTCATAATGTCACATCAGGATTAACCTGCTCCTTCTCATATGAATCAAGATTGTCACAATTATAAATTTCAAGCCTATATTATTCAAGCAATATCGATAGGATTGGGAAAAATGCTGAGAAGAAGTCAAAAATTCTTCGAAATTTGTGTTATGTCACGGTATTATCGGCCTAAGTTTGCATATATTATTCTTTGCTTGTATTCTCTAATAGAGAAAAAAGAAAGGCAATGTAATTAATGAATAAATATAGACCTGATGCGTTTTACAGCAAAACTATCGAAATTCCTTTTGCGGATTATGCCGCAAAGGGATACCGCTTTGTATTGTTTGATCTCGATAATACTATTGCGCCGGACCACTCATATGATCCGGTCTCCTATTCTTTTGATGTTATTAGACTTGTTACGGATCTAGGAATGAAAAGTTGTTTAGTCTCAAATGCCAAATCAAATCGATCAGAAATATTTGCGAAAAAAATTGGAATACCATATGTTTCATACGCTGCAAAGCCATCTCCGAAAGGTATTTATCGCGCGATGAAAGATTTAGGAGCTGACAATACGAACACGATTATGATCGGCGACCAATTTTTCACGGATATCATTGCAGGAAAGCGCGCGAATGTACATACAATATGGGTTAAACCGTATGATAAAAGAGAAGTTTTTTACGTTCGAATGAAAAGACCGTTGGAATACATTATACGCAAGTTGTTTGGGTTTTAATCTTTTGCTTGCGGAACATTCTCTGGTCAAGTAAAATATCTTCGCATGAATACAATTTATTATTAATATAGTGTCGAGAGGAGACAGTTATGATTAGTGCAGGTGATTTCAGAAATGGCATTTGCTTTGAGATGGACAGCCAAGTTTACCAGGTAGTTGAATTCCAACATGTTAAGCCTGGAAAAGGCGCAGCTTTTGTAAGAACAAAGTATAAGAATGTTCGTAACGGCTCAGTGGTTGAGCGTTCATTTAATCCATCAGAAAAATTCGAACAAGCTCAACTTGAGCGCAATGACATGCAATATATTTATTCAGATGGTGACCTTTACTTCTTTATGGATCAAAATACCTATGAGCAACGTCCAATCTCAAAGAATGATATTGGCGATGGCATCAAATTTCTCAAAGAAGAAATGATTTGTAAGGTTTTGTCATACAAAGGAGAAGTTTTTGGCGTTGAATTGCCGATTATTGTTGAACTGGAAATTACTGAGTGTGAACCCGGTGTTCGAGGAGATACAGCTAATAACGCTAATAAGATTGCGGTACTTGAGACCGGCGCATCGGTTAAGGTGCCTTTGTTTGTCAATCAGAATGAGATTATTCGTGTAGACACAAGAACCGGAGAATACATTGAACGCGCATAGAAGATAACAACCGTTTATATTTTCTTAGGCGTCGGGAGCGTCATTGTCATGGACGAGCAAACTGCAATGGAGTCGATTAAAGGCGAACGGTCAATGTCTAGAGGGTTTGTGGCGCAATATGCCGCAGAGGCTGCGCTTCAAACTGTCGGCGTTGCAAATCTATCTCCATCAATGGGTGTATTTTTGAAAGAGTCTTTGGGTGTTCTTCATGAGGGTAAGGGTGTTAATGTAGTATTCCACGAAAATGACGACGGCTTTGTTTCGATCACCGTATACCCTGTAGTGTATTATGGTATGATTATACCTGAGGTTGCATGGGCGATTCAGGAACGCGTAAAAGCTGACGTTGAAAAGTATACAGGTCTGAATGTTGAATCTGTCGATGTTCATGTTTGCGGTATTGTACTGAGAGAGGAGAATGAAGGATGAATCGAGCCGTACGAATTTTGGTCATTATTTACTCCTTTGTTCTGGCGGTCGTTTCGATTTTACTTCTATACGGACTTTTTGACGAAAGCATTTTTGCAAATTTGCTTTCGTCTTTGTCGGTTATAGTAACGCACCCAATTAATAAATTTATCTACTTTGCTACTCTTATGTTAATTCTGTCTTCGGCAGTATGGGCTGTTTCATATGCGGTATTATCGGGGCGTCTGAGTAGAACTCGAATTCGGCAGACGGACGTTGGGTTTGTTGATATTGATGTTGATGCGATGGAAAGTATTGCATTGAATGCCGCAAAAAGTGCTCAAGTCGGAATAAAATCTGCAAAGGCACATGTGTCTTCGGCGAAAAACGGTCGAGTCAACGTAAGAATTACGGCGGTCTTATATTCCAATGTCGAGATTCCTGCAATGATGTCTAAAGTTCAGGAACGAGTGAAAAAGGATTTCGAAAAATACACCGGCATTACTGTCGCGACAGTTTCTGTCAAGGTCGGTCGCGTAGAGCCCGTAGTGGCGAAAGTTGAAAGATAACCGTCATGAAAGCTTTTTTTACCAGATTTCTTGAATTAATCAAAGACAAGAACACTGCGGCGATTGGCGCGGGCACAGGTTTTGCGCTTGCTGTGTTATTGGTGGTTTTTGGTTTTCTCAAAACGTTATTTATATTACTGATGACGTTTATTGGTTTTTATATTGGTGCAAAATTGCTCTCGGATAAAGATAAACTCAAGGATTTGTTAGACAAAATTTTACCCCCCGGGAGGTTTCGATGAGCAGAAGAGAAGCTCGAGAACTTGCTTTTAAATTTCTATATCAAGTGGAATTTCGCCCCCAGGATATAGATAGTCAGAAATCTCTATTCTTAGAGATTCATGCATTTGATGCTGCTGAGGAAGACTATTTTAATCAAGTGATTGATGGTGTCGTGAAGAGTAAGGCCGAGGTTGATGCACTGATTTCCCCTTTGCTTAAGGGTTGGAAAATGGATCGTTTACCTCGAGTCGATATCACAATATTGAGAATTGCTGTTTTTGAGATGCGCTACTTAGAAGAAGTACCTTCAAGTGTTGCAATCAGCGAGGCCGTAATTTTGGCTAAGCGATATGGCTCAGAAGATTCAAAATCTTACATTAATGCTGTGCTCGGAAAATTAGCTGTCGGAGAAAGTGAATGAACGCCGTTGTATCTGTCGAAGAGCTCAACAGATATGTGAATCAGTTAATTAGCAATGATTCTGAACTCAGAATTGTACGCGTACGCGGTGAAATTTCCAACTACAAAAGATATCCGTCAGGTCATGCCTATTTTCAACTCAAAGACACTCGCGCGCAGGTTAGCTGTGTGATGTTTAAAGGGCAGTTTTCTCAAGTCGCTTTTCAGCCCGCTGATGGTCAAAACGTTATATTGCAAGCTCGTGCCGGAATATATGAGCAAGATGGTCGATTTCAGCTCGTCGTGTACACGATCCAGCAGGACGGTATCGGTGATCTGTTTCGTCGTTTCGAACTTCTGAAAAATAAACTAAAGGAAATGGGTCTTTTTGACGAGGAGCGCAAAAGACCTTTGCCATTATTGCCTAAACGAATCGGAGTAATAACATCTCCGAAAGGTGCTGTTATTTCAGACATAATTCATGTCTTGTCCAGACGTTTTCCCGGCTTTGATCTCGTTCTTTTTCCCTCTGCAGTTCAAGGTGCATCCGCGGCCAACGAATTAATCAACGGAATCAAGTATTTCAATTCCGCTAAAATCGCAGATGTCATTATTATTGCAAGAGGCGGAGGCTCAATAGAAGATTTGTGGTGTTTTAATGATGAACGCCTTGCTTTATCCATCGCTGACTCTGAGATACCGATTATTTCTGCCGTCGGACATGAAACCGATTTTACGATATGTGACTTTGTCGCGGACTATCGTGCGCCGACACCTTCTGCCGCTGCAGAAATTGTTATGCCGGACAAATCTTTGCTGGCACAAGATGTGATTCGGTTGACCAATGCATTTAGAGTTGCGCACGATCGCACAATAAGGGATAAATATAGTCGGCTTAATCAATTGATGCATCATCGGTCACTCAGTGCGCCAAAAGCATTTATTGATATGCAAAGTCAGCGAATTGACTATATTTCTCAAAAATTAGAATCGTCTTTTAATCGATTAATAAGTAGTCGTTCCGACAAATATAGTATACTTATTGAAAAACTCCGCGCACTTGACCCGGATTCAATACTAAGTCGTGGTTATGCATATTTAACGAATCCTCAAAGAGAGATTATTGACACAACGACGAAAGCAATATCCGAACCAATTTGGAATGTACATATGAAAGATGGCACAATTACTGTTCGAATTAATGAACATTCACCTGATTATAGTAACGAGGAGTAGTACGGATGGATTCTGAAATTGAAAAAATGACATACGAGCAGGCGGTTTTTGAACTTGAAATGACGGTGAAGGCACTTGAGAACGGAAGTGTAAGTCTTGACGAATCTGTCAAACTGTATCAGCGTGGCGTCCGTCTTTCAAATCGATGCGCCGAACTCCTTGCAGATGCCGAAAATAAAGTATCGATTCTTACGCAAACACAAGGGAATAATCTTGCAGAAAAGCCATTTTCGCCGGGTCGAGAAGTTCCTGAGTCGGAGGTGCCTTTTGAGTAACGTTGATATAAAAAGAGAAATGTCTATATATCGGGATACTGTTGAAAATTATCTTGAAGGAGTATTTCCTGAAAACAGCGATGATACAACCGTACGCGCCGCAAGATACAGCCTTATGGTCGGTGGCAAGCGTATCAGACCGGTACTGATGCTGATGATATCCGACATGCTATGTGCCGATCGTGAGGTTATCCTGCCTTTTGCAGCTGCGTTGGAGATGATACACACATACTCGCTCATCCACGATGATTTACCTTGTATGGATAACGACGACCTGCGTCGTGGCATGCCTACGTGTCATGTTAGATATGGCGAAGCCACTGCTCTGCTGGCCGGCGACTTATTACTCAATTCAGCTTTTGAAATTATCCTGGAACAAGCAATTAATTATGGTGCGCCCGCAGCTTTAGCCGGGCGATTCATTGCAAAGTCAGCTGGCGGAACCGGTATGATTGGCGGCCAATCTCTGGATATCAGTTCTTATTCCGGAACGGTTACACTTGATAGATTAGAGGAGATACAACGCAAGAAGACCGGAGCATTATTGACGGCTGCAATATTGACTCCGTTTTTTACTTCGGAAAAACATAATGCAAATCAAGATCTATGTGTAGCGTTAACTGAATACGCCTCGCATTTGGGCCTTTCGTTCCAGATCAAGGATGATATATTAGATGTTGAGTCCTCACCTGAAGTTCTCGGGAAAAGCATTGGCAAAGATGCAGCTACAGATAAGGCGACTTTTGTGACAGTATACGGTTTGGATGGTTCGAAAAATCGACTTTCACAGGAGTTTGATTCTGCATATGCATCTATCAGAACCATCGAAAGTCTTGGATTTGACACGCAAATACTCACATCATTTACGGACTATCTTAAGGGAAGGACGAACTAATCATTCATGAGCGATATTTTGTCAAAAATTTCTTGTCCTTCCGAAATATCGGCACTATCTCCTCAAGAGATGAATCTTCTTGCCTCGGAACTGCGAGAAAACATAATTCAAAATGTATCTATTAACGGCGGACATCTAGCGTCTAATCTGGGTGTCGTAGAATTAACGATTGCGATGCTTTCTGTTTTTTCTCCGCCGGATGACCAAATTGTATTTGATGTCGGACATCAATGTTATTCATACAAAATTCTTACCGGGCGTTTTAATCAATTTTGCACACTTCGCCAAAAGGACGGTATGGCCGGATTTCCTAAGAGGGAAGAAAGCGAATACGATTGTTTTGGCACCGGACACAGCAGTACTTCAATTTCTGCGGCTCTAGGTCTTCTCAGGGCTAAAAAAATTCTGAAACAGGAAGGTCGAGTCATCGCGGTGATTGGCGATGGCGCTTTGTCGGGCGGAATGGTCTACGAGGCGCTCAATGATACCGGTCATTTGGGCGAGAACCTCATTGTTGTCATCAATGACAATCAGATGTCGATTGATCAAAATGTCGGTGCCATTTCTAAACATTTAGATCGGCTTCGTTTTTCTTCGGGATACCTGACAGTCAAAAATCGCACGGAAATCATTCTCAAACATATCCCTTTAATTGGAAGTCTCATTGCTCGAGTACTCATTTTCATCAAAGATTCTATCCGCCTGATTATTCATCGGAGAAGGACCGTATTTTTCGAGGGCCTCGGTTTTCGATATTACGGACCGATTGACGGTCACAATTTGCCGTTGCTAATCAAGAAATTTCAATCATTAAAACGCATTACCGAACCTGTAATAATTCACGTTTGCACCCAGAAGGGTAAGGGCTACGAATTTGCAGAGCAAAAAGCAGCGCAGTATCACAGTGTTGCGCCTTTTGATATTGAAACCGGATTTGACGCTTCGACGGGCAATAGTTTTACGGAAACATTTGGACGAACCATGCTTTCTCTTGCTCAAAAATCCAATAATCTAATCGCAGTATGTGCCGGGATGATGTCTAGTATTGGTTTGGAACCATTCAAGAACAGCTTTCCTGAGCGATTTGTTGATGTTGGAATTGCAGAAGAACACGCGGTGACTATGGCTGCAGGCATGGCCGTTAATGGACTGGTTCCTGTCGTTGCTTTGTATTCCACTTTTTTGCAACGAAGTTACGATCAAATTCTTCATGATGTTTGTCTTCAAAATCTGCACGTCATTTTTGCAATTGATCGAGCAGGCATCGTCGGTCCCGACGGTCCAACTCATCAAGGGCTCTATGACATATCCATGCTTATGGCCATGCCAAATATGAATATCTTGGCACCCCGTGATTATCGTGAATTGGAATTTATGCTGGAATACGCGGTTCTTAATATGACAGGACCGGTAGCGATTCGATACCCACGTGCTTCAGAGTGCCTGTTAATGGGCAACGAATACCTTTCTGAATTAAAAATGCAGTATATAATTCGCGGTAATGATGTTGCGATACTAAGTGTTGGCGCAATGGCTGACGAATCGACTAAAGCCGCCAAGCTGTTAGAGGAAATGGGAATATCCTGTGAGTTGGTTGATGTTCGAGTCATAAGGCCTCTTGATGAAAACGAACTTATTTCAATTTGTAAAAATAAGAAACTCGTTATAACCTGTGAAGATGCAGTTAAACATTGCGGTTTTTCCGCACAGGTTGCTCTTTTGTTGGATTCCAAAGGTTTATCCGTTCCTGTTATATCTGTTGGAACCCAAGACCATCCGGTACCTGCTGCGAAAAGAGCGGAACTGTTTATCTCCGAGGAAATGAATGCAGATTCGATAGTCCGTATCGTCATTAAAGAACTTAAAGGTGCGACTTAATCATGTATATCGGTACCTATTGTCGAAATTCGGATTCATATTCTTTGATTTTTCAGGTATTATTTATTCATGATTATGCATGAGATGAGAGGCATTTATTATGCGCATTGGAATCATTTCGAATATTGATAAGGATCCTGGTTATGAGTTTGCCGTTGACGTGGCTCGTAAAGTGGTTCAAAAATCAGCTGTTGCTGTCGTAGATAACGCCTATTTGGGAACACCGCTCGGCAACAGTCAATACACTGAAGTTGCGGAGTATGCCAGTTGTGATCTGATTTTTTGCATTGGTGGAGATGGTACTTTTTTATCTACCGTACACAATCATTTTTTGAAAGACGTTCCGATTATCGGTATTAATTTGGGGAGTATCGGTTTTTTGGCAGAGATTTCTCCGGAGCAATTTGATGACGCTCTGGATAGAATTCTCAATCAGCGTTTTCAAATCGAGAATCGGATGCAACTTGAAATATCAGTTATTTCTCATGACGGCGAACTTAAAGGCACCGGAATTTGCTTGAATGATGTTGTTGTTGCTCGTGGCTTTTTGCTCCATGTACTAACTCTGGATTTGTTTATTGATGGTGATTATGTTGAAAGACTTTCTGGTGACGGTGTGATCATGTCTACACCCACCGGATCTACTGCCTATTCGCTTGCAGCCGGCGGACCGATTGTTAAGCCGGAATTGAACATTTTCTTAGTAACACCGATATGTCCTCACACTTTACACAATCGCAGTTATGTTGTTACTCAAGACAGTGTGGTCGAAATTCGACTGAAAAATTTTAAAGAGCAACCGATCCTGTCTTTTGACGGTCGCAATGAAATTCCTCTATCGCCTCTGGATCGAGTTATAGTAAAGAAATCATCCCATCCGATGAAGATGGCAAGATTAGGATACACACATTTCTATCAGACGGTTCGTCAGAAAATAAGAGCGAGGGGTAGTTTTTATGAAGATAGCCAAGAATGATCGACAAGAACATATTCTGCGTATTGTGAAATCTCAGGAGGTCGGAACACAAGAGGATTTAGTTTGTGCTCTTTTAGATAAAGGTTTGGTAGTGACTCAGGCGACTGTATCCCGGGACATTAAGGACCTGGGCATTATTAAGGTAACACTTCCCAGTGGGATGACTAAGTATTCTGTGCTTGACAGAACCGGCGATGTCGCACCGGGTAGGCTGTTAGCCGTGTTTTCCAACTCGCTTTTGAGCAGTACTTGCGCGATGCATCTTGTAGTATTAAAGACATTACCCGGAATGGCTCAGGCGGCTGCTTCTGCGCTGGATTCGATTCACCTTAACGGGGTAGTCGGCACGATTGCCGGTGATGATACGGTCTTTATAGCAACACCCGGACCTGAAGATGCGATTGCTCTCGACCGGACGATCAAAGATATGATTAGTCGTCCCGGCTCAGATTACTAAGGAATTATTATGCTGATACGTTTGTCCATTTCCAACTTTGCGCTCATTGATTCGCTTGCGTTTGAGCCCCAGGAGCGACTCAACGTGATTACGGGTGAAACCGGTGCAGGCAAGTCTCTTTTGGTTGATGCGCTTGGTGCAATTACTGGAAAACGGATATCAAAAGAAGCAATTCGTTCCGGCACACAAAAGGCAAGCGTTGATGCGATATTTTCTCACGCATCGAATATTTTATCTGATGAAGATTATGAAGCCTATGGTTTCGAGCGGGAAGAAGATGACACGCTTCTTATTTCGCGTGAAATATTTGCCGAAGGTAGGAATCTTGTCCGAATCAATGGCAGAAGTGTTACCTTGTCTGTTTTAAAAGAAATAGGAAGTCGTTTTTTGGATATTCACGGTCAAAATGATCAGCAAACGATTTTCGACGTTACAAGACATATAGATTTACTTGATCGTTTTTGTGGTGATGACATGCTAACGATGCAGACGATGTATCGTCGCGTTCTTAATTTATATAAAGAAGTAATCGGTCAGATTCGAGCTCTGGGCATTGATCCTGAACTACGCAGAAGAAGAGCAGAAATATTGGAATATCAAATTGATGAAATACGTCGCGCAGGGTTCAAACCCGGAGAAGAAGATGCGCTAAACTCAAAATTTAAACATCTTTTATTATTTGAAAAACAGGCCGAAGTATTTGATAAAATCTCCGCTTTACTTTCGATTGAAGATCCGCAGTCACTATATAGTCAGATGGGAGCTTTGCAAAACCATATCGCGATTCTAAGTAAATCGGATAGTAAATATTTTTCATTGGTCGATCAAGTCGTTCGAATTCAAGATGACATAAGTCAAGTAGAAAATGAGCTTTTTTCTCAAAAGCAAGACTCTTTGTATGGAGATGAAACCCTGGAAGATGTTCGCCAACGAATCGACTCGCTTAATCGGCTCAAGGAAAAATATGGTGACTCAATCAATGCTATTAATTCACACCTGCAAAAAGCAGAAGATGAACTTGAGGAGCTGAATGCAGCAGAGTCTCGACTCAAAGTTTTGCATAAACAGCGAATCGATCTTGAGCGAGAATTGATTAGCATCGCTGACTCAATTCACGATTCGCGAAATAGGGCAGGTGAAGAGCTCTCTCGTCGGATTTCTCGCGAATTATCTGATTTGGGCATGTTGAATGCCGTATTCGAAGTGCGATTAACGAGACGACCCAAAGAAAAATTTTTCTCCATCAGAGGATACGACGATGTGATGTTCATGTTTTCAGCGAATTTAGGGGAAGAACCCCTTCCTCTACAGAAAATCGCTTCTGGCGGTGAAGCATCACGCATTATGTTAGCGATTAAAACCATTTTAGCTGATGCGGATCGGACTCAAACTTTGATTTTCGATGAAGTTGATACAGGAATATCAGGCAAGACGGCTACGATTGTTGCGGAGAAAATGCGTGCTCTTTCTAAATGTAAACAAGTTTTATGTGTCACGCATATGGCGCAGATTGCAGCGGCTGCAGATTATAATTACTTAATCAGCAAGTGTGTTCGTAATCAACGCACTGTTACCTCATTAAACGTATTAGAAAAGGAATCCAAGACGGCAGAGGTCGCGCGATTGCTTTCCGGACAGAGCGATGACAAAAAATCCGTTGATTTATCACGTCAAATGATTGATCGCATTACCAACAACGATCAGCCATAAAACAATGTATCCATATCTGATGGCATCGGGCTTGAAAAATCAAGTTTTTCTTGAGTAATTGGATGAATAAAAGCTAATTGGTGTGCATGTAAAGCCTGTCTGCTTATTTGGCTTTCCAACTCAATTCCCGGCCATTCCGGATTGCCATAATCGTCCGAAGCCGGACCATAAAGACCGTCGCCCACCAGAGGATGTCCCAAGTGTCTTGAATGTACGCGAATTTGATGACATCTTCCGGTCAATAATTTGTAACGAATCAACGATATGTTTTTCGCTTGATTATATTCAATGGTTTCGTATTGCGTCTTGGCTACTCGACCATCTTCACGTACTTCTCGTATCATAATTGAATTCTCAGCACGGCCGATCGGCAAATCAATGAGTCCGATCTTTGGATCGAATTTCCCATATACAATGCCGAGGTATATTTTGTCGATATTCGTCTGGTTGAGAAGATGGTGCGTGTATCCGTCGAGCGCAACGACGATTAATCCGGACGTTTCCCGATCCAGTCTCATCACAGGGTGAAGTGTTTGGAGAGACAATCGCTGGATTAATGAATCATCCATGTGTTGCCATGAAGGATGAGTGACTAAATCAGCAGGTTTCTCGCATACTACGAGATGACTATCCTTGTAATATATACGAATGCCCTGATCCATTCGGATCACCGGAACACCATCTTCGTGACCGAAAGCCGCATGAATTAAATCTCCGCTCTTTACCGGATCAATCATGCGATGATGGACTCCGTTAACATCCAAATCGCCGTGAAGTCTTATTCGCTTAATCAGTGTTGAAGACATTGATTTATATACCTTAAGAATTTCGTGAACCGGCATGCCGTCAAACTCTGCGGGAACTCGGAAGTCGATTTTCATGAAAGCCTCTCAGTCAAATAATGTGATAGTTGTGACTGTTTGTCATTATATCGCAATATGTCTATTCCGAAAAATGATTTTCATTTACCAATTAATTGGCCATAAAAATACAAAATTTAGAAAAGATACTATATTTTTCAGTTTTTGCGTTGAGCAGGATTATTTTTCATGTTATCCTACGCTGTGGGAGGTGAGTCAACAGTGGGAAAAACGAAATTGACTCCTGAGGAGATGTCTAAGAAATTAGACGAAGCGCTAACTCATTATGAGGGCCAAGGCCAGAAGGCGCTTATGTCCGCTTTACAGGAAGCACAAGAAATTTATGGGTATTTACCGTTGCCCGTTCAGAAGCGGGTCGCGATGACACTGAATATTTCCGTTGCGGAAGTCTATGGTGTTGTATCATTCTATTCTTTCTTCTCGTTGAAGCCGAAAGGCGAGTATGTTTTTAACGTTTGCTTAGGCACCGCATGTTATGTTAAGGGTGCTCAGAAGATTCTGGAAAGAATCGAAGACAATTTGGGAATTAAAGCGGGTGATGTAACTACTGACCGGAAATTCTCGATTTCAGCATGTCGCTGTGTCGGTGCTTGCGGTTTAGCTCCCGTTATTTTAGTCAATGATGATGTTTACGGACGTCTCACACCGGAAGAAATTCCCGGTATTATTGCGAAGTATAAGGAGGCGTAACACAGATGGAACTGTATAGAGCACATGTCCTAGTCTGTTGTGGAACGGGTTGTACATCTTCGAACTCCGACCAGATTATCACTCAGTTTGACAAATTATTACCTGAGAACAATATTGAAAAAGAAGTTAAAGTCGTTAAAACCGGTTGTTTCGGACTCTGCGCCGAAGGACCGATTGTTGTCGTCTATCCCGAGGGCGTCATGTACTACCGCGTTGATCCCAAAGATGTCGCTGAGATTGTCAGTGAACATTTGGTTAAGGGTCGCCATGTCGAGAGACTGATGGTTCCACATCCGGCATCTCCTTCGTCTGAGGCAAATTCTTCTGACGAGAGTAATTTTTTCAAAAAGCAACTTCGTATTGCACTTCGCAATTGCGGAGCAATCAACCCGGAAGAGATTGATGAATATATCGCTCATGACGGTTACTTGGCTCTCGGTACAATATTGTCCGAGAAGCGCGATCCTCTTGACATCATTGACGAGATCAAGCGTTCCGGCCTTCGTGGTCGCGGCGGCGGCGGTTTCCCGACCGGTATGAAGTGGGAATTCGCAGCAAAAGTAGAAAATGACACCAAGTATGTATGTTGTAACGCTGACGAAGGAGATCCCGGAGCTTTTATGGATCGCTCGATTCTTGAAGGCGACCCGCACAGTGTTATCGAAGCAATGACCATCGCCGGATATTGTATCGGTGCCAGCCAAGGCTATGTGTATGTTCGTGCGGAGTATCCCATTGCCGTTCAGCGTTTGAAACATGCGATGAAGCAAGCTAAAGAATATGGATTAATCGGCAAAAATATTTTCGGCTCTGATTTTTCTTTCGACTTAGATATTCGTTTAGGCGCCGGTGCATTTGTCTGCGGCGAAGAGACCGCCCTAATGCGTTCAATCGAGGGGAAGCGCGGCAACCCGACGCCAAGACCTCCTTTTCCGGCGGTTCGAGGACTGTTTAATAAGCCGACGATTCTTAACAATGTTGAAACATATGCCAATATTCCCATCATTTTGACCAAAGGTGCCGAATGGTTCGCTTCAATGGGAACTGAAAGATCTAAGGGTACTAAGGTTTTTGCTTTAGGCGGAAAAGTTCAGAATGTCGGACTTGTCGAGATTCCAATGGGAACGACGGTTCGGGAAATCGTATTTGAAATCGGTGGCGGAATTCCGGGTGGCAAGGAATTTAAAGCGGTTCAGACCGGTGGGCCTTCCGGCGGATGTATTCCCGCTTCGCTATTAGATACTCCAATCGACTATGATAATCTGGTTGCAGCCGGCTCGATGATGGGCTCCGGTGGTATGATTGTCATGGATGAAGAGACCTGTATGGTCGATATCGCTAGATTCTTCCTCGAATTTACGGTGGATGAGTCGTGCGGAAAGTGTACGCCTTGCCGAATTGGGACTAAGCGTATGTATGAGTTGTTGACTAAAATTATTGAAGGTCAGGCGACACTCGATGATTTGGAAGCTCTTGAAAAAGTCGCTCTTTCTTTAAAGAACGGTTCTTTGTGCGCTCTCGGTCAGACCGCCGCAAACCCTGTATTGTCAACGCTAAAGCACTTCCGCAACGAGTATATTCAACATGTTGTTGACAAGAAGTGCGCTTGCCATGTCTGCAAAGGCCTTACCGAGTATTACATTATTCCTGAGATGTGTAAGAAGTGTGGTCTTTGTGCTAAGAAATGCCCGGTCAATTGTATCAGCGGCGTTCTTGGCAAAGAACCTTATGTCATTGATGCTTCACAATGTATCAAGTGTGGCGCATGTATGGAAGCATGTAAATTTAAGGCGATTATCAAGCAATAAGTCGCTTGAGACAGATTATGTGCCAGATTTAAAGGAGTGTGAAATTCGTGGATAAAGTAAACCTTACCATAGACGGAGTCAAAATCTCCGTACCGCCGCAGCTCACAGTCTTGGAAGCCGCACGTCGTGCCGGCATCAAGATTCCCACCCTATGTTATCTTCGCGGAATCAGCGTTTCAGGTTCATGTAGAGTTTGCCTTGTCGAGGTTGAGAAGGCAAGGTCACTGGCTGCTGCTTGTGTCATGCCTGTCAGTGAAGGTATGGTCGTACATACTAATAGTCCTCTTGTAAGAGAGACTCGTAAATCCGTACTCGAGATGATGCTATCTGATCACAACAGAGAATGTCTCACTTGTGTTCGCAATCGTAATTGCGAACTTCAGACGCTTTCTGACGAGTATGCGATCAGAGATATCACGTTCAAAGGCGAGAAGGCCAAATCCGTATATGATGACAAATCCTTCTCCATCGTTCGTGACGGAAGTAAGTGTATCAAGTGCGGACGCTGTGTCGCTGCATGCAATAAGCAGAGTATTGGTGTTCTGTCTTTCCTCAACAGAGGCTTTGATACTTCAATCGGACCTGCTTTTGATGTATCTATGGCGGATGCACCCTGCGTGTATTGTGGTCAGTGTATTGTCTCTTGCCCGGTTGGTGCTTTGTTCGAAAAGGAAGAGACCGAAGAGGTCTGGGCAGCAATAGCGGATCCTGACAAGCATGTTGTCTTCCAAACGGCTCCGGCTGTTCGTGCTGCTATCGGCGAAGAGTTCGGTTTTCCAATCGGAACCCGTACAACCGGAAAGATGTTTGCTGCAATTCGTCGCTTGGGTGCGGACAAAGTTTATGACACCAACTTCGGCGCTGACTTAACCATTATCGAAGAAGGTCACGAATTAATTTCCAGAATCAAGGACGGCGGAGTTCTGCCAATGATTACATCTTGTTCTCCCGGCTGGATTCGTTTTTGCGAATTCTATTATCCGGAGTTCATCCCGAATCTTTCAAGCTGTAAGTCTCCGCACCAGATGGAAGGAGCGATTCTTAAGAGTTATTATGCTCAAAAGTACAATATTGCACCGGAGAATATTTTTGTTGTCTCTGTTATGCCTTGTACTTCTAAGAAGACCGAGTCTTCAAGAGAAGAGCATCGTAACCCTCAGGGGCTAAGAGATGTCGATGTCGTGTTGACGACTCGCGAATTTGCTCGCATGATTCGTGAAGCCGGTATCAATTTTGCCTCACTTCCGGATGAAGCTCCTGATATGGATCTTATGGGCGAATATACCGGCGCAGGCGTTATTTTTGGCGCAACCGGCGGTGTTATGGAAGCAGCGCTTCGTACTGTTGCGGATATCCTTGAAGATAAGGATCTTCCGGAATTTGAGTACGAAACTGTTCGTGGTGTCGCTTATGATGTTAAGGAAGCTGAAGTAGAGATTGCAGGAACGAAGCATAAGGTCGCGATAGCGCACAGCACTGCTGGCGCAAGAAAATTACTGGATGCCATCAAGGACGGTACTGCTCCGAATTATTCATTCATTGAGATTATGGGTTGTTCCGGTGGTTGTGTTTGCGGTGGCGGTCAGCCAATTGTCCCGTCTCAAACCCTAATGGATTTGGATCTTCGTTCTGAGCGCGCAAAAGCACTTTATGAGGAAGATGTCATTATGCCTGAGCGTAAGAGCCATAAGAATCACGATGTCATGAAACTCTACAAGGAGTTCTTGGGCGTGCCTAATGGTCATCTCGCTCACGAGTTACTCCACACTCATTACTCTGCAAAAGAAATCTATCCGGACCATTTGGTTGTTGATTGATCTCTATGTTTCATTCATAAAATTATCGGGAATCCACTTGGATTCCCGTTTTTTTATGCAAAATACTAAATAAAAGATAATTTTGATATTATTTATTAGTTTGAATGGCAAAACAGTTGACATAAGTTGTCTTATATCATTAAAATATACGAAGTGCATATATATGAATAATTCTCTATATTTGTAACTTGAAAACTAAATATTGGAGGTGAGTACATAGTGG
>JAAYBI010000043.1 GCA_012718915.1 Clostridiaceae bacterium
AACCTGTCCCGATGCAAGCTGAGCCCGAATCGCATATCCCCGTCGCCTTGATCGGAGTCCTTCAAGGCCGACGGGAATGCAAAACCCGTCTTAACTTTTCAAAGAGCGTTTCTTTAAAAGCAGAGACCTTGCGCATCCGCTCTGAGTTTTTTTGCGCATCTGACGGGACAAGTCATTTTTTCGTTGACATTTCCGCGAAATCGCGCGTCACACACCACGCAAATTCGTCACTGCAACCGCTACATTTTGCCCATCTTAACGACCAATGAATCGATGAGCTATTACACCGATTAATCTAATATGAAAGTCTGAATTCCCTGGCGAAAAGAACCCTGCGTGCTTCGTCCCGCACAGGATAATTTGTCCGCATTGATCTCATCACCTCTTTGGTATTGAGCATCTCCTCTACTTGCATTCTCTCCTCGGAGCCTTTCGGAAGATGTAACATCACGCTGTCCTGTTGTTCAACCAAAATATTTCCAATCATTGTCACTTCATAGGTATCGTTCTCGGCCAGTTCGGTCAAAAATGCTACATCTTCCTCAGAGGCAATCTTTTCAAATGCTTCCAGTGCCAATACTCGCATTTGAATGCCGGTATCCGGATTCGCGATCGCGCGTTTGATAGAGCCTCGAACGGAACCGTCTCCGAGTTTCGCCAAAACGATCTCCATGCACAATCGTACATAAACATCTGTATCAGATAAATGGTACTCAACATGCAAGGCGCGAATGCCGCTTATCTGCATCAAAGCTTTTGTCAACTGGGAATATGTGTTATCCGCCGTTGTCCCAAGCCAATCATGCTGAAATTTTACATCTGCGCCGGGCATTTCTTTGACAGTTTTAATAGCATTAACGAACGCATTGACCTTATCGGGCAAGAGCGCATCGCCAGTATCTGATGCCAAAACACTGGCTGCCCACATACGATAGCTATAGTTGGTTTTGCGATCATATTGGGTTGCATTCAAATACGGCAGGCATTTCTCAAGCAATTCCTTATCAACGTTTACACCCACAAGATACCGCAAGGCTCTCAAAACGACGTCTTGATCTTCAGAGTCAAGAAATACCCTCGCTTGCGACTTGTCTTTCAGGTTGTCCATATAGGCATACGCCGCATGACGGGGAAAAACTCTCGTTTTCCCCATCGCGACATCCCACAGCGCCGTATTGGATTTGGGCGTATTGATTCGCTTCAAAATTTCAATCGCTCTTCCGTGAAAATAGGTATCGCGACGATTGGACCTTAATTCATCCATTAACACATCGACAATTGCATCGCCTTGTAATACCAAAAGCTCGATGGCCTCATTGATGGTCCTGTCATACTCTTCCCACAACTGTCTGCCTTGTTCAGCAAGCTGCTTTTTGGCGGCATAATCAATGTCTGTACGCATCTGTTCTCTATGCAGCCATTCCGGCACATTCCAAGCCTTTCTTGAAATAATCTCCAGAGAATCCTTAATGGCTTCCTGGCTTACTCCATTGCTTGCGAACAAATGAACACTCACGAAAACCGTTAAACTTAAGAACATAATGTTGTATCGGTTCATGCCTTGTCTCCCATTAAATAGTAGAGTTAGTTAATACCATTTGCTACCCGGATAAGCCCAATCTTCTTCAGCCTCAAACACTATTAATTGTCCAAATAGTGCTATTGCTTGATCATCCAACCCACCGACTGCTTGTTGCGGATGTGTATTCTGAGTCCAATTATAATACGGACCGCCCTCAGCTGGGCCAATACCATTTTCGAGATAATCAGGCACCCGGTCTCCATCAATGTCATCATCCGGCTGAATTCCTTCTGCTCCCCACCACAAAGTGTAATCCTCATGATGCTTATATTCATGGAATGATGCATAGGCAAATTCGTTTATTCCCCTCATCGTTTCTCCGCTGTTTTTTACACTAATTCCACTTCTTGAGTCGGTATATTGTATTACTGTATAATTATTCGTAAACGCACCTACATAAGGAGTATAGTTCGGATGGTCCCACGGCATACACCGGCTCCCTTGGTAGCTATATTCACAAGGAGCAACAGAATAAATCCATGTTTGTTTATAATAATAATACCAATTCTTCGCCGTTCTGCCCCAATCTTCATAAGGATTTCCGTGAGAATCGATTCTGATTATTGGTGCTGCTCCCGGCCAGTTCATTTCGGAATGAGGGAAATATACTTCGATTTGATTTGAATCTTTAACCACTCCATTATATTTGACACTCACTGTTTTAGGTCCGAAATCGCTATTGTTTTCTGGCAGGTGCGTAAATGTAATTATACAACTATATATACCGTTTTCAAGTGTAACTGGTCCGACATCTTTGACGGAGTTGCCAATCGCCTCACAATCAAAAGATATCAAGTTAGGATCGACTGTATGCCCGCAGGTCAAACTTGCACTACAATTTAGGGTTAGCACGCCATTGGGGTCGGACGAATAAACCACTTTATGTCCATCCCCCGGTGAAATCAATTCTATATCAAAGTCCACCAGAACTTCCGCGGAGTATTTCCATGTGTCTGACGAGCCATTTCGGGCTTGGACTTGATAATACCCCGGCGTACCGGCAGAAAGGATAGCTTTTCCATGATCGGGACTACCATCGGGCTTGGTGGGATGGGTAAGAGCTACCGTGCCCCAGTCACTGT
>JAAYBI010000001.1 GCA_012718915.1 Clostridiaceae bacterium
CAACCCAGGGCGCCAAGGTCCACAGCGCCACAACCCACAACCCACAGCCCTATGCAGGCGATGAAATCCAATGGAACTCGCGAATGCAGGGATCAAGTCTTCTCGTCGCACGCGATAGTCACGAAAAGACCTGGAAACACACGGTGACGGCGATCGGCGTATGTTTCTTGCTTTTCGATTCGTTTTTCGCGCATTTTCATTCGATGTTATCCCATCATAAATGAATCGGAATTAATGCTTCATAGTCTTTCACGCCGGCGTCACTCTTGCACAGCTCGATGATTTTTTTGCCGAGCGGGTCCAGATCCGGGGCGTCGAATTTTTCGAGCTCTCGCTTGAAAAACTGCGAGAGTATCATCGCACCGGCGTCGAATCCCGCATCGCCGACTTCCGGTTGGCGATCGACTTCCAAAAGCTCTCTCGGCAAAATCTTACCTTCGACCTTGATGCTTTTGAGCGAGTAGCCGAGAAGCGAACATTTCGATTCTCGAATCTGCTCGGTAGAAAAACGAGCACCGCCTCGGCGTGCCAAGTATTCTCTTGCGATCCACTGCGGCATGAAGCCGACTTTGTATGCTCCGATATTCTGGTTCGGTAATAGGATGTACCTTGTGTTGGGCGTCTGCAGAATCTGATTTAAAAGCAAGTTCGCCTGATCGACTTTTTTTCCGGTCGCGAAGGGCCAGTATGATCCGACGCCTTCGCTTTCCATGCCGTCGGTTTCGGTAACACTCGGGTTGTCGTGGCCGCGCGGAGCGACCAAGCGCCACAGCCAAGCGAGCGCCGGTGGTAAAATATGCAGCATGCCGATGATCCCGTAAGTCGGATGCTCCGCCGTGCACGGAGGGGTACGAACACCAAAGCTTCTGACGTCCACTTCGGTCGGGGTGCTCACAACATTGGGCACATGATGCCTCGGCATGATGACTCTCGGGTTCGGACAAGGTTTTCCCGGTGCATCCATAATATGCTCCCACAGTAGGCAGGTCGACCCGACCGCCGCGTCATAGTTGAGAAAAATGAGTGGTTCTTTCGGATGGATGCACATGTTTTCAAGATATCGATCGGTACCGTAATGGGTGATATGATTGGTTCTCAAAAACCACCCCTGTTCCGCGTCCGTCACGACCAGTTTCTTGCTTTCCGTCTGAAGCTTCGGATGACACAACGCCATGTCGTCAGTCACGGGACGAAGTTCACAAGTCTCAGACATCTCAATTAAAAGCTTCTCATCGGTAATCAAATTTTTCGCGACGAGAATACGACCATCGAGCTCACGATGAATCTCTTCAATCATCTCACTCTTACCGCCGCCACTGGCGCCTTCATGCATAATCGAGATAGAATTATCATAGGGCGTGATGATCTTGACGGTCGAACCATGAGCGGTAATCCACCCTTCTTCCTCACCAATCTTGATCAGGACGCCGTACACGCCTTTTTTCGCGCTCGGACCGGGATAAAGATTGAACGAAAAAAGTTCGTAAACATCGCTTTGGCGGTTATGAACCACCATTTGTCGCCCGTCGAAATGCGTATGTCTGAACGGCGGCGCCAGATAAATCACCGCCCTTGGCGCAAATCCATCCGGAATCTCCCGAGCCGGAATAAAGCCCTGCAAATCCGCTAGTCCCGCCGCGAAAAAGCCCGCATTTTCCGGAGCAATAAGTATCGCCGGGTATCCCAGATTGTTGCCGCCCGCCATAAACGGCATGACAATGAGACGTCTCTCCGTCAACCAATGGAGCGCTTTGTTGCGAAGTGCCGAAAAATCATCACCATAGCGGTCCGAAAAACGTTCCTTATCCGAACGCCCGTCATCCGCAATAACCATACAATCCGGGTCTCTCCGACGCATATAAATATCCGGATAGTTCACGACCGCACCATTCTTACAGAGAGAAACCGTCGCCTCAACGACCACGCCATTATCCGGCACTTGGTACTCGACCTCGAAAAAATCGCGACCTTCACCCCCCAGCGCAAGAGACAATAGCTGTGTTCTGGATTCCGGTATAATGATGTCTTCTCGCCCATCAAGTAGTTTTTCCAAAGCCTCAGGTAAAATCATTTTCTTCAACACATCCATCTCTTATTCTCCGTTTCTTATGCCGCACCTTACGCATCGGTACTTCGGCAAAATGGTGATATTATTTTTGCTTCCTGTTCGCAAAAAAACCGATATCCGCACTCCCTCAAGAGTCCGAATATCGGCTTACGCTACGTCTAGTTAAGAACTATACGACCTGGTCTTCCGCTATTATGTTGCGTTGCTCATTTCGAAAATTGATCTTCAAGATTCTCGCTGAGCGAAATAATAATGACTTTCTCGCCGGTCTTCGTGCTGATGTCCGAATGGGTACTGACGACCTCAACATCGACGATTCCTTTGATGATGCTGATAAGATAATCCTTTGAGCCCTCAAAAAGCATCGTTCGAACCTTCTTCAACAGTTCAACTCCTTGACTGTCCTCTGCCAATTTCTGTTCCGACTGGCTTAGGAAGCCCTTGAGTCTGATGATGATTAGATCCTGCACAATCCGTGTTCGAATCTGCTTCGGGCCTCGACCCATATGCTCCGTCTCGAACTTACTGATGGCTTCACTGATTTTTGCCTCTACTTGACCCTTTGTCATATCACTCACCTATTTTTACGATTCATCGTAGCACGCCCCGAGACGCAAGTCAATTCGAATATGGTCCTTATTGCATAATCTGTTTACGATTCTTGCATTATGTCAATTCAAATGGCGTTCGAGGCAATTTTATATGTGCACTAATGCAATTTCATTTCCTTTCGTCTGCATATTTATCTGATTATTGTAATGCAAATCCGGGTGAGTCCGCTGTTCAAGGATATCGGTAAAGAGGCTGCAGACATAGCAGTTGCTGACATCGAAGGGTCGGGCTATCGGCACAGGGGAAACCGGCAAAAGTACCGTGCTGGAGTGGTTTTGCCGGTAGTTTTGAACCTCGGCGAGCCTTCGGAGGGGAGGATTTACAGGCAAAAGTGTCGTGCGAGAGCGGTTTTGCCGGTAGTTTCGGGACACGGCGAGCCCGCGGAGGGTCGAGAGCTGAACTACAGTCTAAGGCCGTATTTTCATAATCTATTTGCGCGTTGACAGAAGCCCGACATGCGCAGGCTAATCCCAAACTATCAGTGCAAACGTCCTCTCGGCCCAAAAAGAACACTTGTTCTATTCTCGAGCTTGAAATACAATAATACTTGAACTAAGACTCTCGCCCTCTCACAGCAATTGATTGCTATGTCTACCCATCCCATCCGCCGATTATCATCATAAGAACGGAGACTTTCATTATGAAAAAGTTGTTTCTCTGCTCATTTTTCTCGGATACCTCTTCTTTGTTATCTACATTTGCCGGCCCCGATCTGGCGGGCAAAACGGTGACCTTTATTCCGACCGCCGGAAATGTTGAGAAGGTTACTTTCTATATCGAGTCGGCTCGCAAGATTTTTCGAAAGCTCGGCATCAAGATCGACGAACTGGATATTGCTCAGGCGACCCCGCAGGAGATTTCCGAAAAGCTGAGAGGTAATGATTTTATATATGTTTCCGGCGGCAACACGTTTTACCTGCTTCAGGAGATGAAGCGCAGCGGCGCTGACAAAATCATCAACGAGTGCGTCGACGCCGGCCGGTTATACATCGGCGAATCCGCCGGCTCAGTTATCACATCGCCAAACATCCAATACGTCGACATGATGGATCCGGTCGGCAAGGCGCCTCTTCTCGACAACTTTGACGCCCTGAATCTGGTGGATTTTTATACGCTTCCCCACTATGCCAGTTTTCCGTTCAAAAAGGCTTGCGAAAAGGTCATCGCAAAATACGGCGATTCACTTGCATTACGACCGATTACAAACAAGCAGGCGATGACCGTTGAGGGAGATGTCGTGACGCTGGTCGAATAATGTTATATCAATCAACAGATGCAAGGACATCCCGGTGATAAGACCAATCAGAAGGAGTCCGGTAATATAATATATATCGGTAGATTCAAAGGGCCGGCTCAACCAAAGCCGGCCCTTTGAATTCATATTGGAGAATAAATCTTCCGACAATCCCTAACGCCTCAAATCCTCCCCCGCTCTGCGATATAAAGACTCACCCGGTTCTGTATGAGCGGCAAGACTTCTTCCAGCGTCTTCTGATCGTTGAAATAGGGCATGGCCTCCTCTAAAATAATCTGCTCGAGCTCCGGATATGTGACGTATATCTCCGTAACACTATTGACGATGTCTCGAACCGCGTTGGCATCGGCTTCGGTGATTTTCTGAGGCTCTTGCGTCATGTTCCACATTTGGATCGGTGTCATTTCCTGGGGCAAGAGCAAATACTCTTCAAACAGAGAATTGAGTATCGGGTAGCTGTCATACATGTATTTCTCAATATCCGCTGTTGATGCTTTCTGGATTTTCTCGGTATAAAGAGAGTCAAAGATTGCTTGGCAGGCAGCGGATGTTTGTTCTTTATCGATAATAGCCACTGCGAAAGATATGTGTCCCATCGGGCCTGAAGCGTCTGCCGACGGATAACCGCAAAAGGTCAGGCCGGCCGGCCCGGCACGTTGGATATCTGCATAAATCCACGGCTCTCCCAACCAGGTTCCGGGAATAACGACTTCCCCTCTCGGCCACAGATCCTCCGAGGAAACCATCTCTTCTTCATTAATTTCATACGACTGATTCGGGTCATAGGGTGGTAACCCGAACGTCTTCACATACTCGAGCAACAACCCGAACTCCGGGTTGTCGAAGTCGACGACGTCTGCTTCACAATCGATAAAATAATCAGAGGAAAAGGCAAGAAGTTCCGACAGCAGCCTCGAATATTCGCCTCTGTATCCGTAACTTACATTTGACGGAAGACCGGCGATGATTTCTGCATTGTCTTCGAATGTGATGCCCGTTCGGTCGCCAAAGTACTCTTTGGATGCGTACATTCCGACTACCTCAAAAGTGAGTGGCGCGATATACATCGAATCCCCTTCTATACATGCATTCCAAATGCTCTGCACCATGTCCTCCGAATGAATACTCTCGCCGGATTCAATCATCGGCATCAGATCCTTGAGCATATCGGCGTCCCGATATTCCTTCAGCTCGTCGAATGTCCCGCAGAGCATATCCGGCCCTTCCCCGGCCAATATCTCCGCGCGGATGCGAAGGTCCGCCGCCTCAAGATTTGCTTTATAGGTCTCCACATCCACTCCGATATTGTTGCTGTATCGTTGGTAATAGTCCACAATTTCAATCCAGTATTGGTCACTAGCGGCGTTAAAATCGACGACGGCCTGTTGCAATCCCACATTTCCTGAACCGGCGGAGATGGTTATGATTTCTTTGTCCGACATGAAGGATTCCGGCTGGCGCACGAGCAGATGAAGAGACTCCTCGTTCGTGTTCCATTCCACCAGGTGACACACATATATATCCTCGTTCATGGGATAAACAAAGCGCCTTGAGTTGCCCGATACTAAACCCGTTCGACTCCAGAAAAACTGGGGTTCCGGGATATTTTCTTCGATATTAAATCGATAGAAACTATCCGTATTTGTAGAGTAAAGTGATCCGTCGTGCGACACATAATCCCAATCCGGCACCGAAATGCCTGCGGAATCTTGGGCCACACTGCCGTCCGGAAAAATCTCAAGAAAACCCTCTTCATACCTTCCGTTGCCGACACTTACATGTCCGTTGACATATAGCTTCCCGTCAATTTCGAAAATCTGACCGTCAACATTCATATTCACATTTTCAAATCGTAGTGTTCCATCTCTCGAAAAGGAGTTCAACACCCCATATCCGCCGACATATATCTCTTCAGATTCCGAAATATACAGATGGTAGTAATAATTGCCTTGCTCTAACGACCCAATCCCCACCGAATCAATATATTGAGCTTGGTCGTCAAAATAACAAACGCGGTAACTGCCCAGAGGACTGGAAAAGAGGATGGCGAATCCCCCGGACGGCACCCGGACCATCTTGATCGCATCTCCCCAGATGGTACCGTCATCAGGTAGTTTGACTTCTTCGAAACTCAGGAGATATCCATCCATATCGTAAAGACCGATCACCGAATATCCCACGGCCTGATAGTATTCTCCGGTGAACGAATAGACAAAGAATAAGACGGCAAAGCCTGACTCGGTCTTTGTGACACCGTGGACCGATACATATTCACCCTGTCCGGCCGCCGGCATCGCCAGATCCTGAGATTCATAGTATCTGTAAGCGGCGGGATCAATGACGATTTCCTGTGCGACGGCAGCTTCCATTTTATCTTCGGAACCGGCAGCGTTTGCAGCGACATCGTTTTCGCCGGAAGGACTATTCGTTCCCCGGGCTGACACTGTCGGGTTCGACCCCAGAAATCCGGCCTCTTTTGCCGAACAGGCAACCGCTGACAATGCCAGAGCTAAGATGAGAATCACCGAACAGACACGCTTCAAAAATCGCATAAGTACCTCGCTTCTCCGATTGATTAATAGTTTAATTATCAATCAAAGAAATACAAAGAGAATGAACAATCTAAGGAAAATCCGAGGCAAAAAGCGACAATTACTTGCGAATTCGAACACCGCCACGACGATTGCCCGATAAATCCGGACGCTTATTAATCCATCTCATTCCGTGCTATTCAGATATGGACCGGCTCATTTTTCGCAGTTTAAGCCGGAGATTTTTCGCTTCTGCAATCTCTTCAAACGCCGTCCCGATTCGGTCGGCCTGCTCCTGAAGCGATAATTGATTAAAGCCGCGCTTGGCGACAACACGATCAAAAGCTTCTCTTGCATCCTGAATCGGTAAAAGATTAACCGCCACGCAGTAAAATGTTTTTCTTCGCCCATCATTATATCGAGAAAGCAAATCTCGAAGAAGAACCAACTTAAGTCTCTGCTCTTCGTTGTATGCTTCGATTCCGATTTGCCGAGCTTTTTCGATATCTTTGAGTTGGTGTGCGTGGGTAATGAAAGAATCGAATTCATCAACTCCCGCATATCTCTCACAAGGGAACTCCGTGCACAGATAACAATACTCAACACGCCCATGTTCGATGCTGCACCGGGCTATGGCGCAGGATTGATTCCCGACACCACCGCCGCACCCCGGACAATAGCCGTCTATTCTCATCGGGCAGAGTCCACAGTTCAGACCACAAAGTGAAAAGTGCAGATTCTCTCTGTTAAAGTCTTTCATCGTGAACCCTCCAAAGCTTTTTTATAAATCGAAATGTATTCATCAACCGTAATCATCCGGCACAGTTCCCCGATCAGATCATACGGAATCGACGAGATATTCTTGAATCGAATACAACTTTTCCCAATATCCGGCTTGGCTAATAGGCGTTTTTGATATTCTTCGGAAAACCAATTCAGGATGGAACCTTGTGGGGAACCTTGCGTGGAACCTTGTGAGGAACCGTCCGTGGAACCTTCCGGGGAAACTCCCGAAGAAATTTCCGAGTAAAGGGCCATGTGATAAAGCGCAACGTGATTTTTCTGAGAAGCCAGCGAAATAAACGGCAGAGGCTCTCCCTTTTTGGCATGGTAGCCGGCGGGATAGCGTGACAAAGGAACCGAAAAGGATATCATGCCATAGGCAATCTGTTCTTCAAATCCGTCCGGCAAATTCGCAGATATGATTTGTCGAAGTCGATCTATAACAGGCCTTCGATCTTCCGGCAATAAATCGATATACTCCCGGACTGTTTTCGCTTCGTACTGCATATCGATTCCTCCGCATTGCGCAACGACGACTCACACTATCTAAGTATAACGGAAAACGACTATTTTTTTGTATTAAGTATTATTTATATCTTAAGAAAAATGGGCAATTTCTTGCCGATTTTATGTTTTCAAAACAATTATTTCATTAATCATACCCATTCAGAGCAAACAATAGATCTCGAAACGAACATTTCGGTAATTTGGTTATTGAAAGAAATGACATCCGTCATTATTTCAGCAATGCCAAGTAATTTTCGCCGGGTTTTTCTCGTCAGATCTTGATAGCAATCTGAGTGATCTCAGCATCCGTTCGCACTCGTCAGCCGCTTCTTTTTCCACAGTCTCCCATTTCGCGTCCGATCCGATCCGATCGTATGCTACAGCAAGAGCACCATAGAGCGGAAGACCGATACAATGACGCGCCGAATGTATCGTCGACGCGGACTGACCAATGGCTCGCGCGGCAGCCTGTGCGGAAGGGACTCCGTCTGCTTCGCGTGCGGCCTGATGACATAACAGGATGACGCGCTTCGCTTCCGGTAGCTTTATCCTTCCCGACAGCCATTCTCTCGCGGAATAAATAGACGAAATCGGACGACGGTCACCCGGAAAATGTTTGTTCCATATTGGGACTAACACATCTTCAGAGTAGTCGATCGCCCAGGTCGCCAGCGTCGTTTTACTCTGCGTTTCTATTTGCCGGATAAGCGCTTGTATGTAAGGCGCTTCCCAGTTATTGAGCATTTTTCTCGGCTTTGCCACCGGCGTCCTCCTCACCCCAACGGTATTTTCTGTTCTTCAACCACTTATCCAGATCACACGATAAACATAAGCCGTTATGGCAGCAGATTGTTCCGTCGCAGGTCGGACACTGCCAATTCTTTTCCTGACTCTTGAGAAATGCGTCCATCCCTTTTTCGCGGATCTCATCCAAATTGGCAATCATGCTCATGTGATATTTGTCGCGATATCGCTTGTCTAGCCGCTTCAGGCGCGAGCAAGGGTAATCCTCACATTCGGTGCAAAAACGCACCCGGCCGCTCCCCATTTTTTCGCAACTGTCCGCCATATGCAGACAGTGCTTTCCGCGAGGGATGCAGCCGGGACAATACGTCCGATGTAATCCTTTTTTGTTAATGTCGTTTTTCTGTCCTAAATACGCAACGCACAGGCCGCAATTCATACCGCAGGGAGCAATCAAACGTTCGTCTCTCATCGGACGATCTCCTTTTCACAAGGCGAATGCCACTTGATCTGTCGGATCATGCTTCACTTCTTAAATTGCTTCTCAATGCGTCCGGCTCGGAATCAGGCTTTTTTTCCGCTTCCGCCGACAATAGCGCCGATAGCACACAAAAATATCGCCACCGGGAATGCTATCCAGCCGGGATGCCACATATGGTAACCAAAGCCAAGTACCAGATAAACTCCGATTGCAAGCATAAAGACCACCCCGCACCACTTCCCGACCGCAGAGTTCTCTCCCGTGTTCTCGGCTTCTGCCAACTTGGCCTCAGGCGTATTGGATCGATTGTACTTTTCGATGTCAAACTTATCCTTGTCCATACCGCTATAGGTCATAATTGCTATAGAAATGCCAAGAATCAGCAAAAACAATGCGATATAAAGTTCTCTTCCGAAAATGCCGACGGTCGGCAAGGCAAAACTCAACACCAACCAAAGTACACTTCCGAACATCAAACCTATCGAAAAAGTCATTGTCAACCGAAACCGCCGCTCAGAGTCTTCAATCTGATCCTCAGTGTAAAACGGCCGAATATTCGGATGTTTTCTGGTATAAGCATCATGCCCCATTCCGGCATATGTCATTGCGAGAATACCCGAAACCACAAAGACCAGCATCGCCGCTACGGACAAAGGCATCATAACCTTAATCGACATCAAGAACAGCAGCACGGAAACACCGAAAAAAAGGAGCCCCACACCGATCGATATCGCACGCGAAAATCCATCCATGTGTTGATCATATTTCTCCGTATCTTCAACCGTTGCGCTCTCCGCGTCACCTCGCAGAAGCGTGTCGAGAGAACACGAGAACATCTCACACATCTGGAGCAATTTGTCCATCTCGGGGTATGTCGTATTCGACTCCCACTTGGAAATCGACTGCCTCGAGACCTCGAGACGCTCCGCCAATTGCTCCTGCGTCACGCCCACTTTTTTCCTGTAAAATTGAATGTTTTCACCTAAACTCATATTCATAACCTCAACCTGTCCCTTTCATCATTTTAACACGTAGATACCATCGATCGATGATTCCATTTTGCGGTAGCGGACATGTCAACTCTATAAATTTGATGTTGCTTTTCGCGAAAATCATGTACAGTTTGGGTTGCAAGCGTTGAAACCCGCTATATGAAGGTGTCTGCTTTTCGCCGGATAGCCAAAATACTTTCATCCACTCGAATGTTGACCTAGCTGACCTTGCCCAACTCACGGACGGCAGGGGGCTTCTCAAAATGGGCGAGGGTCAGGATCCTTGCGAATCACCGGATGGAAAAACGATTGCTTACTTGGTCTCTCCCATGAGCAAATACTGGTGGTCCCTTTATATCATGGGGGCTGACGATTAGGGGATTTCGATTGATTATGGCGCTAGTTACGGCTCGACCTGGACTTTGCGTCACAATCTAATACATACGAAATGATTGAGTTTGTGCTGTTTCGTATGTAATTTCTTTGATTTTCAAGCGAGCGCGAAACGGTTTGCTATACTCTAACACATACGAAATGCCTGAGCTTGTGCTGTTTCGTATGTATTACCGCCAAATTCGGATGTTTGGGAACTTTTGGCGGTAATTTCATATTTTTCCTGTTCCCGATGCAGTGATTTTCTGAAGATTTACCGCCAAATTCGGATATATTTAGTTACGTCCGTATAATGGTGTAAATTCAAAAAACAAGAGATGAGCCACATCTCAGACCCTATACCTGTATAATGTTTGTTGCAACACAAAAACAAAACAGGAGGAAAGAGAAATGGCTCAGGTCAATCTTACACTAACGCACGAGGAAGTTCTACAGGTACTG
>JAAYBI010000044.1 GCA_012718915.1 Clostridiaceae bacterium
GATTATACACTATGTTCGTCTTCTTGTAACACATCAAAAAGATTTTTTTTATCTTCGGGAATGCCGCCATTTTGCTCATAGTATGACTTGATTGCTGCTTTCACCGACTGCTCTGCTAAAAGCGAGCAATGCATCTTAATCGGCGGAAGACCATCAAGAGCTTCGGCAACCGCTTTGTTGGTTAGTCCGAGTGCCTCATCAAGTGACTTGCCAATAATCATCTCAGTTGCCATACTGGATGTCGCAATCGCGCTGCCACATCCGAAAGTCTTGAATTTTGCGTCAACGATAATATTGTTTTCAATCTTCAAATCGACTTTCATAATATCGCCACACTTTGCATTACCCACTGTCCCGGATGCAGAAGCATCATCAATTTCACCAACGTTTCTCGGATTCATAAAATGGTCCATAACTTTATCGCTATACAACATAATTTACACCTCTTTCATTATTTGTTCCTTGTAACACTTCGTGCAAGGAATAATCGGCGTTGTTTTGTTCTTAATAAAATCCTCGTACAGAGGCGACATCTGTCGCAGACGCATAACAATCTGTTCTAATGAAACGACAAATTGGTCTATGATTTCTGAAGTTAATGACGTCCCAATCGATACACGAAGCGATCCGTGTGCAATTTCATGAGGCAATCCGATCGAGAGTAAAACATGAGACGGATCGAGAGAGCCGGAAGTACAAGCAGAACCGCTTGAACACGCAAAGCCCATGTGATCCAGCATCAATAATAATGACTCCCCTTCAATAAATTCAAAAGAAAAATTTGCATTTCCCGGCAAACGATGCTCGTACGAACCGTTGAGTCGTGTATGAGGGATGGTATTCATAACTTTTTCAATCAACTCATTTCTAAGTTGGGTGAGTTTATCGGCTTTGATTTGCAAGTCTGCCATAGAGATTGTAATGGCTTTTGCAAAACCGGCAATATATGGAAGGTTTTCGGTTCCGGCACGGCGGTTTCGTTCCTGACCTCCGCCGTCCATGAAATTATTAATTCGAACTCCCTTTCTGATATATAGAGCTCCAATACCTTTTGGGGCTCCAAATTTATGCCCGGATAAAGACAACATATCCACTCCGAGATCTATGATATCAATGGGCAAAGAACCTGCGGCCTGAACAGCGTCTGTATGAAAAAGCACTTTCTTTTCTCTGCAAACCGAAGCTAATTCCTTGATAGGTTGAATGGTACCAATTTCATTGTTCGCCATCATAATAGACACTATAGCGGTATCGGGCCTTATAGCTGCTGCTAAAGCTTCCGGAGACACTATGCCGTCTTCATCGACAGGCAAATACGTGATATCGTATCCGAGCTTAGCCAAAGATTCACAAGTATGTAATACCGCATGGTGCTCAATACGCGATGTGATGATATGCATCTTCTGCCCGAAATATCTTAATGCCGCGCCCTTAATTGCCCAGTTGTCCGATTCAGTACCGGAAGCCGTGAAAAATATTTCGCGTCCTTCCGCATTTATACTACTTGCAACAATATCTCGTGATCGTTCTAACAATTCTTTTGATTTTTGTCCCTCAGTATAGATGGAAGAGGGATTGCCGTAATATTCACGCATGACTGAAGTGATTTCGTCAATGACTTCAGCATGAACCGGTGTTGTCGCAGCATTATCGAGATAAACTCTTGATGTTATTGCCATAATCAAGTCCTTTCGTTATATATTGAATTAGTCAATGTGTATTCTATGGCAAGGCACGACGAATAATCGTAACGGATGTTACGCGAAGAGGGTTAGTAAAATATATTTAGGATTTATTGTTGATATTCTTTATCCATTCTTGAATTTTAAGCTCATAACCATTATCTGAGGGCATGTAGAAAGTGACATCACGACGAGAGTCGGGCAAATATTGCTGATATACATAATGTCCCGGAAAATCATGAGGATATTTATATCCGACACCATAACCGAGATCTTTCATTCCTTTTGCAGGCGCATTCCGAATATGCATCGGAACCGGGCCACCGTTTTGATTCTGAACATCCTCGAGAGCTCTTTCAATTGCTATATATGACGAATTGGACTTCGGACTGGTAGCAACCATAATAGCCGCCTCTGACAGCAAAATCCGAGCTTCAGGCATTCCGACTGCCATAATTCCTTGATAAGCTGCCATAGCAACCAAAATTGCATTCGGATTTGCTAATCCGACATCTTCGGACGCACAGATTAATATTCTTCTCGCAAGAAATTCAATGTCCTCTCCGGCATGCAACGCTCGAGCTAAATAAAAAACCGCAGCATCAGGATCAGAGCCGCGCATGGACTTGATAAATGCACTGATATTATCATAGTGACTCTCTCCGCCGGAATCAAAAGCTATGCTTCTCTTTTGCATACACTCAGACGCAACGGACATATCTATATGAATCATACCGGAAGCATCAGGCTTAGTTGTCACCGAAGCAAGTTCCAGTGCGTTAAGGGCCATTCGAGCATCACCATTTGACATGTCTGCCATAAACTGAATTGCGTCCGGATCAATAGAGATCTGGAGTTCGCCTAATCCGCGCTCTACATTTGTGATTGCTGCATTGAGAATAGCCACAATGTCATCATTCTCAAGTGGCTCAAGTTTAAGTACTGTGGACCTGGAAATGACTGCTTTATTGACTTCGAAAAACGGATTCTCAGTTGTTGCGCCGATCAGAATAATAGTCCCATCCTCAACATGCGGTAACAAAGCATCTTGTTGCAATTTGTTAAAGCGATGAATCTCATCAATAAATAGGACGGTTCGTCCTTTTGAATTAAAAATCGGATTATGAGTATCCGAAATCACTTTTTTTATATCAGATACACCTGCAGTTACTGCATTAAGTTTCACAAATTCCGAAGAAGTTCGCAAAGCTATCAGACGAGCAAGAGCCGTCTTTCCGGTACCCGGAGGACCGAAAAGAATAATTGAGGACAGCTGGTCTGCCTCAATCATTCTTCTCAAAAGTTTTCCTTCTCCAATAATATGTCTTTGACCGACATATTCATCGAGTGTTCTCGGTGACATACGATATGCCAAAGGTTCTTTACGGTTTGACATGAGCCCAAACTCCCAACGTCAGATATGCGGATAAAGCGGATATTTATTTGTGAGCGACTCAACAGAATTGATGATTTCTTGCTTGCTGTTATCAAAATCAATCAATGTTAAATGGACTAATCTTGCAATCTCCGCCATATCGGCCTCAGTCATGCCGCGAGAAGTAACTGCAGCCGTTCCAAAACGAACACCGCTAGTAATAAATGGCTTCTCAGGATCGAACGGAATAGCATTCTTATTACACGTGATATTGACTTCATCCAGTCTTAATTGCAATTCTTTGCCCGATACTCCGGTTCCGCGAAGATCAAGTAACATGAGGTGATTGTCCGTACCGCCGGAAACCAAAGATATTCCGCAGCAAGACAATGCATCTGCGAGAGCGGCTGCATTCTTCACAATATCATGCTGGTAATCTCTGAATTCATCGGATAAAGCTTCTTTGAAAGCGACTGCCTTGGCCGCGATAATATGCATTAAGGGGCCGCCTTGCTGTCCGGGGAATACCGCCGAATCAATCTTTTTAGCGTACTGTTCCTTACACATGATGATTCCGCCACGAGGTCCGCGCAAGGTCTTATGGGTTGTCGTTGTAACAAAATCAGCAAACGGCACCGGATTCGGATGAAGTCCGGCGGCAACGAGTCCGGCAATATGTGCCATATCTACAAATAAATACGCGCCAACTTGGTCAGCGATTTCGCGAAAACGCTTAAAATCAATAATTCTCGGATAAGCAGAAGCTCCGGCAACGATGATCTTAGGTTGTACTTCCAACGCTTTGGCAAGCAGCGCATCATAGTCAATACGCATATCCTCTTCAGAAACACCATAAAACTCAGAGCGATACGTCTTGCCCGACACATTGAGCTTCATGCCATGAGTTAAGTGTCCGCCGTGAGCAAGGTCCATACCTAAAATAACATCACCCGGTTCGAGCATCGCAAAATATACCGCAGTATTTGCTTGAGCACCGGAATGCGGTTGCACATTGACATGGTCTGCGCCAAAAATCTGCTTGGCACGATCAATAGCAAGTTGCTCGGCGATGTCAACATATTCACATCCGCCATAATAACGCTTGCCGGGATAACCTTCGGCATATTTATTCGTCAACGGAGAACCGGCAGCTTCTAATACAGCAGCACTTACAAAGTTTTCCGAAGCTATGAGCTCAATTTTTGAACGCTGACGGTTTGTCTCGTCCATTATTACCTGATAAATTTCGGGATCTTGTTCGCGAATAAAATCAAACATGAAACAACCTCCAAGGTAAATTCTTTTCTAAATCATCATACTGGAACGCAGACAGAACGTAAAGAGAATCGACTTAAAGTTTGTAAACGTGATCCTTTTGTGGCGGTAAAAACGGTATCGAATTATTAAGCTCATCAAACAGTCGATAACCACTGTCAGTAAATGTTCCGATTCGTGAAGAACTAATTCCGGCATCCGAGAGAGAACTAATGATGCGTGCGGGATTAGAAGTGGCGATGAGCATAGAACCCGATCCAATCAGTCTTAATGGGTCGACATCACAAGCTTTACAAAGAGCAGAAGTCGCAGGATGAACCGGAATAAGTCCCTGTTCAATCGATAATCCGATTCCCGAAAATTCAGCCATCTCATATGCGGCGCCTAAAATACCGCCCTCAGTGGTATCATGCATAAGATGAACATAACTTTGAGGAGCAGACAAAGAATCGTCTAAGCAAGAAGCCGCAACAAATCCATCTTCAACGACACTGATTCGGTGTATGAATTCTTTCGCTTGAGATATTAACGAATCATCTACTATGCCGTGAATTTTATCATAATGGTTATGAGCAATAATATACGTGCCCTCAATGGCAGCCGTTTTGGTCATAATAAGAGAGTCCCCGGGAAGCGCTCTCCCAATAATCTTGGGACTCGAATCATCGGATATTCCAAATGAAGTGGTGGTTACGACGAACGCATTTACTGAATCCGTAACTTCAGTATGCCCACCGACAATATCCACACCGAGTTTTTTTGCTGAAGCGGAAGCCTGATCTACGATTTGAACTAAATCAGATTCCGTTGCATGCGGCGGAACTAAGATGACAATCAATATGCCAATCGGTCGAACACCGGCTGCAGCAATATCATTACATGAGACATGGACTGCTAATGTGCCGGAAAGCATCCCGCCGGCAGTAATGGGATCAGAAGATGCTATTAAGGTCTTTGAACCTAAAGAAATAAATGCGCAATCGGCTCCGATACTCGCACCAAGTAATGTTCTCTCAGAAAGTTTCGGAAGACGAGAAAATACCAGATTTTTAAGTTCTTCGTTGGATAATTTGCCAATATTCATATTAACACCTATTCAATCAATATACGCTCAATACCTTCAAGTCCTTTGTTTACTAAATCATCAATTTCGAGAAATCGTTCAGCAAATTCCATATGCTTTCGTTGCGGCTTTGTCTGGGGATGTTTAGCGACAAAGACCGTACAGCAATCTTCAAACGGAAGAATTGACGTTTCAAAAGTGCCGATTTCTCTGGCAATTTGAACCGCATAATCTTTGTCCACTCCAATGAGCGGACGAAAAATCGGCATATTTGTGACTTCATTTGTTAATACGATAGCATCAATAGTCTGACTTGCTACCTGCCCTAAACTTTCACCTGTAATCAAAGCCTTACAGTGCGATTGCACCGCTATCTTTTCAGCAATTCGAATCATAATCCGTCGCATAGTAATTGTGAGCATATCTTGAGGGCTGTTTTGGTATAAATATTTCTGTATCTCCGTAAAATTGACGATATTTAAGTTAATCGGACCACAATACTGTGAGATAATTTTCGCAAGATCAATAACCTTCTGTTTTGCCTTATCACTGGTATATGGAAAAGAGTGATAATAAACAGCATCAATTTCCATGCCTCTGGAAGCCATCATATATCCTGCCACGGGGCTATCTATACCACCCGAAAGCATAAGGAGTCCTTTGCCCGAAGATCCGACGGGCAAACCCCGATGCGCATAAACCTTATCGGCATATATGTAAAAAGCGTCACGAATCTCAACATAAACAATCAAATCCGGTGCATTCACGTCAACCCGAAGCTGAGGAAATCGTTCTAATATCAGGCCTCCCAAATCACCACTGATCTCCGGAGATAATAAAGGAAAGTTTTTGTCTCCCCTTTTGGTTTCAAATTTGAATGTATCAAATGGCTGCTCTCTGAGACGGTCCTCAATAAATCGGACAGCCATTTCTCGAATATTATCCATATCGCCTGAAAACTTACGCACTAAGCTTACAGATACTATACCGAATACTTTTGAGACGGATCTCATGATTTGACCGGCAACTTCTTGATCGTCAAGAACCGGTTGTTCAGAATATAAATCTTCAATCCAAATTCGAGATTGACGCTGGAAAATATGGAATCGACCATAACTAGAAATCGCAGACTTAATATTTCTGGTTAAGCGTGCTTCAAAACGACCGCGATTAAGACCTTTTAGTGCTATCTCGCCCATCCTGACGAGCACGACATATTTGAATTCCGTCATATTATCCCCTTGACCCGAAATTTCAAAGCGCATATCGCTCAATAACTTGTTCAAACGCTTGGCTAATCTTCTCAATATCATCCGTTTGGCTGAATCGAGAAAAACTGATTCTTACCGCAGACCTCGATAGCGTTTTATCAATCCCCATTGCAGTCAGAACATGACTGACTTTTTTGTTCTTTGATGCACATGCAGAAACTGTTGATATAAATATATCATGTTCCTCCAAAGCATGCAGTAAAGTTTCTGCCTCGAACATCGGCATCGCGGCATTAAGAATATATTTAGATCCATCAGGCGGGGATAATATTACGCCACCGCAAGAAATGATGATGGCAGACACTAAGTCGAAAATGCGAGTAACTTTTTGGTATGCTGCTTCACAATTCTCAACAGATTTTTCGAGTGCAAGAGCAAATGCCTCAGCAAGAAATATTGATTCGGTGCCCGAACGATATCCGGATTGTTGTCCTCCTCCGATGATAAGTGGTTGCAGTCGAATACCCTTTTTGATATATATTGCCCCGACGCCCTTAACCGCATGTATTTTGTGTCCGGACATAGAAGCAAGATCGATGCCGTCTTTTTGCGGGCTAAATGGTATTTTCCCCAAAGACTGAACGCAATCAAGATGGATTACAGCGGAGCGGTTCTTACGATTTTTAATTTCAACAAGAGTGCGAATCGGAAGAATCGTCCCGGTTTCATTGTTGACATGCGTAAAAGTAAGTAAGGCGGTATCCGGTCGAATTGCGTTTTCGAGCTCTTCCCATTTTGGAACGCCTAAATCATCGACACCAATATAAGTGACTTCATAACCGCATTGGGATAAATATTCTAAAATGGACAGTGTCGCCTTATGTTCTGTCTGAGTTGAAACAATATGTTTACCTTTTCGCGAATTCGCTTCAAGATAACCGCGAATGGCAAAATTAATCGATTCGGTACCTCCCGAAGTAAATACAATTTCTTCGGGCTGAGCACCAAGAACATTTGCCACGCGGCGGCGAGAATTTTCAAAAGATTCCATAGCAGAGACACCGAGTCGATGTAACGATCCGGGATTTGCAAAAGTACACTGTGATGATAAATGAGACTCAATCAGTTGCGTGACTTCCGGCAAAGGTAATGTCGTCGCAGCATTATCCAGATAAATCAGTTCGGTTTCCTCCTAAATTGAAGTAATCTCTAAATATTACACCTTCAAGTCAGGATTATCATCCCCTAGTTCGGATTGATATTTATCCAAAACCGGACGAACATGTTCTTGCAGAAATTGGTCGACTTGTTCCGGACAACGTCCAATATATAGCGAAGGGTCAAGCAAATCACTCAGGGTTCCGGCATCTAAGGCGAATGCGGAGTCCGAAGCAATTCGTTCGAGCAAGTCGTTTTTTAGACCATCGCGTTTAACGGCCAAACCGGCATTCATGGAATGAACGCGAATACGCTCATGTAAATCCTGTCTGTCACCACCCAAGGAAGCGGCCTTCATCATAATGTTTTCTGTTGCCATAAACGGCAGCTCTTCCATAATTCTTTTGCGAATAATATTAGGATAAACTACGAGGTTTTCAGCAATATTTTGATAGATAATGAGAATCGCATCCAATGCTAAAAATGCTTCCGGTATGCTGATTCGCTTATTGGCAGAATCGTCGAGGGTACGTTCAAACCATTGCGTAGAGGCTGTGATAGCAGGATTTAATGCATCAACCATGATATACCTTGCTAAAGAAGCAATTCTTTCACTACGCATTGGATTACGTTTGTATGCCATGGCAGAAGAACCAATCTGGCTCTTTTCGAAAGGTTCTTCGACCTCTTTGAGATGTTGGAGCAATCGAATATCATTGCTGAATTTGTGCGCACTTTGAGCCACGGCAGAAAGTACATTGAGCACGCGCGAATCTACTTTTCTCGAATAGGTTTGCCCGCTAACCGGGTAAACTTCTTGGAAACCCATCTTTTCGGCTATCTTATCGTCCAGACTCTTAACTTTATCATGGTCTCCATCGAACAGACTTAAAAAACTGGCCTGAGTTCCCGTGGTGCCTTTGCAACCCAGAAGTTTAAGGCCGGATATGACAAAATCTATTTCTTCCAGATCAAGGAGTAATTCCTGAATCCATAATGTCGCTCTTTTACCAACTGTCACTAATTGAGCCGGTTGGAAATGCGTAAAGCCTAAAGTTGGCATCGACTTGTACTCATTTGCAAAAGCAGACAAAGAATTAATAACACGAACAAGTCTTTTACGAATAAGCAGAAGACCCTCTCTCATCAAAATAATGTCTGTATTATCACCGACATAACAAGAAGTAGCTCCGAGATGGATTATGGCTCTGGCGTTTGGACATTGCTCACCGTAGGCATGCACATGTGCCATGACGTCATGACGTACTTTTTTTTCAAACTCTTGAGCTATTTCATAATTAATGTCTTCAATATGCGATTTAAGTTCGTCCAATTGCGCATCAGATATCGGAAGCCCCAGTTCCTTCTCCGCCTCAGCAAGCGCGACCCAAAGCTTCCTCCAAGTCGTAAATTTCTTGTCGGGCGAAAAAATATAAAGCATCTCCTTACTTGCATAACGCGAACCTAAAGCACTCTCATATTGATCTTTCATCATTATTCTCCCAATAATTTTTCTACTGCCGCCAGTTTAACACAAACCGTCAACACCTTCACGGCTTTGTTGATATCATCGACAGAAGGAAATGTTGGCGCGATTCGAATGTTATTGTCTCTGGGATCGACACCGTAAGGGAAAGTTGCTCCGGCAGGAGTTAAGGCAACACCCGCCTCCTTGGCCATCTTAACGACTTTTTTTGCGGTGCCGTCAACAACATACAGGCTGATAAAATATCCGCCAAGCGGGCTGTGCCAAGACGCAATATCTAATCCGTTGAGCTCTTGATTAAGAATATCATCTACCGCCTTAAACTTAGGCAAAAGTAATTGGGCGTGCTTCTTCATTAAAATCTTGACCGCATCAAGATTCGGAAGATATTTTACATGCCTTAATTGATTCATCTTATCCGGACCGATTGATCGAGTCGCAAGATATTTCTGGGCTCTTGCCAAATTGTCTTGATTAGAAGACATACATGCAATACCCGAACCCGGGAAAGTAATTTTTGACATTGAAGCAAACTGATATACTCGGTTTGGATTATTCATATTTTGCGCTAAGGACAGAATATCAGGAATAGAACCTTGATTATCTTCGTAGAGATGATGAACAACATAGGCATTGTCCCAAAATATTCTGAAGTCCGGGGCAGCCGTTTTCATTGACACGAGTCGTCTGCATGTTTCTTCTGAATAAATATATCCATCGGGATTACTATATAACGGCAAACACCACATACCTTTGATTGAAGAATCCGACGCAACTAGTGATTCCACCATATCCATATCCGGGCCGTTATCATTCATAGGTATATTGATCATTTCAAAACCAAGATCTCTGGTGATTGCAAAGTGGCGATCATATCCGGGTACCGGACAAAGCCATTTCCGTTTTTCTACAAAGGCCCACGGCTTATCGGATTCAATTTCACCGTAGATCATGGATCGCATCAGAGTGTCAAACATCATCGATAAACTTGAGTTATTACCCGCAATCACGAGCTCAGAATTGGTGTCGAGAATCTGTGCAAATAAGTCTCGAATCTCCTTGATACCGTAGGCGATGCCGTAATTCCTGCAATCTCCTTCTTCGGACAGATATTCGTCGCCCAGTATTTGGTTCATCGATTTCGAAAGGTCTAATTGCTCGGCTCCGGGTTTGCCGCGAGTCATATCCAACTTAAGGTTTAATCCCTGAAGTAAATTGTATTGATCCAAAAGAACTTGACGCTCCGCAGCTAAATCTTCCCTGCTTAATTCAGAATATGATCTCATTTTGTCATCCCTCCGTAATCGAAAAAGAAATATTAAACTTTTTTTCTTGCAACAAGATTCAAATCTTTAGGACTTAATCCGCATCATTATAGCGTATTGTGAATTAATTGAATAGCAATCTTGCATTAAAACGGGAAAAATTCAATTTTTTGTGCATTTCCGATATGATCGTGAGTCACACAAGCAACAATGAAGCAAAATTCACAAGGTTCCAATCCATTTAGGTGAGAAAAACGTTTTGTGGCCGAGTATATTTTCTTCTTCTTGGCGGAATCGACCGCCTCGATAATATCTCCATACCCGGAGAATGCTCGCCGAGATTTCACTTCAACTATAATAATGCGTCTCATATAGAGAAAGACAATATCTATTTCTCCGACATTGTGAAATTTTAGATTTCTTGCAAGAACAATATAGCCTTGGCGGGACAAATGTTCGGATACAACCTGCTCGGAACGATATCCTATTTGATAATGCCTCATACAACCACCCTTTTCAAAATATCATTGAAGAGAATTGAATGAAGAGAACGTTTTCGACAATATATTGATGATTCGACGTTTCAAAGGATTCGTTTTAAAAATGTTCTTCGGTGTATCGGTGATACTCCATATTTCTCGATGGCTTCGTAATGTGCCTTCGTACCGTATCCCTTATGTTGCGAAAAACCATATCCGGGATAGGCTAAATCATAATCTTCCATAATTCGATCACGAGTGACTTTCGCTAAAATTGAAGCAGCCGCTATCGAGACAGATAGCGCATCCCCCTTAATGATCGGTAATATCGGTATGTTATTGTGCCGGATATCTACCGCATCAACTAATAAATAATCGGGGACTTTCGATAAGCCGTCAACGCACAAGCGCATCGCTTTTTTTGTCGCTTCAAGAATATTTATCTGATCGATCTCATCATGTTCGATTCTAATTACTTTGCAGTCCACGCAATTATGAAGTATTTGCTCATATAGATTATCTCGTTTCTTGGGACTAAGTTTTTTAGAATCGTCCAAGCCATAAATCGGTCGATAAGCAGATAAAACACAAGCCGCGGCAACCACCGGACCCGCCAAAGGGCCTCTTCCCGCTTCGTCAATTCCCGCAACAAAAGAAATACCCTTATCCCAAAGAGATTTTTCGAACTGAGTCATAATCTCATATTTTTGGATTAATTTGTCATCTCTGATACTCATGTGAATCACCAATCAACCATTCGAATTACTATACTGAAAATGAATTATTTCGGAACTTCGAGCGTAATTCTTCCAATTCTTCCGGTTCTGAAATCATCAATAAACAATGATGCAAAGCGCTCCTCATCAATTCTTCCGCCCGATAAAATACATCCCTTTTTTTTCGCGGCAGATAAATAACGCTCGTATGCTTCATTAATATCCTCCGCATCTATGACATCCGGGACTTGGTATCGAGTCGTAATATAGTCGGGATATAATGTGCTGATGTACTTCATCCCTTCACTGGCGACGAAAATCATATCCGTAACTTCAGTTTTTATTGCACCGGACAAAGCAAGCACCAACTTATTGTGTTTTGAACCCAGATTCGGCCAAAGAACTCCGGGCATATCCATAAGCTCCATGCTATCTGACGATTTTGCCCATTGAAAAGAACGTGTAACGCCTGGACGATTACCGGTAATTACGACCTTACGATTACATAACGCGTTAATAATTGTCGATTTACCGGTGTTTGGAATGCCGACAACCATAGCACGAACCGGACGGCCAATTCTTCCGCGGGCAGCAGCTTTATCGAGTATTGGCTGACAGATATGTTCCATCTTCTTCTTAAGTCGTTGTATGTCACCTTTATTATTAGCATCAACAGCCATCGCCTTGATACCTTGTGCTTCATACTGAGAAATCCAAGCACCGGTAATATGCGGATCAGCTAAATCGGCCTTATTTAATACAATTATTCTATTTTTCTCATTAATTAACTTGTGAAGCTCGGGATTGCGACTCGAAAATGGAATGCGCGCGTCACAAGTCTCAATGACAATATCCACCCATTTCAATCGGTCTGTAATCTCGCTGAGGGCTTTTCGCATATGGCCCGGAAACCAATTTATTTCTGAACTCATGAATACACCTTTATGATTAAAAAAATACTGCTCGGTACAGTATACTATACCGAGCAGCAGTAAATGCAAAAACAGATGAAATTAAGATTTTCTGATCAGCTTCTCCGTAATCTTCGCCGACTTACCGACACGATCACGCAGATAATAAAGCTTAGCACGACGAACTTTGCCCTTACGGACAATCTCAATACGATCGATCTTGGGGGAATGAACGGGCAAAATACGTTCTACGCCGACGCCGTAAGATACTCTTCTGACCGTCATGGTCTCCGTCAAACCGCCGCCCTTGCGAGCGATGACATAACCTTCGAAAATCTGGATTCTCTCACGGTTACCTTCCTTGATCTTCAGGTGAACCTTAACGTAATCACCGATATCAACTTCAGTATAGTTATTGCGCAAATTCGATTGCTCAACTGCTCTAACTAAATCCATATTATTGTTCCTCCTTCTCCGATAGATGTTCATGCCCTATAGACAGCGGAACATCCCTATAAGCCTTTAGAATGATATCATAAGATTATTGACAAATCAAGCCTTTCAACAGATTGATTGAGCTATATTTCTTATGCATTCAGAATGGATCCGATTATGCTTGATAATCTAATCTATCAATCAATAACATCCACTCGTCAACTGTTAATGAAAGCACATCCAGCATATCCGGGCGTTTCTTGAAAGTGTTGAGTAATGCCTCGCCATGACGCCATTGTTCGATTTTTAGATGATGCCCTTCTCTTAGAACATCCGGAACTCCAAGCCCCATGAACTCTTCAGGCTTTGTATAATGAGGCGCCTCAAGAAGTCCATTCATATGAGATTCATTTTCAAAAGCGGACGAATCCGGTAAAACGTCCGGAATTAATCTGGCTATGGCATCGATTATTACACATGAAGCCAGCTCACCACCGGTTAATACATAATCTCCGATTGAAATTTCTTCGTCAACGATCAGATCAATGGCACGTTGATCTACGCCCTCGTAATGACCGCACAGAAATACTATATGCTCGCGTTTCGATAATTCGATCGCCTTCTGCTGATTAAAAACCTTTCCTTGCGGGGATAAATATACCGTATGTGGTTTCTTCCCGTCTATGACAGTACTTTTCCAAGCATCATAAACCGGCTGAGCTTGCATTAGCATGCCCGTTCCGCCACCATATAATGTATCATCGACTTTCCGATGTTTATTAGTCGAAAAATCTCGTATATCAACAGACGATATTTCAATCAGCCCGCGAGCTGTCGCCCGTGAAATGATGCTATGTCCAAGAATGTCTTGAACTTGTTTCGGGAACAATGTCAATACCGTAAAACGCATATCAGCTCTCCGTATCAGACACCATCTTGATATATCTCGAAAAGACCGTCAGGTAATCTCAATCGCATAATACCATCAGGAATATCCACATCGTAAACCACGCTCTTCAGATAAGGCACAAGAATATCTTTATTACCACTTCGGGTAATGACGATGATATCGGCGCCAACGCCATTAGAAATGATATCCGAAATTCTACCAAGTATTCCGCGCTCATCATCAATAACTTGAATGCCGATCAAATCCTTAATAAAGTATCTTCCTTCAGGCAGTTTAACGGCATTTGATCGCTCAACCGCAATATAATGATTAATTAGTTTTTTTGCTTCATCTCGGTCGGTTAATGAATTAATAGAGAGAATAAGTAAACTATCGGTCAATCGTATACGAGAAATACTGATATCACGGATCATCTTTTCGCTCGGAGAAAGAAGAAGCGCGTGATCTAATGCAGAAAAACGATTGGGGTCGTCTGTGAGAGGCTGAACTTTAATTTCGCCCCTCACACCGTGAACCCCAACAATTTTGCCAATAATAAAAATATCCGGACTCATTCGACAATATCGACGACAACACGTTTGCCTTCTCGCAAATACTTAGCCTTCATGACATTGCGAATAGCTTGTGCTCTTTTTCCGCCCTTACCAATGACTTTGCCCATATCTTCAGGGGCAACTGACAACTCAAAAACAACGGTATGACCCTTGTCAATTTGTGTGACCTTCACCTCTTCGGGCTTCGTGACTAATGCGCGAGCAATCGTAGTTAGTAAATCATTCATTGCAAATCCGCCCACACTCAACGTGCGGTCTTTCCTCCTTCATATTCGATTGGAAACGAAATCAGGAAATGATGCCGTTCTTCTTGAGTAAATCGCGGACTGTATCCGTGGGCTGCGCACCGTTTTTGATCCATTTTTCAGCGGCCTCTGCATCAATTTTGAACTCAGCAGGATCGGTCAAAGGATTGTACGTGCCAATCTCTTCGATAAATCTACCGTCTCTCGGATAACGAGAATCTGCGACGACAACGCGATAAAAAGGAGCCTTCTTTGCACCCATTCTCTTTAATCTGATTTTAACTGCCATTTTGTTACCTCCAACATACTATGATTATTCAAATTATCTTTACGCAAATGCGTGAAAGCCAAATTAAAACGGAAATCCTTTCCCGAAGCCACCAAAACCTCGAGCTTTTCCTTTGCCTTTTGCCATTTTCGAAAATCGCTTCATCATCTCAGATGACTGTTCGAATTGCTTGACCAACTGATTGACTTGCTGAACTGTAGTTCCTGATCCCGCAGCGATACGCTTGCGTCTTGAAGCGTTAAGAACATTCGGAAACCGACGTTCTTTTATTGTCATCGATCGAATTATAGCCATATTAACGTCAATAATGCGGTCATCAATATCTTGATCCTTTACTTTTGCGCTCGCGCCCGGGATCATTCCGATAACATCCTTTATTGATCCCATTTTTTTGATCTGTTCGAACTGAGAAAGCATGTCCTCCATATTGAAGGTATTACTGAGCATTCGGTCCATTGTTTTTTGAGCAGTCGCTTCGTCAAAACTTTGCTGCGCCTTTTCGATGAGTGACATGACATCACCCATGCCAAGAATACGGTTAGCCATGCGGTCCGGATAATACTCTTCAATATCTTCGACTTTTTCACCGACACAAATCAACTTAATCGGCTTGCCGGTAATCTGTCTGATAGATAAGGCCGCACCGCCTCTGGCGTCGCCGTCGAGCTTTGTCATAATGAAGCCGTCCAGACCAATCGCCTGTTCGAAAGCAGTTGCTACAGTAACCGCTTCTTGACCGATCATCGCGTCAACCACTAACAGCTTCTCGGTGGGTTTGACGATCTTCTCAATATCGATAAGTTCTTGCATCATATCGTCGTCCACTGTCATACGGCCGGCGGTATCGACTATTAGCGTGTCACATAAATAGTATTTTGCTTGCTCGACTGCCTTTTGGGCAATTTTTACTGCGGATTTCTCCTCAGGCATAATAAAGGATCGAACGCCGATTTTCTCTGATAGTATCTCTAATTGCTTTGCAGCGGCCGGTCGATGGACGTCAACCGAAGTGAGCATCGGCTTCTTGCCGTCGGCCTTTAGAAGACGTCCCAGCTTGGCTGCAGTCGTTGTCTTACCTGCGCCCTGAAGGCCGTATAAAATAATAACCGTGAAACCGCTCGGTGATACAGCAATCTTAGCCTGTTGTGTACCGAGAAGATCAACCAGAGAAGAATGAACGAGCTTAACAATCTGTTGGCCCGGAGTGAGACTCTGATGAATCTCCTGGCCTTTGAGTTTTTCGGACATATCGGCAACGAACTGCTTAACGACAGCGTAATTAACATCCGCCTCAAGAAGAGCCATGCGAATCTCTCGCATCATATCCTTGATGTCTTGATCGGTTACTCGAGCCTTGCCCTTCATTTTTGCGACAATGTCCTGAAGCTTTGTCGATAAACTTTCAAACATGAATTACCTCTTGTCTAATTCGATTACTTATAGTGTTTGCAACAACTGTTGCAAGATATCTCTTGTCCGGCTAAAATCCTGTCGATCCATTGCATCTATTGCTTCAAGAAGAGCCTGCTTATGATTCATAAATCGCTCAACCAATCCAAGCTTGTCTTCGTAAGCAACGAGCGCCTTTTCTCCTCGTCTGATTGTATCGTGGACCGCTTGACGAGTAACGGATTCGTTCTCAGCAATCTCTTTAAGGGACATGTCCTCGGAAAAATACTGTTCCAAAAGATACCGAGTTCTCTCCGTGAGCAGTTGGCCATAAAAATCCAATAACATGGCAATATGTAATGAATCAGACAAAGCACACACCTCTTAATAACCTTCAAGTAATATACACAAATCGCAAACCGGTGTCAAGCATTATTACTTGTCGGCTCAATGTGTTATTCTGAAAGCTCCGGAATTAATGACTCCGTGAAAATCTCTGAATCAAAATCTACTAAATCCTCAACCCCTTCACCAAGACCTGCAAGAAGAATCGGCGCTTTGGCAGTATATGCGACGGCTATGGCAACACCGCCTTTTGCGCTTCCGTCAAGCTTAGTAATCCCGATACCGTTGAGCCGGACAGCCTTCGAAAAAACTTCGGCCTGAATGACCGCATTCTGACCGGTAGTCGCGTCTATAATTAGTAGCGGCATGATACAGGCCGATGGAGCTTCTCTTTCAATGACTCTGGAAATTTTTGATAATTCATCCATAAGATTCTGCTTATTATGAAGTCGACCGGCAGTATCTATGATCAAAACGTCAGCCCTTCTTGATATCGCCGCATGAATCGCATCATAGCAGACAGCAGCGGGGTCTGAACCGACAGTCTGCGATATAACAGGTGTATTTGTCCGTTTTCCCCATTCTTCAAGTTGCTCAATAGCTGCGGCTCGAAAAGTGTCTGCAGCGGCAAGCATGACTTTCTTCCCTAAGGATTTATATTTCAAACAAAGTTTTCCGGCTGTTGTCGTCTTACCGGTGCCGTTGACTCCGACCATGAGGATAATATTCAGTGAATTGTCTTCAAGAGATAAGGTCTGCTTCGGGCCGAGAATGTCGATGATTTCTTTTTTAACCGTGTGCATAACTGCCTTTTGACTGTCATCACCAGTCGACTTTATATTTTTTCGAACGGCATCAATGATATGGAGACTGGCACCGACACCAACATCCGCTTGTACAAGAAGCGCTTCAAGTTCCTCCAGCATATCTTCATCGTAGCGCCCCATACCTGCAGAGATTCTTGTCAAACCCTCTGATACGAGCCCTCTCGTTTTGCTTAATCCCTTCTTAAAAACATCGAACAATCCCATATGTTACCTCCTCTTCATGCCTGTGCGACTATGATCATTTGAAAATGTCACTGATCTCCCAGTCGCATGGAAAGAATTTTTGAAATACCGCGTTCCTGCATGGTCACACCATACATGCGATCACAGGCTTCCATCGTACCTTTTCGATGAGTAACCAGAATGAACTGAGACTTAACTGTATACCGTCTGACAAAATCGGTAAATCGCGACACATTTACGTCATCCAGAGCTGCCTCTACTTCATCAAGGACACAAAAAGGTGAAGGACGAAGTTGAAGGATCGCAAACAATAAAGCAATAGCCGTCAGACAACGTTCACCACCTGACAACAGCGACAGGCTCTGAAGCCTTTTCCCCGGAGGTTGTGCCTTAATATCAATGCCGCTGCCAAGCACATCTTCCTTATTTTCCAAAAGAATCTCTGCGGTACCGCCATTAAACAAGTCCGAAAAAACAACTTTGAAATTTTCATTAATCTGCTCGAAATGGGCTAAAAATTGCTTTTTCATCTCTTCGGTAAGTTCATCGATCACTTGTTGCAAGTTATTCTTTGCCGATTCAATATCCTGCTTTTGCTCGGACATAAACTTGAATCGTTCGCTGATGCGATCATACTCTTCAACCGCATTCATATTAACAGGGCCGATGGCTTTCAGTTTGGACTTGAGCTCATTCATGAGTTTTTGAATCTTGTTTACGTTGTCAATCTCCATGCGGAAATTTTGCGCATTATCATAGGTTAATTCATGATCTTCCCAAAGGCGGTTTTTAACCTCGTCGATACTCTGAATATGCGTCTCGCGCTTTGATTCCACGCGGGTTAACTCATTTTGCAGTGACGAAAGTCTTGAAGTTGAAGCGGATAAACGATCGATGAACCCGGACAACTTATGTTCGATTTCTTCTTTTTCAAGATTAAGCGACTTCATACGATCCCGAATTGCTTCATCCTCAACGAGAAGCTGTTGACGCATATTTTGCATGTCCTCTTCATCTTTGGCAAGATGTACTAATTCTTCTTTGGACTGGGCTCGCTCGTTCTTAAGGTTCTCAAGCCTTTTCGTCCGGTTCTCTTTATCCTTAAAATACATATCCAAAATTTCTTGTGCACCGGAAGCAGATATTTCCAATGATTCAACAGAAACCTTTAAATCCCCTAATTCGGCGCGCATATCATCAAGACTCGCTTGCACTTGCTTAGTATCTTCATCTGCTCGGCTAATTGAGGACTTAAGACTTATGGACTCATTTTCATATTCTTTAATTAATATTTGGCTCTCTTCTTTATTCTGCAATGCATCAAGTCTTTGCTTTGAAACCAGCGATAGTTCATTCGTGACCTTTTCGAGACGAGATTGAATTTTATCAAGATTAATACGATGTTGCCGGAGCTCCGACTCAGCTTTGACACGAGACATGGATTGATCGCGAAGTCGATCGTCAAGTGAAGCTTGTTGTTTTGCTTCAAGCTTGATCTCGTGCTCCTTTTCGATTCGAACGGACTCCATTTGTGCTACTTCAACTTCTAAAACGACAAAGCGTTGCTTGAGTTCTTCCAACTCTCGCGTTCTCCCCAAAAGACCAAGTCCCTGTCTTCGAATGCTTCCGCCGGTCATAGAACCGCCGGGATTTATGACGTCGCCGTCAAGAGTCACGATCCGAAAATTGAACGATGTCTTTTTTGCCACCGGAAGCGCATGTTCCATTGTATCGAAAACAGCAATTCGGCCTAATAGATTTCCAATAATCTCTCTTAATGAATCATCCGTCTTCAATAAATCCGAAGCCATACCAATATAGCCTTGGGATTGCTTAAGAGCTTGCAAGTATCCTTCTTCGATAGATCGCGAACGAATATTATTAATCGGCAAAAAAGTTACGCGTCCGAGCTTGTTTTCTTTCAAAAATGAGATCAATCTCGATGCGTCCTTGTCTGTACTCGTAACCACGTTATGAACAGCCGAGCCCAGAGCAATCTCAATTGCTGTTTCGTAATTTTTTGCTACGGTAATAAGCTCGCCCAACACACCAACAATACCCTCACGAACGCTGTCATTATTATCAGCGGCAGTCATAAGGCGACGAACCGGCTCTTGGTAACCTTCCTTGCTTTTTTCGAGTTCCTCGACCGTCCTGATACGATAAACGACATTATCAAGTTCACGGTTCTTTTGCTCGAGTATTTTGGCATCCTGAGCATCTTGTTGACGCAATTCACGAATACGCTCATTCGAATCCGAAAGTTCTGCAGCAATTTTTGCACATATCTCGACTTGCACTTTAAAATCAGTCTCTAAATCTTGAATGACTGCAAGCATACTGTCTTTCTCTGAAACAGAAACCATTCTTTCATTTTCAAGCGTCTTCACCTTTGAGTCCAGAACCATTTGCTCGGAGATGGAACTTTGTGCGATTTCTCTGGCTTCAAACATTTTTTCGCTGAGCTTTTCTATGGCAGAACGACATTCTGCCTGTTTTTTTTGGGCTTCATCAAAAGTTGCACTGAGCTTAAGCATTTCCTGCTCTTTTGTCGCATATAATTCTTTGTATTTAGCAAGTTGATTCTTTAGAGTTTGAAGCTTATTTTGCTGACGCTGAATATCGGTTTCAAGATGGTGCATCTCATCTTTGGCACTTTGGTCTTCATCAAAACCCGCCGATAAGCGAGCATTAATTTGTTCGCTTCTTTCACGGATAACAGCAATACGACTTTGGAGATCATAGATTTTTTCGGACAATGACGTCCTTTCTTCACGAGCAGTATCTAGTGCCAGTTCAATCTCGCTGGATTTCTCAGTAAGAGAACGATTCCGATCCCGGAGATCGACAATCTCGTCTTCCTGCTCGGTTATATCTTTATTCAAATCAGCAAGTTGAGTATCAGAAGTTGCTAAAAATGCATTCGTAAAATCAATGGAATGGATGATGAGAGCTACATCTAAATTCTTCCAGTCATCATAGTACTTATGATATTCCTTGGCTTTCTGAGCCTGCTCTTCAAGAGGACCGACTTGCTCAGATAGTTCAGAGAGAATATCTGAAATACGAATAAGGTTCTGCTCGGTAGAAAGAAGCTTCCGCTCGGCTTCATCTTTTCGAACTTTATATTTGACGATACCTGAAGCTTCTTCAAGAACTTTCCTTCGGTCTTCGGACCTTGAACTTAAAATGTCATCAATTCGACCTTGTCCGACGATCGAGTAACCATCTTTGCCCAGCCCCGTATCCATAAAAAGCGAAACAATATCTTTTAATCGACAGTTCACGTGATTGATTAAATATTCACTCTCTCCTGATCGATACAGCCTCCGCGTCACCTGCACCTCAGAATAGTCGATACCCAGTTGACCATCGCTATTATCTATTGTCATGGAAACTTCGGCATAATTCATCGCTCGGCGAGACTGAGTACCATTAAAAATCACGTCCTCCATCTTGCCGCCGCGAAGCGTCCGAACACTTTGCTCACCAAGAACCCAACGAATGGCGTCAGTCACGTTAGACTTTCCGCTTCCATTTGGGCCCACAATTGCAGTCATGCCTTTATCAAACTCAATGAGCGTGTATTCGGGAAATGACTTGAATCCTTGAATTTCGAGTTTTCTGAGATGCATTAATCTAAACCTTTCGAGCAGAATCCATAGATACAAATTATATACTAAAAATCATGTGAATAGAAATAATTGTAAATATCTGAACGTCGAAGCTCAAGATATATTTTACATTTGATTCAGATAACGGAACGAACTTGTGCTGAGATGAAAACCGCTAATCATAAGATTATAAATATTACTGGTGAGGGACAACACCATTATTTCGAATAGCATCCCTGGCAGCTTCTTGTTCTGCTTGCTTTTTGCTTTTTCCGCAACCCTGTCCGACAACAATTTCATTCAGAATGGCCTGAGCAGTGAAAACTCGATTATGAACCGGACCTTCTTCCGAAATAATTTCGAATGAAAGCGTTTGTCCCGAAAATTCTTTTGTTTGTACGATTTCCAATAATTTACTCTTGTAATCGTAAATCAGTCGACCTTCAAGAGCGTCATTAATTGATTTATTCATGACATTGATAATGACCTTTCTTGCGGTATCAAAGCCATCATCTAAATAGATTGCTGCAAAGAGAGCCTCCATCGCGTTGGCTAAATTGGAAGCCTTAACTGCACCGTTCGTTGCCATCTCGCCTTTGCCAAACAGTAAGAATGAACCTAATTCAAGCTCTGCTGCTATATCGGACAAAGTTGCTTCACAGACAATCATCGCTCTTGTCTTAGAAAGGAAACCTTCATCTTTATAAGATATCTTTTTATATAGGGCATCTGCAATAACAAAATCAAGTATACCGTCACCAAGAAATTCCAATCGTTCATTATCTTCGAGCTCATAATCTTTTACCTCGTAAGCAAAAGAAGAATGAGTTAAAGCCTTTCTCAACAATGAAATGTCTTTAAAACGATATCCTATCTTATCCTGTAGCTGTTGTAATCGTTGTGGGTTATGTTTTATCATTCTGTCTCCAAATGCCATAATGCAAAAAAGCCCCCAAAAGGGAGCTTATATGCCTAATCATCAAAGATCAATTAAGAATTAGCCTTAATAAACTCAACTGCATCGCCAACCGTCTTGATACGCTCAGCTTCTTCGTCAGGAATAGAAATTCCAAACTCTTGCTCCATTGCCATGACCAGCTCAACCATATCGAGCGAATCCGCGTTAAGATCATCAATGAGACTGGAATCGATGGCAACCGAGTCACCCTCAACACCTAACTGCTCAACCAAAATACTCTTAACACTTTCAAAAATCGAATCACCTGACATCTGAATACCTCCTGAATGATTGTATATACAATCTACTTACATTGTTTTTATCCGATGAACATACAAATGTCAAGCAAATCGACAAAAGTTTTATCAATTGTTTTGTAAGTCAAACTATTTTTCGCCCTGTGTCAGATAATGCTTATTTTTTATTAAATAATCCATACCCGAAATAATTGTCATCACAACGGATACAAGAAAAAATACATTGCCGATATTAATGACGACACTTTGAACATCATCAAGTGAAGAACGCGTTAGTATTTGCATTATGATTTTCACGAAAAGAGGTTCGAACAGTATGTAGATTATCGCTACCATTTGCGTTACCGTCTTTATTTTTCCAATCATGGCCGCAGCCATAACTACACCCTTTTCGCTGGCAAGCAAACGAATTCCCGTGACAGCAAACTCGCGAAGAACAATAATTGCGACAAAGACTGAAGAAATACGCCTGATGTCAACAAGAGCAACCAAAACCGAGATGACGAGCATTTTATCTGCCAGAGAATCCAAGAATTTTCCAAGATTGGTGATGAGATTGTACTTGCGAGCTATCTTCCCGTCCGCAAAATCAGTTAACGAAGCCAAAATGAACAGTACACCCGCAACGACACGCCCCATATCCAAAATAAATACATTCCATGATTGCGGTTCAAACGAGAAAAAATGAACCGGTAACATAAACAATAAAACGAATGGAATAAAAAGTATACGAAGAATAGATAGTTTATTGGGTAGATTCATTGTGAGTCACTCCTGTTAATTGATATGCATCTGCCTCAACGATTCGAACAGGATAGGAATTACCGATGCAAAGTTCTTCCTCTGTAGCCAAAACATAAATGACGGGATCTACATCCGGGGCTTCAGCATAACTTCTGCCCTTGTAAAATATACCATCTTCCGATATAGAATCAATAGTCACATCATAAACCTTTCCAACACGCTCTAAATTGATTTGTAACGAAATACCCTGTTGCAACGTCATGACTTCGTCATAACGGGACGCCGACGTATCCGAATCGATCGGATTTTGCATAGAATATGCCACAGTATTTTCTTCCGGAGAAAAAATGAAACATCCAAGACGATCAAATCTCCAAGCGCTTAATTGACGTATCAGATTATTAAAAGAACAATCTGTTTCACCGGGAAACCCGACCATAACCGTCGTACGAAGAACAATATCCGGAATTCTATTTCTCAGATTTGAGATCTTTAAATCAATATAATCGACCGTATCAGAACGATTCATTCGAGACAAAACATCATCGTCCGCATGCTGGATCGGTATGTCCAGATAATTATATATTTGCGGGTTAGATGCAATCTCCTCAATAAGCTCGTCGGTAATTCCGTTCATATAAGCATACATAATCCGAACTCGAATATCAGGACTAATTTTGCAAATCTGACGCAATAAAAGAGGCAAAGATCTGGTTCCGTAAAGATCAATACCATAGTCCGTCGTGTCCTGAGCCGCAAGAATGATTTCTCGGATTCCGGATCTATATATATGCGTAGCCTCTTCAAGAATGGATTCAATCGGTCTGGAAATAAATGGGCCGCGTATCATTGGAATTGCACAATATGCACAATTATTTGAGCAGCCCTCAGCAATTTTGAGCCAGGCATATGTGGTCGTGCTCAAATATCGATCGGTTCTTAAATGATTCAAGGAGCCCGCAGAAGAAACGACCTTCTTATTTGCCTGCTCTCTGTTATCAAAAAGAGAATGGATTATAGATGCAATATCGACGTAATGAGCCGTCCCAAGAACCGCATCCACTTCAGGCAGCTCCGAGAGGATTTCGGTTGCATATCTCTGCGGCAAACAACCGGTGACAATAAGAAACTCAGCTTTACCATATGGTTTTTTATAATCGGCGCAAGATAAAATGGTATCAATTGCTTCCTGCTTTGCAGACTCAATAAATCCGCAGGTATTAACAACAATGATCTCTGCTTCTGAGGTCTGATCCGTTAATTCAAAATCAGATTCAGATAAAATCGTAATCATGCATTCCGCATCTACCAGGTTTTTGGAACAGCCCAAAGTAATTAATGAAACCTTCTTTTTGGAAATAGTCTTGCTCATGAGCATCCCCCTATCGCAAGGACTATTCTAAACGATTTCATTAATTAATCAAATAGCGAGCAATCATATCAGACTTAAATCCCCTGCCAATTAGAAATTGATACATGCGCCGATATTCTTCGCGAGGTATCGAGTTCTCATGTTGATCGGAAAAACTACAATTATAACGCTCTTCAAGAAGCTCTCTTAATAAAACGTCATCATCAACATAATCGGACAACAACGACGACACAACGCCGGAAGATACTCCCATCGCTAACATGCGCTGACGAAGCTTAAGCGTGCCTTCAGCATGACGACCTCTGCGCTTGGAAATAATACTTCGACCAACCCGGTAATCGTCAATATATTGATCTTGTATCAATACATCTACAACTCGCTTCACAAGAGTCTCGTCATATCCCTTTGACAGCAAATGTGCAGACACCCGACCGGACGACTTAACAGAAATACCAATAAATCGTATAGCCGATGCCCGTGCAGAAGAATAGTAATCTTTATCCGATGATAAATGATCCGAACACATCACACATCAATTCCGAGAATATCCGAATCGTCAGAAGACAATAATTCGGAATCATCAATCGCAGTATCAATAACCGGAACATTGCTGCGAATGAGTTGCTCGATTTCATTTGCCATCGCAGGATTATCCTTAAGGTATTGTCTTGCATTGTCTTTGCCCTGACCAATACGTTGACCCTTGTATGAAAACCAGGAACCACTCTTATCAACCAGATCGCGTTCTACAGCTACATCAAGAATACATCCTTCTTTGGAAATACCCTCGCCATACATAATATCGAACTCGGCTTCCTTAAAAGGAGGAGCAACCTTATTCTTTACAACCTTGACACGTGTGTGGTTACCGATAATATCGCCACCGGAACGTAAACTCTCAGTACGCCTAACATCTAAACGCACCGAAGCATAAAACTTAAGGGCACGACCACCGGGGGTTGTCTCGGGGTTGCCAAACATAATACCCACCTTCTCGCGAAGTTGGTTAATAAATATACAAACTGTACTGGACTTACTTATAACGCCCGCAAGCTTACGGAGTGCCTGTGACATCAGCCTGGCCTGCAATCCGACATGCGAATCTCCCATCTCACCATCAATCTCGGCCTTAGGAACCAAGGCAGCAACTGAATCCACGACAATGACATCAACAGCTCCGCTTCGCACCAATGCTTCGGTAATCTCAAGAGCCTGTTCTCCTGTATCCGGCTGAGATACAATCAGATCATCGACGTTAACGCCGATCTTCGCCGCGTAAGACGGGTCAAGCGCATGCTCTGCATCTATGAACGCGGCGGTACCGCCGGCCTTCTGTGCCTCGGCGACAATATGAAGTGCAACCGTAGTCTTACCGGACGACTCCGGCCCATATATCTCTACGACACGACCCTTCGGGACGCCTCCGATTCCCAATGCTAAATCAAGGGTCAGTGCACCGGTGGGAATACACTCAATCTGAACGTTAACACGCTCTCCAAGCTTCATGACAGCACCTTTGCCAAATTGCTTCTCTATCTGTAACAGTGCGGCATCCAGTGCTCTCGCACGCTCTGAGTCAATCTTCTGAGTAACCTCTTGTTTAGACTTACCGGAATTCTTATCTGCCTTGGCCATATTGTCCTCCTAATCGAACATTCGTTCTTTATGAATTATTATATTAATAGCATTCCATAAAGTCAACTCGAATCGAAACAAAATTATCGACAATTCCCACAGAAATCTACTATTACACCGTACGCTTAAATCGCCTTGTCACTTTACTGATAAATGCCTCTAATTCCGGCATTTTCAACAACCAAGCGATAGTCATGTAAACGCCGAGACCTACAATGCCCCGAATCGCGAGCCAAGCAAGCTGCAATGCTTTAACTTGCGGTTGATAATCAATAAGGTTCAATAACAAAACAATACATCCCAACCCGATGAAACAAATAAGACTCTTGAAAATAAATCCTGACAACTCTCTGGGACGAAGTTCGCGATGCCTGAAATAATAGACAACTAAAAACAATGCACATACCGCTCCGGCTGTTATGTATGATACGGGAAGATATATCGGATTTGGATTGTCACGAAGACCAATGAGAACCGTACACATCGTAATGGTGACCGCAAGGCTGATCAATCCGGAAAAAAACGGAACTTTCGTCTTGCCAATAGCATAAAACGCTTGGTTGAAAACGAAAACTACCGTATGTATGACTGTCGCAGCAGCATATCCGGTAAGCAACAGAGAGGTAATTTTAATCTGTTCGTCAGTATAAACTGAACTCCAACGAAACGCCGCTCGGACAATATCTTCTGGCATAAGCAAAAGAAATCCCATCATCGGGATGGTCATAAACAAGGCACTCTTTAGACTCGACGATAGTAATCGGGACGCTTTATCGAAATCTTTCCCGGCAAAGTGTCCGGCTAAGGATGGCAACATGACCGAGCCGACCCCCACTGCAAAAATGCCGTATGGCAACTGCCAAAGAGTATTCGCATTTTGAATGGGATTTTGAAGTGACGCATCAAACGAATCCGCAAAATTCGAAAGAATGATCCGATTAACCTGAATAATCGAAGATGACACAAGAATCGGAACAGCCATCCAAAACAACTTCTTGAATCCGGGATCCGATATCGAGAGCGAAAATCGAAATGACTTAAGATATCGACGGCCAACAATAGCTTGAAAACAAAAATATAGCATCGCAGCGAACATGACACCGAGAACTGTCAGATACAAAGACTGCTTCGTTTCGCCCGCAAATATTGCAATCGAAATGATAACAAACGTGTTATAAACGACAGGGCCAAACGCAGTGGCTGTGAATTTTTTGTAAGCATTTAAAATGCCAATCGAAAAGGCAGCAAGCATCATGAAAAAGATTTGTGGAAAAAGGATGCGCGCGGAGGATGCGGTCGCTGAAACAATGCCAAGTTTGACTTGTTTAGGATACAAGACAGGGAATATATTACCCGCCAAAATCATACATATTACGACGACGAAACCCATCACAACCATGGCGGAACTGATAAATATACTGACACTTCGGAATCCTTGCTTCTCGTCTCCGGTCTGAATTGATCGCGCAAGAGATGGCGTAATTGCGGCAGAAATCGAACCGCCAACGAGCAAATTGAAAATAAAATCAGGAATCAAAAAAGCCGTCGACCAGGACTCCCTAATTAGTTCGGGGAATTGATTCACAACTAATACATCTCGCAAAAAGCCGGTCATCTTGGACAGAATCAATCCGATGATAACCAAAAACGTCGCCAAAGCAATCCCCTGATCCGAAGATTGTGTGGTCACCGAATTGTGAGTTAACGCAGTCTGCTTATGACTCATAGTCCAAAAGTCTCTTTCGAATCATGTCAAAGGCATGAAGAACCGAAACCTTACGCACACGCATACGATTGCCACTCAAGTGAATCTCAGAAACGATCGTTCCATTTTTGTCCGAGAGCGCAAGATATACCAGCCCGACCGGTTTATCCGTCGAATATGCCGAAGGGCCAGCGATACCCGTAATAGACACCGAAATATCAGTATTAAGTAACTTGCGGCATCCTTCAGCCATTTCTATGGCACACTCGCGACTAACCGAACCCATATTCTCGAGAACATCCGTTGTAACGCCCAACAATTGCTGTTTTACACGATTGTCATATGCGACGATGCTGCCAATTAATACTTTTGAAGAACCCGGAACATCGACAAACTCACCGGAAGCCATACCTGCTGTACAGCTTTCAGCAAAAGATAACGTTAGCTTCTTTTCGCTGAGCATATCAAAAACGACCTCTTTCAGCGTTCTGTTTCCTACTTCGTATATATACTCACCAAATCGCTCTTTAAATGTGTTGATGACCGGAGTAATGAGATCGGAAGCGTCATCTTTATCAAACTTTTGAGTGATTCGGAAGAGACACTCTCCCTCGGACGCATAGGGGGCAATGGTCGGATTCGTCTGATTATCGATCAAATCATTTATGCGCTCCTCGGCCGTAGATTCTCCGATGCCATAAAGACGAACATATTCAGTCTTGAATCGAACACTATTATACTGTTCAAGAATCGGACGAACCTGTGTTGAAAACATAGGCCGCATCTCCGAAGGCGGACCCGGCAACAAAACAAGATACGCTTCGTGTTCTTTATCCTCTGACGACGGAATATGTGCTTTAAACATCGCCCCCGGAGCCGTTCCATTGGCATTTTGAAAAACAATGGATTCTTCCGGAAGCATTGCCTGCTTCTTATTGCTGACAGGCATGTTTCGACATATGCGACGATAAAACGACTTCATCGTCTCCAGACTCTCCTCATTGAGAACCAAAGTCTTTCCGGCAACTTTAGCGGCAACTTCCATCGTAATATCATCGCTGGTAGGCCCCAGCCCGCCGGTCAACAAGACTAAATCGCTTCGAGAAGCACTCAACCGAATCTGCTCAGCCAGTCGTTGGTGATTATCACCGATGACAATTTGCCTATACGAAGAGATACCAAGCGAAGCCAATTCTGAAGCCAAATAATTGGCATTAGTATTGACTACTTGACCCATTAGGAGTTCGGTACCAACACAAATAATCTCTGCGGAATAAATAACCGGATGATTTTTCATAAAGACATCTCCTTTACGATTGAGTCAACGAAAGATAGGCTTGATAAGTGTTTTGCATAAGCATCGCGATAGTCATGGGACCGACGCCGCCAGGAACGGGCGTAATCGCACCGGCAACCTCGAAGACCTCATCATAATTGACGTCGCCACGTACTTTGTTGTCCGGATCACGATTAATACCAACATCAATAACCACCGCACCCGGCTTGACATAATCAGCGGTTACGAAACCACTACGGCCAATTGCTGCAACGAGAATATCTGCGGTTTGACACAGAGCTTTCAAGTTATTGGTCTTTGAATGTGCGATAGTAACGGTTGCATTTTCGGCTAACATCAATGCGGCCAAAGGTTTTCCGACAATATTACTTCTGCCGATGATAACACAATTCTTTCCGCATATGTCTATGTTCATTTCTTTAAGCATCATTAAGCAACCCAAAGGAGTACACGACACAAGACAATCTCTTCCTATAGACAATAAACCTTTGTTCACCGGGTGAAACCCATCTACATCTTTTCTATGATCAATCGCATTAATGACAGAAAACTCATCCATGTGCTTAGGCAACGGTAATTGGCATAGTATGCCGTGAACACGAGGATCCACATTCAGTGCCTCGATGAGTTCGATTAATTCGGACTCGGTCGCCGAATCATCCAGCGTGTAAGAAAACGACACGATACCCACTTCTTCACATGATTTTTTCTTATTATTAACATATATAGACGATGCCGGATCAGACCCAACCTGAATAACCGCCAATCCCGGAAATACGGCATTAGGATCATTCTCTTTCTGAATTTTTAATAATTCAATCGATTTCTTTAGTCGATCTTTAAAGGCCTTGGATATTTCTTTCCCCGAAATAATTGTTGTCGCCATTATGAATCTCCTTTAGTTTGTATTTCTAACCATTGAGTCTGTGTAATCAATAATCTTCTGGGCTTACTGCCTTCAAACGGGCCGATATACCGCTTTTCTTCCATGCGATCAATTAATCGTGCAGCTCTCGGATATCC
>JAAYBI010000045.1 GCA_012718915.1 Clostridiaceae bacterium
ATCGGGAACATGTGAAGAAATGGAAATTATCTCTAAGTTTGCGGCCGACGTAGTAAGAGCGGATTACATACGAGACGGCGAGTTAGCTCTCGATTCGTATGTGTTAGACTACGAAAAAGTGCCAGCAAATGCCTGAATATCAAAGAAATTACATACGAAACAGCACAAACTCAGGCATTTCGTATGTGTTAGAGTATAGCAAAACGTTTCGCGCCGGCACTAATAGAAGCAAAGTATAGCAAATCGTTTCTCGCCGGCACGAATAGACAATTAAGGTATAGGTGAAGCGGCTATGCTGTGCGATCGAATAACACTTACCGATGTTAAGTCGCGTAGGGCTTGAGTGCGCTGTTCGATCGTCTGGCACAATTTGTAGGGCAAGTTCGAAATAGGGAGTTAGGTCGGGAAACGTGAAGATTAATGTAACATATGCATCGTTTTGATCGTCGGATATAGGAGACGACAGTAACATGTGTTACGATTACTCTTGCTATGAGGCCGGTATGACGGATTACAACACTTACGACATCAAAGGAGACCACACAATGCAACAACAAAAACGGATTATCCCTGTGATCGCTGCCATTATGATTCAGCTATGTCTTGGAACCGCTTATATTTGGAGCGTGTTTCAGGCGGGAATTGCGGAGAGTCTTTTTTCAGGTAATCATGCGAATGCGGCGCTGACCTTTTCGATTCTTTTGGCTATTTTGAGTATTGGAAGTACGATTGGCGGTAAGCTTCAGGATAATATCGGTCCGAGAATGACGGTTATTATCGGCGGTGTCATTTTGGCGGTCGGATTTTTTCTCGCTTCTTTTGCTACTCCGGCGATGCCGTGGGTCTTGTGGCTCACATACGGTGTCCTTGGCGGATTTGGCATGGGTTTTATCTATTCGACGACGATTGCTTGTGCGCAGAAGTGGTATCCGGATAAGCGTGGCATGATTACAGGCGTCATTGTTTCGGCTTTGGGTTTTGGCGGTGTCGTATTTACACCGATTGTCGAAGCGATAATTAATAATGTTGGAAAAGGTGTGGTTGGAAAGGGTGAACTCTTTTCGTTCCGCATCCTGGCGTTCATTTTTATCGTGGTTTGCTCGGTTGGCGGATGGTTTATTAAGAACCCGCCGGCAGGTTATGCGCCTAAGGGTTTTACGCCTCAGCAGGTGTCTTCGGATGCGTTTGCGCTCAGCCCGTCTCAGGCGCTGAAAAGACCGCAGTTGTATCTTTTGACTTTTTCGCTGATGCTCGCTTGCATGGGCGGATTGATGATGATCGGATTCGCTAAGCCGATTGCTGTTGCTAAGGGCTTAGCCGAGACGGCGACTGTTGGCGTATTTGCGATTACATTGTTCAACTCTTTCGGACGTTTGTTCTGGGGTGCGGTGTCGGATAAACTCGGTCGAAAAAAGACGATTATGCTGCTTCTTGGATTGACCGCGGTGCTGGCGCTGTGTGTTAATCTTGCCACCGGCTATATCATTTATGTACTGATTGCTTGTATCGGGTTTGCGTACGGCGGCTTCTTGAGCACGTTTCCGGCATTTACGGCGGACCTTTTCGGTGCGAAGTATAATGCGACCAATTACGGAATCGTATTGTTGGGCTTCGGTGTTGGCGCGGTTGTGTCATCTTATGTTGCCGGGTATTTCAAAAACATCGCGGCTACGGATATTAATCTGATGTTTCCGGCTTTTGTCATTGCTTCGGCGGCGGCTGTGCTGGCGGTTGTCTCGATTGCATTGATTCGCCCGATTAAGAGGGATTAATCGTTCTCTGATTTGAGGCGAATGCGTTGTGAATCGACGGTTGAATTATTACAGGATTAATGAATCGGCGCACATGTGCAAAAGCAGCACAGTGCGCTGTTTTTTTCTCAAGACCACTTGATCTGTTTCGATTATGATAATATGAACGAGTGAGTTGCTCGAGTGGGTGAGGAGGATTTGAATCATGGCGTTTCGATCGCGACATTTGCAGAGTTTTGTCCAAGAGATTCAGTATAAGAATCGCAACCCGAGAAGTGTGCGAGCGCTCGAGTTATTGGAGGACTTGGCGACCAATCCGGTGTTGGAACTTAAGTCCGGCGCTGAGGTTTTTCGGGCAAGGCTGGTCAATGACTTGAAGTTAATCCATAAGGAAGCTGGTTTTTTCGGATTCGGAGCTAAGGAGAGCTTTGTGCCGCCTCCGGAAGCGACGCACGATATGCGTGCAAATTATCGATATATCCCGTACCTGTATTGTGCGAGCGATCCGTATATTGCGTTGATGGAAGTGCGACCGCGTCTGGGTTCGCGGGTAAGTGTCGCGACGATTGGCGTGCTGCAGGATATACGTCTTTTGGATTTTACGGTTCAAAATAAGCCTCGGAAAATGACGGATGCCAAGTCCAATTTGTTTGCCGATTTGTCGGATATGTTTTCGAAACCGATACGTAATGATGATGAGATGATCGACTACATTCCCACGCAGTTTATCGCTGAATATACCAAGAATCTCGGATACGACGGCATTGCTTTCAGCAGTTCGATGACGCCTGAGGTAAGCGACGTGAAAAAGGGTGGTTATAATTTTGTTATTTTCAATTTTGAGCGATGCCAGGCTATAAAATCTAATCTTTTCGAGGCGGAAAGAATCCGGGTTGAAGCTCGGCGCATTGACGATGATACGGATGCGAAGGCGATCCGCTGTGTTCCTCTGAAATAAAATAGTATTCGGTTAATGTTGTTCTGCTTTTCTGTTTGCCTTCGAAGTGTATTCTGGTTTTTGTATATAGAGTGCCTTCTTTAATATCCTGAAAACACGCAGGTTAAGAAGTGTAGACCTCATCAGCGGTTATAATCACGGTGGTCTGAAACAGGCGCACAAAGCCATGGACCTTCTTGATGAGAGTTTCGAGGAAGTCAAAAAGAAAGCGATAGAATAGCAATCCAAAAGAGTTCAAGTTATCTGTTAGCCGTTGCTACTGCCGAAAGAGAAGTTACATCAACTATTGATAATGAGCTCATTCTACCGATAAACTTGAACTCATTCTACCGAACAAGTATCATATCAGTATGTTTTATTATAATCGGGTAACCGGATTCGAGGTTTGCGAGACGAATGCAACATTATGATGAGAATAACCAAGATGGAGAGTCATTGTCGCCATCTGAAATCAATAAGGACAACGTCACGGGTTTGGCGGGTCGTTCTCCGAATCGAATAAAGCGATTTTTTTTCGGATTGATATCACCGCTTCGATACCTGCACATGGCGCAATTGGATTTTCTCGATGATTCGATTATCCGAAATAACCAGAAACGCTTTGTATGCATAGGTGACGACCCCAAGTTCATCATTCCGCATCGCTTTCGTCGTGGGCTTTACCTTTTCCGATGGATAGGGCAAGCAGATTCGAGGATTTTGCTCAAATTATATCCGATTGTTAATCAATCGACATCCGAGGCGTTTAGTATACGACTGGGCTATCTTGGGCAGTCGAGTGCGTTTAAGGAGCGATTCGTATGGTTGAAAAACGATGCGGATGTGATGCGTTTAGATCCCGGCGAAAAAGACGGTGTGACGTTTATTTTAGAGGGGCTTTCCTATAAGCGATTATCGATCTTTTCAGCTGTCCGGGTCGGGGTAGGTATTATTTCGCGAGCTAGCGGAGCTTCGCGGCGGTTGATTCTGCTTCGCATGGTCAAATGGGTTTTGACCGGTAAGAAGCGACAAGCGAGGCAGTGTTTCTCGGACGCCTTCAATACTCATGGCGAAGGCGCTACGATTAATTCGGGCGATGAAGAAGGCTTCCATCAATATATTCAGAACCGGGAGCCGGGTGACTCGGATCTTGATGTTCAGCGAGAGATATCTGCAAAGTGGCCGTCTCGGCCACTTATCAGTATCATCGTTCCGGTATATAACACCGACAGCGCAATGCTAACGGAGATGATTGAGTCGGTACGATGTCAGACATACTCAAATTGGCAACTCTGTCTGGCGGACGGCGGTTCTACTAAGTCTGAAGTTCGTGATATTCTTCGCCGGTATGAGGTGGATGATACACGCATCAAGTGTCAGTATTTGCCCGAAAACCTAGGTATTGTCGGGAATTCAAACGCGGCTTTGGATATGGCTGACGGAGAATACGTTGCGTTATTGGATCATGACGATTTATTGACCCCTTGGGCACTTTTCGAAGTGGCCAAAGCAATTGTCGAAAATCCATCGACCGATATGATTTATTCTGATGAAGATAAGATTACGGCAGATGGCTCGAACCGTTTTCAAGTGCATTTCAAGCCGGACTGGAGTCCGGATCTTCTTCGTTCGTACAATTACATTACACATTTTTTCGTGGCGAAAACGGTTTTGGTTCGAATGGTCGGCGGTTTTCGAGCCGGTTATGACGGAAGCCAGGATCACGATTTGATTCTTCGTGTCTCGGAGAAGTCAAAAAGGATTCACCACATCTCCTCGGTTCTCTATCATTGGCGCAGTCATGAGGCGTCGACTGCGCTGAACCCGAAGAGTAAGACCTACACGCTTGCCGCCGGTGCGAAGGCGATTGACGATCACTTAGTGCGTATCGGCCTCTCCGGAAAGACCTCATATGACGAAGCGATCGGTACTTACAGCGTCGAATATGACATTATCGGAGAACCGATGGTGTCGATTATTATTCCCAATTGCGAGCAGAAGGATGTGCTGGAAAAATGCATAAATTCCATTCGCGACAAATCGACATATCGGAATTATGAAATCCTTATTGTCGAAAACAACAGCAGTTCAAAAGAGATTTTCGACTATTACAAGACCCTTGAGGCAGATCCCAGAATCAAGGTGATCTCGTGGGCGAATGCCTTCAATTATTCGGCTATTAATAATTTTGGCGCAGAGCATGCTTCCGGGGATTATCTTTTGCTTCTCAATAACGATACCGAGGTCATTGCGGCAGATTGGATGGAGCAGTTGTTACAATTCGCCATGCGCGAAGATGTCGGATGCGTGGGCGCCAAGTTACTGTATACAGACGGACACATCCAGCATGCCGGGGTCATAATCGGATTTCGCGGGATTGCGGCGCATTCGTTTTGCAGGCAGCCCGGAGATTTTCACGGATATATGAATCGTGCCATTGTCGCACAGAATGTTTCGGCGGTGACGGCGGCCTGCCTCATGGTGAAAAAATCGAATTTCGACGCGGTCGGCGGTCTGGATGAGTCGTTTGTTGTAGCCTATAACGATATTGATTTTTGCCTGAAAATTCGTGAGCTCGGGAAGTTCAACGTGTTCAATCCCGGCGCGTTGCTGTACCATCACGAATCGCTGTCGCGAGGCTATGAAGATACGCCGGAGAAGCTGGCACGCTTTGAAGCTGAGGTGGCTCGTTTTCAATCCAAGTGGGCGTCGGTCTTGGCGGCCGGCGATCCGTATTATCATCCGCATTTGGATCATGAGATTCAGCCGTTTCGAATTTCGGGGGACTAAAGAATAAAACGCCTTGGAATCGGATCGTTTCAGCCGTTGACACGAACCAGATGATAATCACCCGCGGACCCGACCGGAGAACACCAGTCCGGATAGATGACGTCGTCAGGAGTTTCACTGTAAAAGACAAAATAATTCACTTTCTTTGTGTCCAGGTACGCTCGGGTTGAATCTATATCCGGTGATCCGGATGCCAACTCGGCGATAATCGCCGGGTATTTTCCGCTGACCGACCGACCATATGGCATTTTGATTGTCGCGTCATATTGGCGAATATAGGGGACTAATTCCTGAGGCACAGCGACACTCGCATAGTCCGGCGTATCTGCCCGAATCATCAGACAAATTGCGACGGGCTCCTCGGGGATTTTGTACGGATTTGTGGGTTTTTGATAATTCTCTTCCCGATAGATGAAGCGCCCGCTGATGATAATGACTGCGATGCAGGCTATGGCGGCAATAATTCGGCGAGACCCTGAAGGCACGTTGTCCACAAAAAATGCCATGGCGATGGCGATGATGATTGTCATGGGAATAATCCAAAATGCGCGCCAATAGACGTAATTTTTAATCACGCGGATCACCGGGCCGGCGACCAGAGGATTGAGTATCATAAGAAACGCGACAAGCGGGAAGTAAACGGTATATATCAGACCGTTCTTCTTTGGGATACGGCGATCGTCCGGATTGGCTTTTGACGAGAAATAAGAGAGGAAAATCATCGAAATAAAAAACAGCGTGAAGTATGCTCCGGTACCTTTGTACTGGTTAAATGATGTGATTGAATCCATAAAAATTTGGGTCAGATTGTCGATCAAGGCGCATCCTCCGGTTGAAAAAGTTATGGATTAATGTACAGCAAGCCACAAATGATACAAGGCACAAGACAAAGAAGAGACATGAAAATCGGCGAGAATTGTCGTTTTTTAATGGCGTATATCACGGATAACAATCCCAAAAGAATCGGAACGAGAGCAACGGCCATGGATGAAGATAAGCATGCACCAAGCACCGCTGCCGCAATGATAATCCAATCTTTTCTGACTCGCGTCCGCGCCATAGCCTTCGTGCCGTATAGCAAAATCCCCGGCAAGAAAACGTTCGCCAACATGGCTTTGCCTTGCCAGATACGGAAAAGCAGGAAAGTGGATGAAGTGTACACCGAAGTATTGCCGAAAATCGTCAACAAGGCCAAGAACAGCAACGCATATTCAGTCGGCTGTCGCTTATACTCGAAAAAATTTGAAATCAATAAATACGCGACCAGAAAAGCCAGAGGAATAAATACAGCCGGGAACACTGTATGCGCAACGATCGTCGGATGCATCATAACCAACCGCGAAAAAACTGCGGTATATACAGGAAACGGGGACATGACATATCTCATGCGATGCGCAGTCAGTACTTCGCCGGTATATGGATCGATTTCAACGATGGTATTTGTTTCCACAGCGGTGGTCGACGTAGCGACGAAAAATGCGTCATCATCGTCAATGTGCTGATAGACCGTCAGTACGCCGGTCTGAAGGATAATGATGAGTATTGCGATCCAAAAAATCACAGAAGAATTCTTGAAAAAAGTGAAGCCCGAACGCATATGATTCTTGATACGTCTGCGGCAAAGGATAACGGAGATGATGGATGTCAGCCCGCAAACGGATGCAAAAAGTATCACCAAAAGACTTAGAGACGCTGAGGCCAACAGCAGCGGCATCGTCAGCAGATAGAAAACAGCGAACATCAAAAAATAGCCCGTTACGATCGCGTGGCCGGCATTCAAATTGTCTTTTTTGAGGCATTTTTCGCGAAATAAAAGACCCATGAGATACGGGACTCCCAGAGCCCAAATTGCGATAAGAATAACTTTGAAAAAGATCATCCGAACCTCAAGTGTAACGACAGGCATGATATCGTTCGCAACAAGTTTATTATTGTTGAGTATATCATAACCGTCGTCGCGACGCATCGACGGTTTGAAGGCTCGGCGTTTTCCCGAGCGGGCGTCGCCCTCTTCGCAAGCCGGAAATTACCGGCAAGAGTAACGCGTGGGAGAGACTTTGCCGGTAATCCACTACTCCCGGTGGGCGTCGCGCCCCCGGGTGATCTATTCGGAATTATTCGTCTGATTCTATCGAGAAGCCCGATATATAGGTCTGATTCCCGTCTTCAGAGGCGAAAAGTGTGAATTCAATTGGCTCTTCAGTAAGAGATGACGTGATTTTGTAATGATGCACACCGATGGCCTTGCCTTGTGCCTTGGTCGCCTGGGCGCTGACCCACTGAATGCTGTAATCAGGTCCGAGCACTTCGCGCAACGATAATGTCAGATCTCGAAAAGCCGTCTCGTCCATGGCGTCAAGAACCGGCGCATCGAAATCTTTCGAAAAAACGGCGTAGTCCTCCCGGATAATTCCTTCGAAAAGATTTTCGGTCATTCGATTGGCGGTCTCTTTTTGTTCATCTGAAATGCGTGCGCATGATGTTGCGAACGTCATCACTGCGAGGGATAAGAGTAGGGCCAAAACCATCTTTTTTGATTTCGATTTAGTCTTCATTATATTTTTCCTCCTAGGGTTTAGATTGATTAATTTCAGACTAATCTATACCCTAAGGGGAGAGTCAAGCGTCGATTCGAACCTGAAATTCAAATAATGTTGAAAGGGGTTCAAAGAGATCCGTGATCAGTTCCACTTGAAGAATGTGTGTCGGCTCAAGCTCGTTTTCAACGATATACCGAATTATTTTTTCTGTCTGCTCCTGTGCCGTTTCTTCACTGTAACAAACACAAAGAAATTGTCCCGCAGGAATGCATTGGCAGTATTCGGAGGATGCTGTTTTCGAGACGGTAGTAAAAATATATGCCGGTGCAAATTCACCGTTATCGTTTGGCGCGAAAAGTACACCTTCATCATATAGATTCATCAGCCCTTGCTGACTGACGGCATCATCTAATTTTGAATAATCTATCAAGTAATCACCGATGTCTTTGTCTTGCACATAGGGCATTACGAAAATGTGGCGTTCCGCAAGACTTCGCATCTGAATCTCACCCCGGCAATCAGACGATTGTGCGTGGGACAAGGATGATTCGAAATGTTCAATTGATCGCATGGCCTCGTCAAGGCGCTCCATCTTGAGCCGGGCAAGTTGCTTGTGCTTAGACAAAAGATGTAAAACGCCTTGAGTATCTTTGCTTTGAAAATATGGAATCAGCGCGTTCGGACTGATTTCCAGTGCGCGCGATGCTTTAATGATGTCGAGAAAAATAAACTGAGAAATATGATAGTAGCGGTATTGATTAGTTGGATTGACTTCATGCGGTTTAAGTAGACCGATTTTTTCGTAAAAGCGCAGCGCCTTTATTGTGACACCCTTGATTTTAGAAACCTCACCAATTGAAAATAATTCTTTCTTCATGGGCTTGACCCTCCTGTAAGGGGATACTTTACGATTATTATAACGAACAATCGTATTAAAGATATGCCTGAAAAGAGAGGAAATTCGTATGCTATGTGAGATTGAGAAAAGAAAATGCGTATGGCTCATAGTAAGAGTGTTTTTTACGATCCTGGTCGCGACCTATTTTGCCATTATTGCGGCAGTAGTCGTGCACGAAGCCGTGGGGCACGGGCTGGTCGCCATGGCTTTGGGTGGTGATTTTCGGGGCATCGGGATATATTGGGACGGTATGGGTTGGGCGGACGTTGACATTATCAGATTGTCGCCCGTGCGTCAGGCGATGGTGTTCGCCGGAGGGTTCATTTCGACAACAATCGTCGCCGCGATTCTATTTTTTTCTTCTTTTCGATTGCGAAAAAAGCCGTTTTCGGGCGTGGTCATCACGCCGATTGCATTTGCATTTCTGATGGATGGTGCACCCTATTTTTTCTGGGACGGCATCTTTAAAGGCGGCATCGGAGATGTCTCGGGCATATTGCGCTTATATCCCGGCAAGGCGCTGCAAATATTTATTATCAGCTCTAGTGCGGTGTTGATTCTCGGAGGCATCATCTTGTTTAATGCGCTCATGTATCGCAATTTAAGATTGATTTTCTCCTCTGAAAAAAATAACCGGAAGACCGGGATTATCATCGCGGCAGTACTATTTGCGTTGCAAACGCTTGCCTGGCTATCGTTTGATTGGTCTCAAATTGTGACTGTTTCGGGGATCAATCTTTGGGCGCATTTGACGCACATCGCGTTGACCGCAATTTGCCTTGGAAGTGTCGTCGCGATTGTTGAACGTCGAAAAAACATGTTTGATACTGATGGCATGAGCGGAAATAATAAATGTGATGAGCGATGCTGAAGAGCATCGCTTTTACATATTTTGCAAGGTTTGTCGCTCGGCGCTATCGTGTTCATTCCTGCATATGCCGTGGTCTTGTTCATGTCTCGGTTCGGAGGTCGGACCGATTCGCGAATGGTATGGCGGGACGCGGTCGGGAAAAGGCGCATTGGTGATGGCGCTGCGTATAATGATTTCGCAACTCCTGTCTCCCGGTATAGTCGTCATATTATTCGTCAAGTCAAGAGCGTCTTCGAAGCCGACATTTCGCGAGATTCGAGTCAGAAATCTATTTACATCGATAAATGAACGATAAGCACCTGAGAAATCGAATATGAACTTGGTTAAGTGAGGCAATTTCGGTCATTCGATTGCATCAAGCAAACAGATTTATTAAAATGATTTTATATTATGACATGTGATTAGTGAAAGAAGGATTCCATGAAAAAACTTGCCATGCTTCTTGTTCTGATATTTTCTATGGTCGTCTCGGGTTGTTCGGGTTTCAGTCTCTTAAGTGAGACAGAGGATGATCGTGAAGATGAGACCGAGGTATCGGAGACATTCGCGCCGACAACATTCATCTCTCCGACAACATTAGTCGCTCCGACCACCTCAGAGACAACACTCGAAACGACAGAGGCACCGCCGACTTTGCCGTCGACCGGCGACCTCGTCATATTGGAAGAGCTTTTCGAGGATTCATATACAGATCCCGATGATGGTGTCGTGGTTTTTGAGGGCTTTGTCCAAAGTGTTTCTGTTGAGCTCCCGGGTCATGAAGAGCTGGCAGCTCTGATGAATGAGGTGCTGAATCTCGTACGCGACGAGAGTATCGCGTCGGTTGGTGTGACACGAGAGGACGCGATATCAATGTACGATGAATATGGCAGCGAAGGCATGGTCGGACCGAATGTCTGGGAAACAACGGTGGTTCCGGCAATTATTTCGGATCGGTTGGTGTGCTTCTATGTTGGTCATTATATGTATTACGGCGGTGCACACGGTGGCTATTATTCGGAGGTGTATACTTTTGACATTCAAACCGGAGATGTGTTGACGCTTGATTCTATTTGTGAGGATAAAGACGCCTTTGAAACCTTTATTTTCGAGCAGATTATTGCTCAGATCGAGGCTGTGCCGGAAGGAGAGAGCATGTATTTCCCCGAATACTCGACTTCAGTAGAAGAGGCTTTTTCGCGAGCAACATGGGAGTTCTTCGAATTGGAAGGCGTGATGACCTTCTATGTGACCTATCAGCAGTACGATTTGGCCGCTTACGCGGCAGGTATGCCCGGGTTTGGGATTCCTCTCTCGGATTGTGTTCCATACTTTAACGCTTACGGGCAATCATTGGTTGAGGACATCGTCTGAGATATTCTTTCCCTATAATCAGAGCATTCAAAAAGCGAGTCGCCGGACTCGCTTTTTGTTGGAATAGACTATGCTTTTGGTCGGACACGATATGACCATACTCATTGTGTTAGGAGAACATCATTTTAAGGGTGTAGAGAGAAGGACTACTTCTTCTTATATTCCTCGATACTTGCGGTGTTCATGTTTACCAGTGTCATCGTATCATCGCCGTCATCTGTGCTCCAAATGCCATAGTATGGCGTATCGTAGGGTTGATCGACATTTTCTTCTCCGTCAATAATCAGAGATTCATTATGCAAAACCAAGCATACAAATGTTAGAACAGTACCATCATCATGAATGCGAAAACGGTTAATTTCTTCTTCGGTAAGGTCATATTCTTTCAAGTCTTCAGTGACGAATTCAATGGCATCTTCATCAACGTACAAATCATATGTACCTTCGAAATAGTAATCATCTCGAACGTCGTCGTCCCTGTAGAAGCGAAAATCCCGTCCATTTTCAAAAACCATACAAGAAGGGTCAATTGTGAGGAGCCACTCTGTGTCAGACAGGTCAACTGTGACACGGTCATCATCAGAATCTTCTTGAGTTTCTACGCGATCATCTCGATCGTCGTCTTTGCCATTATCATTTCGGTCATCATCTTCGAGTAATGCACATCCGCAGAACAAGATGGATATGATCATTACAATTGCCGTAATGGCGACAAATTTCTTAATTGATTTCATAATGCTACTCCTGATAAATATTATAATGTAAAACAACGAATTTTTAGAACTATTGGATTATAACACAAATCGTTACGATAATATTCGATTGCAAAGTTTATTTTGGATAGCATAATCCGCTCATAAGAATCGCCAATCATCGCTATTCGCATTGAATAGCGCAAAAGCGCCCACATTTCAGTCTTTAGGCTCATATGGACAATCAAACCGGCGCTCATAAGCGCCATTGGCTTTGAGTTGAGAATCCCAGTAAGATTGAGTGACCGGAAGCTTAGTTGCCAGAGTCATCAGGCCTCTGCTGACCACCGGGAATCGAATCAAAGGGGTGGCATTCTTGATGCAAGTCTCATCGAACACTTGAGTATCTGAAAGGCGAGCTCCGATATGGTTCACAATCTGAAAACGTTTGGGATTCATCATCATGCCGCCGCCGAGAATGAGCGTGCCACCGTACTTCGCTCCAAGAATCCCGGCCAGTCGTATGAGATATTTCTCGACGGGTTCGCAATGAATGCGCTCCGGAAAACCGGACTGAACTACAAAGCAGAATGTGTGCTTGTCAAATTGCCCGATATGCGGACGCAAAGCTTCGATAAATGCCATTGTGATGCCCGGCATGGCATCCGTGTATAAAGGAAATGCGATGATGATGACTTCGGAATCAAGAAGTGTCAGAACTAATGATTCATGCTCCTGGACTCGATTCAGATTAGCGCGAATGATATGTTGATCTGATACTGATGAAATGCCCTCGGCCAGAGCATCGAGTATCATAGACGTGTTGCCGTTGTTTCCTTTCGGTGATCCGTTACAAAGCAGATAACGCATTGGCTATATCCTCCATAGTTGTTTTCGCGTAGATAACTCCGGAAAAATCAGTTTTCATGTTGACTGATAATCGCTCGAAAAGACGATGAATGTTGTCGAGATCGACCGATTCGGGTGATTCGTCAGTTAACCAAACCGCGAGTGCCGGACGCTTCTCGTAACGGGATTTGTGATGCATTTCACCCTTATAGATTTCGAAATACGGGTGGACGAGAGGGATTAGCCGGTCGCAGACTTTTTTACACAACGCAGTGACAAAGCCCATGGAAATCGGAGACAGGAAGACGACGCTATCGGCGGCAATCACTTCCGGATAAATTTCCGTCATGGCGTCTTTGTGGGCACATAAGCCGGGCGTCTTGACCCAGCAGTCCCAGCATCCGGTGCAATACCTTATGTCCAGGTCTCGAAGTCGAATGACTTTGCATTCAAAATGTTGCTTGGGATCCGAAGTCAATTTATCGAGCTGCGTCTCCAATTCGGGCCGGGTGTCATCGGGAATGGCGTTTAGAATGAGAATACGTGACATAGGCGTCTCCTATCAGTTATGTTCTAGATACGCGGCTCGGGGCAATGGAACACCGGCCGGCGTTGCCTGCTGTGACTGCGATTTATTTATTGGC
>JAAYBI010000046.1 GCA_012718915.1 Clostridiaceae bacterium
ATTCGTTATTTTGCGGTTCGAAGTGACCAAGGCGAATACTTAGGTACTCTCGAGGTCACCCAGAACATCAAGCCGATCCAAGATATTACCGGAGAAAAACGTCTGGTCTCAGATTCATAATCACACTAGGAGGTCCTATAATGAAAGCATTCATTGATAGAAGCGGCTGTATCGCTTGCGGATTGTGTTCTCAAATTTGTCCTGAAGTTTTTCGAATGGCAGACGACGGACTGGCTGAGGTTTATGTTGAAGAAGTGCCAAGCGAATCCGAAGTCGATGCGACCGATGCGATGGTCAGTTGTCCCGCCTCGGTTATTACAGTAGAATAATTGAGATGCCATACGATGGGCGTTGGTCAGAATGACACTCGTCCGTTAATAAATGGTGCTCCGGCAAAGACACGAAGTCGCGAAGCCCCTATTCAAGGGCTTCGCCTTTCGCTATTTAGAAACGAGGTTCTTATGAATCCAAAGAAAGTCATTTGCCCCTGCAGAGACGTCACTAAAGGCGATATTCTCAAGGCCATCGAAAAGGGCGCTGCTTCATACAAGGATGTCAAAAAAGCGACCGGTGCCGGTTCCAAGTGCGGCAAGTGTGAAAAGAAAGTGCGAAAATTCATCAAGAAACACCGCAAAGAAGGTTCTGAAGAATAATTTCATTAATACGACGATCGGAGGTCTTATCTCCGGCCCCCTTTATGTCACGTTCAATTATTGTTTGCTGTGTTTTTTATGTTCTCCGAAATACTAATCATCCTATGCTTTTTCCCATTATTCCGTTATAAATAAATACGATTCGTACGTTTTTTGTGCTACTATGTTCGATAGAATATAGGGAGCTCACCGTATGAAGTTGACTGATTTATGCTCTTATAAGAGCATCGTGATTCAGTGCCATGACAATCCGGATCCGGATGCCGTCGCGTCCGGCTATGCCCTTTACCGTTATTTTTCTCAAGATCCGGACAAACAAGTTCTTCTCGTATATGCCGGAGACTATTTTATTCAAAAATCCAATCTGCTCATGATGATCGAGCGACTTGATATTCCCCTTCTTCATGTCGATTCCCTTCCCGAAGCGCCTGAACTTCTGATCACTGTAGACTGCCAGTATGGCGAAGGCAATGTAACCGAGCTTCCGGCGACGTGCATCGCGGTCATAGATCACCATCCTCATATCGGAAAGATCTTCGATTATTCCGAAATTCGAAGCTCCTACGGCAGTTGTTCCAGTCTGGTGTATCAGCTTCTCAGAGACGAAAATGTCGACGTCAATCTGGATCTGTCATTATCTACAGCTTTATATTACGGTCTGTATTCTGATACGAATGCACTATCTGAAATCTCTCACCCGGCGGACAAGGATCTTCGCGACGACCTGATGTATAACAAGGGACTTCTAGCGGCTTTGCGCAATGCCAACTTCTCGGCATCCGATATTAATATTGCCGGTGAGGCTTTATCTTTGGCTGTTTTCGACGAAAAACACCGCATCGGAATTGCAGAAGCAAAGCCTTGCGACCCGAACATTCTGGGATTCATCGGCGATATGCTCCTGCAGGTGGACCTCCTCGACTGTTGTCTCGTCTATTGTCGTCTCCCGTTCGGTATCAAATTTTCGGTTCGAAGCTGTATTCGAGAAATACACGCCGGAGACATGGCAGTATTCTTGTCCGAGGATATCGGTTCCGGAGGCGGTCACGCTGAAAAGGCCGGTGGATTTCTTCGCGAGGAAGCTGTTCAGTTGATAAGCGAATGTCGATCGGATCACGAGTTTTTTCGTGACCGCATCCTCTCCTACTTTGACAGTTACGATATCGTGTATGCCTCGGAATTCAAGCCCGATGTTTCAGTGATGGGGCTATATCGAAAAGAACGATTGCCTCTTGGCTACGTTCGCAGTACCGACATTCTTGAAGAGGGCACACTCGCGACACTCAGAACATTGGAAGCCGATATCACAATCCGCGCTTCAAAAGACACCTATATCATGATCGGCATTGTCGGCGAAGTTTACCCGATTAAGCGCCATACCTTTGAAAAACGCTATAAATTTTCGAACAATCCGTTCTCGGCTACCTTTGAATATGAGCCGAGCATACGTTCTTCACAGTCCCGCTCTCCGATTCGCCTGATGCAGTACGCCAAAACATGTGTACCGACGGGAGAAACATTTATTCATGCCATGCCACTCGAGCGCAAAGCCAAGATCTTCACCGTTTGGGATCCCGATAACTATATGCGCGGACAACCGGGCGATTATCTGGCCGTCCATCACGACAATCAAAATGATGTATATGTAATCGAAAAGGACATTTTTCTACGCTCTTATGTTCCGGTCACTGCTACTGAATATAGCATGTATCCGCACGCAAAAACTTAAGCACTTCAGTTTGCCGTTGTGCCTTTGTTATGAGATCTCTTTTGCCATGGTCGGAGAACTCTGTTTGAATGTACTGGACGTTACGCTCAACAAAACCAATTTTTCTATGTTGGCGATCAGTAACCCGACAAGTGCGAGACAATAAAGCCAGAGACCCAACGTAGGCAAGAATATTGCCAAAAACAGAATGGCAATCATTGCACCATATATAGCAATCGTCCATTTCAACAATCTGTTCCAAGCTTCGGATATCGCCGGATTGTGATATTCCAACAAGGCTGCGTTTGCTTTATACTCGAAATAAACAGTCAATAAAGAAGCAGCCAAAGCGGCAAGCGCAATTATTGGCATAAAAAGAGCAACAAATGCCGCGACAAAACTTAATATATACGAAACCAGAGCTTTTCGATACCGGATTTCTATTGAAGAAAGTTTAAATAAGGCTAGCCCAAATCCAAAATCAACAACTATCAGAAAAATTGATCCTATTAAAGCGAGATTCGGTACATTCAATCTGGAAATCAGAGAGCCAAATACCGACGGTATGGATAACCAAAACATCACTGAAAGCCATCTGCGAAGTGAGGCCCGCTCTTGTTCATCATCAAGAACATAATGCGTCTTTGCTTTTCCATCGCAAACAGGACATAACGTGCCATCCTCAAGATTCAGACCACAACTCGAACACTTCATTTTCGC
>JAAYBI010000047.1 GCA_012718915.1 Clostridiaceae bacterium
CTAATTCAAAAAAACTAACTCGCGATTTTGTCATTATATAACATATCCGAGTTCAATTCTCACAAATATCGAGCTTATTGACCCAGGCCATCCGATACAGTAAGGCGGAGCTGTCGACCGCTATATGATAGTAAGTGTCCCGCGATTCAAGCGAAATATTTAGCACCACCTGATCGGGTTGGGCTGACGCCTTTCCGATTCCCTTGACGTGATTTTTTGTCATATAGAAGTATACCTCCGTTCAGCAGCCGGAATAAAATCTAAGGGAGGGACATATCCCAGTTTATCGGATTTCATTCGAGCTAAGGCCTCGAAGTCGCAGATACGACCGGTAGCAAGATCCATTATCGGTTGAAATTTTAAATAGAGAACTGCGCCGCCTTTATTCTCAATAATATTGGTGAATTCTTGCTTGATATCTTCCTCACGTTGGATCTGTGCTTCCATTTCTCTGTTATAAAAACATATTCCGACAATATCAGAGAGTCTCTCATTAGATTTTTACTTGTCCTTGATCCAATCCACAGACATTCTCAGTGCTTCAATCGTCTTTGTTTCGAGGACACATCTGCAATTGTGTGCCCTCGCCATATTCAACCGATCCGAAATATCTATCTCTCCGTCACCGAGCGCAAGATGATTCTTCGGCGGCACCTCTGATCCATCGTGGATATGAAAGTGCACGAGTTTGTCTTTATGGCTCATGATGAACGGAACATCCTTTTCGACGGCAGCTTTCGAATGACCGATATCCCACGTGAGTCCAAACCTTTTGCTCTGAAGGAGATACTCGATCGCCTTTTTCTCATACTCGCGGAATCCGTCCGTGTTCTCAATAGCGATCACGATATCAGCCTCACCGATCCAGTCCTCGCATAATGTTCTGAATTTTTCGAACGATCTCATGTAAGTTTCAAAATCTCTGTCGTACATTTGGACTTTTCGATCCGGCAGCGTTATGTAAATGCCATGATTCATATGCATATTGATGATCAGTGGCTGACCGTCGTTACCATTCCGGTCACGTAGTTCAATCAGACGCTTGGCAACATTAATAGTTCTTCTTACCGTTTCAAGATAGGCATTTGAAACGAGAGGATTAAAATCCGCAATATTCAGATTCTCATCAAGATGGATCGTATAGAAGATTCCTGCCAATCTTCCCGCGTCAAAAAAGAACTCCGTATTCTCTAAGCGGTCGATCTGGTACTCCGGGAAGTTCATATTCAATTCGATAAAATTCAGCCCCAGTTCTTTGCAAAGGCTAATGTTATCTTCAAGTGATTGATTTTCGATCAAAGTCGGCATGCCGTATTGCATTTATCTATTTCCCCCCATTCATAATGTTAGTACATAAAATATCCGAAATTGAATTTATTAATATCACGACCGGCTCGTTTTCTGATTCTCCGGTCAGCTGCTACCCGTTGCTTTGTGATTTCAGATATTCCCATAATGTCAGATCACCGTCCTTGCACTCGCTGTTAAACACGTACAACCACACCCAGTGATCGTAATATTCGAAGGGTTCACCGTTAGAATCCGTATACAGGCCGGTCGTATCCAGAACTTTTTCATATGTTGAGACGTGCACGTTAACACCCATGTCTTTAAGCCTCGCGATCGTCGCTTCGGAATTTTGCGCGGGCGGTACAGTCCGGTCCGATGTGCAATAGGCGTACCAGATCGGGATCTCCGAAAGAATACTCAGTTGGTTCGCACCGATCAGCTCATCCGGATAGTATGCACACACGGGAAACGCCGCGGCAAAATAATCCGAATAGTTGAATACCATATTAAGAGTCATATACCCGCCCATCGAGCACCCCCCGATGTAGATGCGGCCGGGATCGATCCCCTCATTTTCAGAAACAATCTTCTCAATGAGGCCCATCAGCGGTTCAGTATATGCACTCGTTCCATCCGGGTCGCCACCGTAAGAACCGTCGTTTTGAGTCGCCTCAGGCCAGTAACCCGGGCACTGAGGAACCAGAACGTATGCTCCCGAAAAAGCACTCTGTATTTCTTCTTCTGCAAAAGCCGTCACTCGATTTCCAAGAAGTGCGATTGTCGGATCGTCGCCGCCCTCACCCATCCCGTGGATCCAAATGATGAGCGGTCGCGGAGTGTCGCTTTCTTCCGGTTCAAAAAGTGCATAATTCAACGAAATATCTTCTCCCGAAAAACTGCCCGTCTGCCAGACCTCAAGATCCGGGATTATCATATCCGAGTATGAGGGATCGACTGAAAGGGATGACAATTTGCCCTCCGAACCGGCTTCAGGTTCAATGATCAGACTGTAATTGTCGCTGTATACATTTCTTAAGACGACCATATCATATTTAAAGACGGATCCATCCTCGTACGGGATCACAGCCATTTCAATTGAAAAATATGAAGATTCATCCGCGACACGGATTCCGTCGGAATCGGAGAGATACACGTCCGTCACGGTCCGGTCTCGCGTTTTTCCGTCCGGCGTTGTTTCTGTCACTATAAATTCGCACAGATCGGATTCCCGGCAGGGCTCAGGGAGAGCGATAATCGCTTTGACCGATGCAGGACCCCAGTCGAAGGCGTCCACGATGACGCTGTAGGTCGCTGAATAGTGTTTCGCGGTTTCGGTCTGCACGACCGAATCTGAAGCCGTGGTTTCCGAAATAACTTCTGAAGTTACGTTCGTTGCGGAAGCTGAGGATATCGTTTTTGCATCCTGCGTTTCGGAAGCTCCGGAGCAAGAAGCACAAAGGAAAATAATCAAACAAACTGACAAACATGCCATGTGCCTAAAATGTTTCATAAATCTTCCTCCGACGGAAAAAGTGACATATACGTATTGTATTACAACCGACTACCGGCGATTTGAAACCGGTATTTAATGAATTCTAATAGCTTATCCATCTTTAGTCATCTTGATAAACGAAGGTTTACGTTTCGCTCATGCTACCAATTTCAAGCAGATTGCCTTCAGGATCAGCGACGTAAAAATTGCGGATTCCGAAAGAAAATGTCGTGGGCTTTCCTGTCGGAAATTTCACATCCAGCTTCGACAGACGTTCATATTCAGCATCGACATCAGCATAACTTGGTAACCAAAAAGCGATTTCAAATGTTTGATTGATCCCTTTCGGAGGAACATAGCGCTCATTGATCGACTGTACAAATGCTTTTCTGCTATACATAAATAGTGCCAGCTTGCCACTCGCTGTCTCAAATTCAGCAAAATCACCACCGTCCCACTCCGCGTGAAGACCCAATGTATCTCTGTAAAATCGAACCATGGCATCCATGTTGCCAGCAAATATGCACGCGCCTGTCGTTGCATTTTTTCCATTCATTCTGATTTCCTCCTGATATCACAGCAATCTATATCTCAGTATATCTGATTCATTACTCAAGCTTCATTTTTTCAGTCGGATAGTTGAACTTTTCGCTGCGCACGATTTTTTCCGTATCGATGCCTCGTTTCGCGTCGCCCTTGTGAATGTAACAGAATTTGCATCCTTCACTGCATCTGTGGCAACCTCTCCAGGGATCCCATCGTGACATGTTTTCATCCTTTCATATGAATCCGGAAATCGATTAAAACGTTACGCTAATAATATTCACAATGCCATGTAAAATCATACACATCCATACACTGTTCGTTTTCTTATACACCATTCCAATGCAAATTCCCTGCAAAAAGGCACTGGCAAGTTGCCAGGTCGACCAATTGATATCGCTCCCTCCGAATCGCCAAGAAATGTGTGCCAGGGAAAAAAACAGGGCTGATATTAGAACGTCAATATAGACTTTGTGTTTTGTTCCGATCTTAATGACCATCTCATCTCTCCACAAGAACGGCAAGATCGCAAGCGGTAGAGATCTATATAAAATCTCTTCACCCAATCCCGAGAAGAAAAGCTGAAAAATGAACGTATCAGCCTGAAAACGAACTCCCCAGGATTCAAAGATGATGTTAATAATAACCCTAAGTACAATCATAGTTGCAACGGCAATACCGCACCACTTAATTCCCTTTTTCCATTCTTTTATGTGGTAGCCGAAGTCTATTCGCAGAAATTTGCTTATCGATAACGTGAGCAAAAACGCAAGCAAAAACATATATGAGTGATGGATCATGAGATAACAGTCGTACGATAATCCCGGAATTACTTCTTCAGTTTTTTGAAACAGAACGATCATCAGTTGCGAATACAGTACTTGAAAGCAAAGTATCGCAAGAGACGCGATGATCACTTTTACTCGTCTGTTTATCGTTGTTTTTTCCATTAATAATCCTACCTAAATTGAATTTTATCAGAAAATCCATTGCTGTTTTTCTGTTAAAAAACAGTATGAAGCACCAAACGAAGGTTTGCCATCTTTGCATATCGCTGTTACATGCCGCATATAAATGTAAATGATTCCTTCGCACAATTCAATAAAGACATGAGCCGCTCATGAGGACAGAAATTGAAAGACCAAATGAATCGAGTCCTACTTTATGCTTTTCCTGAAATCAACTAGCATGAGTACGGTCTCAAATATTTCGTCCGAGCACAATTCAAATACTACAGGGAAAAATCTCAGTTTTCCCATTTGTTGTGAAGCCGCTATCATTTGTTTAATCTCATTTTTGAATGGAAGACTCAAGACATCGGCACGGTATTTTTCAGGAATATAAATGTTCACCTTGAAAAATCCGTCCCAGATCGACAGCCAAAATATCGTTGTCTCATTTTGCCCGCCTCGAGCGCCGGTCCACTTGAAAAGGCCCTTTGCGAGCCACGACTTGCCGTCTTTGTAGTAACGCCACTCCAAATGAATATCGTGGCTTGTGAGTTCACTGATAAATTTTATATAGGCGCTGTTTGAATCTCCGAGCGCCTTCTCAATAACGTCACTAGTCGGTTCGATATCGGGATCTCTAAGTAATTGCTTCTTGGTTGCACTCATGACTGTGGCCTCCAATATCTAGTAATCAGTCCTATCAAATTATAATTTGTATGAAAAGCCATTGTTGTTTTTCTCCTGAAAATCAGCCTGAAGCATCAGCACCGGACTCATTATCAATTGTACATTCGCCGTCATCTGTCTTTTGCGATCTCATGAATTATCTCCGATGATTCTTCCACACCATTTTTCAGCGTGTATTCTAAGCGACGCGGTCCAGACCATGTCTCCCAAACGTGAGGCCAAGCAGAAAGCTCGTGTGGCGGCACTCGGTGTAAAGTATTCTAAATAATGAAGTCCTTTATGTATCTGGGATGAAACACCCAACCATGAATGCAATTATCTATTATGTGATCGCTCCGGATCATGCAAAGGAACCGATTCTAACCACCGAGAAGCGGCTGATCGTATTGAAAGAGGACTTGGTTAATTTCAAAAATGTCATACCTTCGATGGAAGATAAAATACTCGACAATGACATCAAATTTACTACTTCCGGACAGCGCATAGCCTGCACAACGCAGGAGGCTGCCGGTCTCTTCAAGGCTTAGTTCGAGCCCCACTGCAAGCGCAAGCACCGTCCGTTTACTTGGAGTGTATCCGTTGCCGGTCCGAATCTTGGAGAATAGTTTCCGGTCGATGTTCGCCTTCTTGTATACCTGAACGTCATCTTTGCCCTTTGCGTCGATCAGACGAAGGATCGTTGTCGAAAAGGGCTCGTCCAGATGCTCGATGACGGCATCCAAATCGGATGTCGGTGCCGAAGCGTCCGGCAGCGAAAATGGTCGCCAGGCATTCAATGACTTGAGTTCCACATCAAAAAGATCCTCACGGTCTTGATAAGTGCGCCTCCGATCCGTTCTCTGTTCGACATAATGTTCGTCGATGTAAGAAGCGACCTCACCGAGAAGTTTTTCGCTAATTTGGAATGCATCTTTATCGAAGACCGCGAGAAATACATCCATATCATGCTCTGAAAGAAAGTCCCGGATCGCTTCTGTCGCGACGCGCAGGGCTTCCTCCTTCGGGTATCCGTAGATGCCGCTCGAAATCAACGGGAACGCAATGCTATTGCAGTCATTTTCAAGGGCACACTTCAAACTGTTCAGATAAGCGGCACGCAGCAAAGCCTCTTCTCCGCGCGTTCCGCCGTGATATACCGGACCGGCCGCGTGAATAATGTGCTTTGCGGGAAGCGAAAAACCCTTCGTTATGACGGCTTCTCCGGTCCGAATCGGTGCGAGCAGATTGCATGCGGCCTCCAGCTCTCGAGCCCCCGCTGCCTTATAAATAGCACCGCAGACGCCACCGCCTTGTTGAAGGTCGATGTTCGCGGCGTTGGCGACTGCATCCACTTTAAATTTTGTGATGTCCTGTCGAACAATGGTAAACGGCATACTATTATTCTCCTTTGCTGCACGAGAGCATTCTTTTCAGAAAGCCATGAGCCATCCTATCCAATTAGATTCCGATACTTATACCCTATCACTTTTTTGTCCATTACATCAATCCTACGCCCCGGTACGAATCACAGAATAACACTTTTTGTGGCAACGTTTTGGCAGAATGCCCGGTCATGTTCTACGAATAGAATCGTTGGCTTGTATTCTAATATCAGGTTTTCAATTTGCATTCTGGATAATACATCGATGGAATTCAGCGGTTCATCCCAAATAAGTAAATGCGATTTTTCACATAAACTTTTTGCAATTAAGACCTTCTTCTTTTGCCCGTCGCTAAAATTACTGATATCTTTCTCAAATTGAACTCTTTGAAAATCCAATTTGCTTAGAATGGCTTTGAAAAGACTTTCGTCAATATTGTGCTCTCTTGCATAATCAGACAGATCCCCTTTTAAGTAGGAAGTATCTTGTGAAACATAAGATATTTGCATCCTCGAGCCTATTTTCAAATCTCCGGTATACGGAATATTCTGCCCGCAAATCAACTTAACTATACTCGACTTTCCACTGCCATTTTTGCCCGAGATCGAAATGCGGTCTCCTTTTTCTATAACAAAAGATACTTTTTCACAAACGATGTTCTCGCCGTATTTTATTGAGACCTCATCAAGAGAAACTAATCGCAATGTGTGATATGGCAATTGAAAAAGCTTAAGGTTTTCAGTTGTTTCAAGATTCTTCAAAAGCTTTGACTTGTCTTCGATTGCATTTTCTTGGCGTCGAACAAGTACTTTGGAACGCTTCATTGTCTTTTTTGATTTTGCACCTTCATAAGATCGTCTACCTATACTTTTTTCAGTTTTTGCAGGATCGAATCCGATCTTGCGACTCTCGGCTTTATTGGCCCACTGTGCTTTTTCTCTTGCAGTCTCTTTAAGTCGCTTAACTTCTCGTTTTAGTTTTTCATTGTCTGCAAGTTCAAAACTATCCCTTCGTTCTTTGTTGATCAGCCATGAAGAAAAATTTCCGCGCTCAATTTCGATGTTGCTTTTATTTATTGAGATTATATGATCAACACATTCATCCAGAAAACAGCGGTCATGAGATACCAGAATAAAGCCTGATTTGCTTTTCAAATATTCGCTCACTATTTTTCTGCCTGTAATATCCAGATGATTTGTAGGCTCGTCGATCAGCAGAAAGCAATTGCTTTTTAAAAATAAAGCCGCAAGCAGTACTTATGTCTGTTCTCCATTTGAAAGTGTTTCAAACGGGCGATAAATGACATCTTCCGATACTTTCAAAAGATTCAGTTCCCTGATCAGTTCCCAGTTTTGATAGTCAAAACAAACGCTGTTCACTGCATCAATCGTGTTAACGCTTTTATCAACGATTTCAAACGGGAAGTATTCAAATTGTACAGATGCAGAGATCTTTCCGATATACTCATGTTTCCCAAGCAAAAGATTGAGAAAGGTGGTTTTGCCTCTGCCGTTTCTGCCTATAAACCCAAGCTTCCAATCTGTGTCTATTTGAAAACTGACATCACTAAATATGTTATCGTAACTGCCCGGATAGCTGAAAGTAAGTTTACTGACATTTATTAATGACATGGTTCTGTCCTCCTGTAATTCAAAAGTGGTTGCAAGAAAGTCAATTCTTGCAACCACTACCAGAAAACAAATCTTATCGAGCATAAGACAGTTACTTACAGTAAGAGTTCAAAAAGACAACCTTCTTGCACAGGCGCAAACAAACCACGGTATCCACCGTATTTAGTTTTTTACACCAATATTCAGCAAGAAGATTTGCGCATTTTTTCACCCCATTCATGACATATTTTTCTAGATAATAACACGTATTCGACGTTTTTTCTATTTTGTGAGTAATCCTGGCCAAATTGAGAGAGCGTTCCGGTGGGTGAGAGCCACTTAGTCGGAGATCGAGCCTCCGCTTAATGTGGAAATATGATTTCTGCCGCTCCCCAGAAAATGATCAGCAATCCAACAAATATGGACAAAAACACAAATACTGCTCTGTCTTTGAATTTTAAAACCGAAATGATTCCCATAATAAAGCCGATGATTCCCAATATGGCGATAACCGGCGACGGGAGCGGAAGCCGGATTCCAACATTCAATACTTTTAGTCCCATCAAAGCAGCAAAGCTATTCTCTTTCCTCTGCGGGCAGCAAGTGCGATAACGATAGCACCCTGTCCCATCTTTACACGTATTCATTTCTGAGCCACGATCAAAAAACGATGAATCGTGCCCTCAATCACACCCTCTTTATCCATTCTGCTTTGCATCTGCAATAATCGATCAAAGCATTTATCGACAGAGAACTCCGGAAACTCCCATTCAATGACACGAGCAAACCAGACAAAAGCACCTATATCGAAAAAACGGATCGGGCGAAAGGTCTCCTGATCTCTGAGTATTCGAAACCCTACTTCTTCAAAGGCATCTCTTTGCTCATCCAAGTTTGCATGCGGAAAAGGAATCGGAGCATCCGGCAAGACCATTTCTACCAAGTCCCTGTCATTTTTACTTCCTACCTGTTGCGTCACAAATATTCCGCCGGGCTTTAAAAGACGATATATTTCAGGCGGGCAAATGTTTATAGTTATTTTTATTCATTTGACTGTAGGATTTCATCTGTATTTCCTTTCACGTAACGATTGTATATCTTGCCACGAGGTTTTCTTTCCCGTGTTCCGAATCGGAAAGTAGCTCTCTTTTGAATTTGATATTCTCATGCTGCAGACAGAGTTCCATGAATAAGAGAAAAATGCCGGTATCGATTTTATTATAGAAGGACACCTTCAGGATCGGCATAATGCCGCGGCTGCCAAGGACTCTGTATACGTCTATTTTTTCCGGCGAAGAGTGTACAAGCCACGGTTGCGTATTGCAGGCGCTCGGAGCGTAGCGTACAACATCAGCCATCTCGCGAAAAGCTTCTCCCTGCCAGACTTCCGCCACTTCCTTGCGCTTCGCTTTTGTGAAATCCTGTCGGAACTCCGAAGGCTCCGCCTTTTCAATCCCGAGCATGATCACATAATCTAGCCCGTTGCATTTTTTCTCTTTCGTACGACCCAGGCCCAGCCAGCAGGCCCCGATATTAACGGACGCCAGCCAAAGGTCAAGCTGCTGAATTATATATCCGATGTTGTAAAGATAGTAATCACGCTTTTCACTGTAGAACAGAATACAATACTCACCGCTCTTCCGGGACGTTTCCTTGCGCGGGACGATCTTCCATGCGATTCTGATCTCGGGCACGAGATGGGCCAGTGTGCCGATATGCTGTTCAATCATCACAAGCTCAGCATCCGTCAGTTTCAAATTGCCTGAGAAAGTATGAAAGGATTTCCTCTTGAAAATCATCGGATACAGTAAATCGTCCATATTGCCATCCCCCGTTTCCTGCTTGAACTCAGCGTATTTCTATTTAAAATAATAATCAAGCAATATCGTTCTTTTTTCATCTCATAATCTGAATAACAAAAGTATCTTCTCTGAAGATGATCATAGCACCTATCTCATCATTTTTATTCAGCGAGGGAATGACAATACTCAATGATTGAGTTTTCTTTGGCATCAATTTGCTCAACATAAACCTTGTTGATAACCCCTTCATAATTGATGTCGTCGGGTAGCCTACTGATGGCACGAAGGAAATCTTCTTGATTCTTTATTCTGCCAACAGTCAAATGCGGTACATAAGAACGTGAACTGTCCAGCTGACTTCTAAGGTTCCCACTATACAGTATGTTATGGATTTGAATGATTTCTTCTTTGCCCTTCTCTACATTCAAAAAGATATAGCCGTCTCTGAAATCTCCGGTGAATCCCGTAAGGCTGAAATCAAATTGTCTGTACCCGAGGAGGTTTTCGGCCAAGTGTTGCTGAATCTGTTCCGTCGACAGATCGCTTTCAAACGGGAAGACGATAGTTATGTGAGGAGGAATGCAATCCGCCAAGGGGTCATACTGCTTGCGTATTTCCCGGATGTCTTCAATCCCCGTAAATGTTGGCAACAGAAAGATCGACCTAAGCATGTTCTGTCTCCCCTTTTGATAAAAAACGCGTTTATAGCTTCCTTCTGCTTGCGCCCTGATGTCTAACCCCGGCAAAATCACGGTTTCCTTCCCATGCATAAAAGAAATGTATCTGCAAAAGTAAAACTCCCTCCGCAACGGTTTACCGCATCCTCGATTTCGCCCAGCAAAAGGATTCTATCCGCTTCCGGAATTGCCCTGTGATCAGAATAAGTACCACAAAGTGTGGCGTAGTCACTCGCCTTCAAGGATCTCGTGTCGCGATATAACATATCGACTACTTCGACAAAGCCAAATTGCCTGAAAGCATTGACTCTCCGGGCTTGAGTCCTAATCGCATCAGGCGTCCGGTCAAACTCCAGTGTCTTATCTCCGAAATATCTGCTGTACTTCCCATATATTGCCTCCAACTCATCATGGAGATTTCTGTCCGAGGGGGCAGGCTGAACTGAAATCCAAGCAAACACTCCGCCGCTTTTTAACAGCCGGTACACCTTGGGGAAACCAATTTCAGGCTTTATCCAGTGAAATGCCGTGGCCGAATATATCATATCGAAGGATTCATCATCCAGTAAGGCACTCTCAAATTCCTGATTAATAACGGTAAAGCGCTCATACTCCACGAACTTTTCTTTTGAATACCGGGCCAGCTGCTCGCCGATTTCAACGGCGGTAAGAGCGCAACCGGTTTTCAAAAACGGCAAGGTTGCTTGCCCAGCACCGATTCCGATTTCCAATGCATTTTTTGAATCGTTCAGCATAGAATAAGCGATCAAATCCGCAGACAGCGCATCCGGATAATGAGGTCGTAAACGGCCATAATCCTCTGTGACTTCATCAAAGGTTAAACGTAAATCCATTGCAGAGTTCCTTCAGATATTCAAAAGCTTTCTATACCAGAGATTATCTCTTCATTTTACATCCGACTCTTGCCTCACTTTGTATTCCGTAAATCTCAAACCATTATGCCAGCATATATCAGACCGATGGATCGGACGGAGCCGGCTTTATCCTGCCGGCTTTCAGGTTTTCGTCGATTACACTCTCAACATATTCCCATAAATCGGGAAGTGCTTCCTTAACAATAGACATGCGCTTATAGATCTGATCCACGGTCACACCATGAAGAACCCAGGTATGCCCATCTGTCAATGTGTTGTTGATGAAAGGCTGTAAGCGGTCAATCGCCGAAGTATAGATTGCATCCGGCGTTTGCATTGCGTCAAATTCCTCCCATAAAGCCCGGTAAACAGAGCTTTGTTCCATAGGCAGCAACGAAAACAGCTTGTCAGCTGCTTCGTTTTCGCGTTCATCTTTACTCTGATATCCGGCGGTATCATAAGCAAAGGTGTCCCCCGCATAAATTTCTACCAGATCATGAACCAAAGCCATACGAATAACCCGATCAAGATCGATCTCAAAGGGTACGTATTCCGCCAAAGTCATCGCCATCAGCGCAATATGCCAGGAATGCTCGGCATCATTTTCGCGACGCGACTTATCAACCAAGAGCGTTTGCCGCAAGATAGACTTCATCTTGTCCGCTTCGATAAGAAAATCAAGCTGTCCCTTCAGTTTATCGTTCATCTTTTTATTCTCCCAATATTGATCCGAAATCCCTTTCATTATGACAATTCAGTCATGGCAGGACCGATAACCGTGTTCTTTTCCCATTTTCCGGAAAGATAATAAACCAGCAGAATCAGACCTGAAGCCAGGCTGGCAACAGGTGCCGCCAGACCCAGTCCCCACAGGCCTTTTTGCAAAACTATTCCAAAAAATATCCCTATCGGGATACGAAAACCAATGGACGACAAAATTCCATTTATTGATGATACCACGGTATGACCTGAACCGGTTACCAAGCCATTCAGACAGAATGTCGCAGGCACAATCAGGTAATCGAATGAAAAAGCCCTGAGATACTCTACCCCGGCTGCGATCGTATCCGGATTATCGTCGAAAAGAGATAAGATTTGCTCCGGGAAAAGCTGCGTGATAACAAACAATACAAAGGTAATCGAAAAAGCAAGCACAAACCCGGTTTTGAATGTCTTTTTGGCGCGCCCTATTTCTCCTGCACCCATATTCTGCGCAACCATGGCAGATACGGAAGAGCCGACTGCAATGGCCGGTAGTATTGCAAAGCCGTTATATTTACCGACAATACCAACCGCTGCAGAAGCATTGACACCCATACTGTTTGCAATGGAGGTCAGCACGAGGAATGAAAAGTTTACAATGACGTTCTGAATCGAGACCGGTATACCTACCTGCAATATTGTAGCGAGATGTCTTTTAATGATTCTGAATGACTTAAGTTTAAAATCAAATACAAAATCACTTCTAATTAAAGTAATTATGCAAAGGATCATGCTTATGGCCTGCGAAATAACGGTTGCAATCGCTGCGCCCTCTGCCGCCATGCCAAATCCTCCGACAAGCAGAATATCCAAAATAACATTAATCGCGCATGCGATGGATACGAAAATCAAAGGCCTCCTGCTGTCACCAAAAGCTCTCAAAATAGCAGAAAATGCATTGTAACCGAATATAAATACCGTGCCTAACAATGTAATATCAAGGTAATCCCTGGCCTGCTGATAGGACTCTGCCGGTGTTTGCATTAAGCGGAGTACCTGATCTGAAACACTTAACATAATAACAGTAATGAGAACACCGAAAACAAGAAGAAAAGTGAGTAGAGTTCCAATGGATTCTTTCACACTCTTACTATCTCCGGAACCCAGATACTGACCGATAACAACGGTACCACCGACCGTCAGGCCGATAATAATATTTGTCATGATAAATGTGATCTGGCCGCCTATATTTACCCCGGAAATGGCTGCCGTCCCCGAATAATTACCGACGATCAACATATCCGCTACATTGTAAAGGCTTTGAATCAAATTCGATAACATAAACGGGAGTGCAAACTGTATAAGAAGCTTAACAACACTGCCCTCCGTGAGATTCTTTTCAATCGATTTCTTTCCCATTAGTTTTTCCGGTTCCTCTCCTTGTGTCAATTTGTGTCACCTACACCGCCGTGAAAATCATTTAAGTCTTAACACCGGCTAAATCAGCCTGCTCTCTCACATATTCCGCAGCCTTTTTATAACTCTCAAAATCAGGCAAATGTTCAATAAATAGCGTTGTATCCGGCCCCAGTGACTCGCACAGCCCGGCAACCTTTTGGTAATTGACCCTTCCTGTTCCCGGCATGGATTCACGAATGACGGTTGAATAGACATTCTCCATAATCACATCTTTACCATGTATGCTCTTAATGTGCGGGCCAAGTTTGGCAAAACACTCCTCGATGAATTCATCGCAGAAGAGGTACCTCCGGGGACAATTGATCATATTAACAAAGTCCAAATGCACTCCAAAAGCCTTTCGATCGACATCTCGGATTAATTGAAGGTATGCATCCGGCGAATCCGGTATCATCCAGGGCATCGATTCGATCGTATAGAAGGTTCGCTTGGGTTTCACGGAGTCAATAATATCTCTTACAGAATCAACAATCAGTGTATAGGTATCCTTAGCGAAGTTTTCTTTATAGAAGCCATCCCATATCTCGCCTTGGCTTCCGGCGATGTTGACACAGCAATTCGCGCCCAGCTCCTCTGCCAGTTCCAGTTGATTCATGCAATACTCCATTGACACTTTTCGCTCATCACGATCTACGGAGATCACATTTTTCCAGACACCGACTTCTCCAATGACCAGATCATGCTCCCGGGCACATTTCACATAAGCCTGCTTCTCTTCCTTACTTGCTCGAAAATCAACCGGTGCCAGAACTGCCCTGTATCCCAATTCTCTTACGAGTTCAAGCCACTCTTCCGGATTATGATAAGGTTTCTCGATTGCTCCGCCAATTCTCAACGTCGTCTCTCCTTCCCTTCCGTATTCTTCTCTCTGCTACCAATTTCTATGATGGATCACTGACGGGTCAATATGTCTGAGATCCGGGGAACAGGTTCTTGCCATGACCCCGGCCAATTCTTCCGTCATCTGAATAATCTGATCCTTAACTCCCATGGAGCCATTCTTTTTTAACGGCTCCATAATGACTCTGCCTGCGCATACTGCATCAGCGCCCAACGCAAGTGCTTTGAAAACATCCATTCCGCTCATTATGCCACAGTCAACGAAAATAGGTATCTGACGATTGATGACCTTCGCGATCCCGGGCAATATGTATAGCGGTGGAACTGCATAGTTCATAATTCCATGGTGATGAGAAACAACGATGCCTTTCGCTCCGACTTCCAGGGCCTTGTATGCATCCTGCTCACTGAGAACACCTTTGATGATAAAAGGCAATTTCGTAGATTTAATAAATTCCTTTAGTTCCACTTGGGACTTCACTTTCATCTCTTCGCCAAGAACAACATCATACTTGCCATTTCCTCCGAAAGAATGGTCTACATCCATACCCAGAGCCAGGACTCCGCAGCGCTCCGCATGCTCAATTCTACGGAAAATGTATTCATTATCGACATATGGTTTGATGATATTTATCGTACGCGCACCGGTAGCCGTGATGGCAGATATTTCCGCTTCGTCACCCATGCCTGCCCAGTTAACCGCATTGGCATCATGGGCACCCTTGGCCATCTCAACCATTCCGTTTTCACATACGTTGTTCAGATGTGACAGCGCTGCCATCATAATGGGCGTATCAAAAGTCTCCCCATATAATTCCAACTTGGTTGAAGGAATAACGGCATCAATATGCCGCATCTCAAGGAGTAACGAGTCAAAGTATTCTCTTGTGATCAAATTCGAATCCCATGGTTTACTGTTTGCTTCACTGTCTCTCATGTGTCATGCTCCTTATATGGAAATACACTTTAAACTGTAACGGATTTACAACTCAAAGTGTACCAAAATTATAGCGAAAACTAGGTTGTTTTTGCATTTTGTTGCAGTTTAGATTGTTACGCCTTCTGCAATGAGAAGGTTCCATACATTACACATCTCTTTCCTTTCTATAATGATAAGTACCGGTGCAAACACAACCGGCGATTATTTGTATATTTTAACGAGTGACAATCTGACGGCAACTGTGTTATAAAGCAAGGATATGAATATTACCGTACATTATATGACCAAAAAAATGAATTGCGACAGCTCGGCGCGCCCTACATCAAAGTGTGATAAAAGATGAGAATTTTGAAGCATTATGACTCAGATATGTGCAACGGACCATTGTTCGGAAAGATCCTGATCTTTGCCTTGCCGATCATGGCCATGAATGTTCTTCAGTTACTTTTCAATGCAGCAGACATGATCATCGTCGGACGTTTCTCGGGCAGCGAAGCCTTGGCAGCCGTAGGCGCGACAGGGTCGCTCATCAATCTGCTCGTCAATTTCTTCGTGGGATTGTCGGTCGGCACGAGTGTCGCCGTGGCACAAGACTACGGCGCCGATCAGCCGGATGCGGTGAGCCGGTCAGTACATACCTCGATCATCATCAGTGTGATCGGAGGATTCCTGGTCATGGCGCTGGGTCTCGTTTTTTGCGAACCTTTGCTCGCGATGATGGGTACACCTGCTGATATTATCGATTTGTCGACTCTATATATGAAGATTTACTTTCTCGGTGTGCCCGCCAGCATGATCTTTAACTTCAGTTCAGGCATCCTGCGCGCTGTCGGCGACAGCAAGCGTCCGATGTATTATTTAATCATTGCCGGCATCCTAAATGTAATCTTGAATATGTTCTTTGTGATTGTGCTTCGTATGAGCGTCGACGGCGTAGCCTGGGCGACGATTATCTCCCAGCACCTGTCGATGGCACTGATTTTGATCTGCCTGCTCCGGAGTGAAGGCGCGATACGGATGATCCCCCGGCAGCTTCGGATCGACCGGGAGAAACTGGGACAAATTCTCCGGATCGGATTACCGGCAGGCATCCAGAACCTGTTGTTTTCGATCTCCAACGTCCTGATACAGTCAGCTATCAACTCATTTGGCTCCACGATGGTGGCCGCCAGCTCCGCTGCTGCCAATATCGAAGGTTTCGTCAGCTCCACCATGACTGCTTATTACAACGCGGCCATCACTTTTACCGGCCAGAATATGGGCGCCGGGAAATATAAACGAATCGACACCATCGCCAAGGTCTGTACAGCACTTATATTTGTCACCTGGATCCTCCTGGGCGGCAGTGTCCTGATCTTCGGCGGCCGGCTGCTGTCATTCTATACGACCGACCCGGCGGTCATTGATCTCGGCATGATCCGCATGCGGGTCATGATGGCGGCTTTTTTTACTTGTGGCATTATGAATGTTTTTCCGGGCTTATCCCGCGGCATGGGCTATTCCGTTTTGCCAATGGTCATTTCCCTGGCCGGCGCCTGCCTTATGCGGATCGTGTGGTTGGTGACGATGTTTGCCTGGTATCCCACGATCAGCATGCTTTTTTTCAGCTATCCGGTTACCTGGGCGCTGGCAGGATTAGGCCAGGTAGGCATTTTTTTCTACGCGCGGCATAAAGTTCGGCGGAAGGCGTCATCTGAAGCGGTCATAAGCTGATCAGGCGATCTGTTTACTTACTTCAAATCAAGCTATACGGCTTGCTCTTCACCGGTATTCCGACTACGATAACCGGGACAGTGTTGTCATGTGCTTCCTCTCGGGATCCGAAGGAAAGGGAATATCCGATGTTCTCTGCGGATGTTCCGATTTCACCGGCAGACTTCCCGAGCCTTGGTACGGATCAATAGATGAGATCGGCACAGATGAATGTTTTTTTGAGGTTGGATACGGTCTGTCATACCCTGATGGATTCGCTTCCCGTACATAAATGCAGCATCAAAAATTTTATCCGGCATATCAAACTCTGATAAATCTACTTCTTCCCGGCTATGATTAACTGCTTCGATAATCTTATTCGCAATTGCATAGTACGTCTCAACAGCCTTGTCCTCACCGGAATAGGTTAAATTCTTGGTATAGTCATAGCGCAATTACCGCAATTGCAACCCGATAAGCAATTTGTTTCATTCATCAATCTCCTCAATTAACACGATATAACCCTCGTAACGTTCACGCCTTGTCACAAGCACGATGCATCCACATCACCGTCTCCACGTGGAATGAGAGCATCAGGTTGATGTCTGGTATGTATTTTTCGTTTTGTCCGTTCTCGGGAACAGTTCAATAGTGGTTTTTATGGGGGTGTTCTGTTCGAGGGAACAGGTCAATGGTTTTTATCCGTTCGGGGGAACAAGTCGATACATGGGGTTTAATTCCTGTCATCTCCGGTGGCAAAGGTACTAACTATTGATAAAATGCACCGCTCCAAGTAAATCGTTAAAAGATGCACCGCTTTGCACACCCTTAATTGTTACCCCATAGGACTATCGGTTGTTATACCACACAAACCAGTCAAATTTTCTGTGTCGACCTTTGCTATGTATATTGTTTCGCTCAAGGATTGAATCTATAAGCGCTAAATATCCCTCATAGTCATAAGTTTGGCGCATTTTTTCAATACAGTTTTTGATTTGTGATGCTTTGTATATTTTGCCTTTATACTCGTAATGAGAAAGAAACTGACCAACATGGTTTTGCATGACACCATCGAATATTACATAATCGTCATTTCGGTAAACATAATAATTATGGTACAGGCAATACTTACTGAAGAACGAAAAAAGGTTAATTTCATTCTTCGCCAATTCGCCAACTAAAGAAACATCGCCCTTAGCCACCCGTTCGTCAAAATTGCAGCTTTTTATTTTTTCAACCAGTCTTGTCAAATAAATCTTGCTCAAGTGTTTATTTAGATTCGTGGAGTTCGTCATATCAATCAAGGCGATTTTCATTGCAATAATGTCACTGTCTACATTTTGAGGAAACTTATTAAGGCAGCTATTTATAATTGCACCTTGTTCACCATACCGCGGGTCTCTGTTTACGCGTCGGGCGGTCTCGTCCAGTTCTTCCTCTGTGAATCGTATAAAAGGCACCTCGATACCACTACTCCACGTTTTGGTCGGTACACTTCGGTTACTCCTTGAATAATCCTTCGGTTCGGGAATAACTTCGCCGTCCATAGGGAGCCGAACTGTGTATGGTCTGACTTCATCATTGCGCACGAGTTTTTTATTTTGAACAAGATCATTGATCGTGGAGTTTATATAAGGCTGCGGCTTCCCAGGGAAACGGGCATCAAGGATTTGTTTTGCCGTTACCGGCATATTGACCATACGGCAGTATTGCA
>JAAYBI010000048.1 GCA_012718915.1 Clostridiaceae bacterium
ACGGAACATTTACCTATACGCCGGCAAGTGGATTCTCGGGCACAGATACTTTTACGTATACGATTGAAGACGCAGATGGTGAAACATCCACAGCCACAGTCACGATTACGGTAACGGCGGCACCGACTCCAACACCAACTCCATCCGGTGTTCTAGGGGACACTCCGGAACCTGTAGATGCTCCAAGCATTCATATTACGGCGGTGCCGAATAAGACGGTCGTCGTATATGGTGAAACGGTGGATTATGTATTGTATATAACCAATAACGGCAATACGGATTTGGAGAATGTCACAGTTTCTGATGCGGTTCTTGGGATATCAGACTATGTTGTTGGAGATTTGAGAATCGGGGAAACGAGAGTTTTGAGATCAAGCGACATTCCACAGCTCTCATATGTCGTATTGCCGACAGTCGCAGTTCCGGTATTGACCGATTCAGTTGTAAATGGCATTCCGACCAACGGCGCTTCAGCTGTGACCAGTCGTGATGACACGAGAGTCGATATAATCAATATTGTTATTACTGTGACTTCAGACAAAACAACGATTTCCAAAGGAGATTCAGTTACATTGACTTACAGAGTCACAAATGAAGGTACAACCGACATGACAAATGTCGTCCTTTCGGATCCGAACATTGGAATTGTGAACTATCCAATCGGAAGTCTCCGGGTCGGCGAAAGTGTTACCGTCACGAGCACTGTTGCAAGAGGCAGCGTTTTTGTCCCGCCTGCTTCTTCCGGATCGAGTGTAAGCTCTACACCAAGTGCAACAGGAAGTGTGGCGACGGAAGGGGTCACAGTAACGTCAACATCATCGACTAACTTAATTATCACAATTCGTACGACATCCGGAACAGACATTGTAAAAACGGGCGAGTCTAATGACGTTCTAATACGAATTGTTAGCGTTGCTCTGATGGCTATCGGTACGCTCACAATCGTCGGTGTTTTGAGAAAAAAACGATTATCATAAAACACGTAAAACTGAGAGAATACGCCACCTGAGTTATTGACAAACGTACAACAGCCGTACATAATGACAGGTAATTGTATCATTATATTGATAACGCGATGACGGAGAAGAGTAGCTGGGCACAGGCGAACAGGGATGATGGGTCATAGATTGAGAGCCCGTCTTCGATACGAAGCCATAGTGAAGTTCACTCCTGAGCGGCTTGGCAGAACTCCCTATTGGGATATTAGGCTGAGACGGAGGTTCACCGATAACGGAACATGGATATGCGCTTTTGGGCAAGTATTCACAGAGAGCAGTGCAGCTAATGTGCTGAAGATGGGTGGTACCGCGGTTATTCGTCCCATTGTCGGATTAACGTGATTCGACAATGGGATTTTTTTATTCAGGAGGAAGAGAGATGGCCAGAAGAGAAATTGAAACTTACATTTGGGACCCGAAGGCAGAATGCATGTCAGAGGATCAGCTCAAGCATGTGCAGAGCGAAAGGTTAATATCCTGCGTTCAAAGAATGTATAACAACGCACCGTATTATCGTGCGAAAATGGATCGAATTGGCCTCAAACCCAATGATATTCAATCTGTTGATGATCTTTATAAGTTGCCTTTTACAGATAAACTCGATTTTCGGGACAATTATCCTTTCGGTACGTTGGCGGTGCCAAGAGACGAGATAGTACGCTTTCATGCTTCATCCGGTACTACCGGAAAAATGAAGGTCGTCGGATACACTCGTAATGACATCGTTCTTTGGACGGATTGTCTTTGCCGTTCAATGTCCAGATGTGGAGTGACAAAAGGCGACCTGATACACATTGCTTATGGGTACGGGCTTTTTACCGGCGGACTCGGTCCGCATTATGCATGTGATCCGATGGGTGCGACGGCGATTCCGGTTTCGGGTGGAAATACCCCTCGGCAGATTCAGATACTGAGAGAGTGGAAGCCGAATGTTATCATGTGTACGCCATCGTATATGCTCCACATTGCGGATCAGATGCAAGAAATGGGCGTTGCCAAAGAAGAAATTAACCTGAAGTGCGGTATTTTTGGTGCTGAGCCATGGACGATTGAAATGCGCGACCAAATTGAAGAAAAAATGGGGCTTCGCGCGTTCGATATTTATGGACTGTCAGAGATTCTGGGTCCCGGTGTGGGCTGCGGATGCGATAAGTCAGACATGATACATATCGAGGCAGATCACTTCATTCCTGAAATTGTTGATCCCGATACCGGCCTGCCGCTGCCTGAAGGAGAACTCGGTGAATTGGTTTTTTCTTCAGTTACCAAAGAGGGTACGCCTATGCTCCGTTATAATACACACGATCTGACGAGATTATTTTATGGAAAGTGTGAGTGCGGACGTACTACCCCTCGAATGCAAAAAGTGACGGGACGAGCAGATGATATGCTCATCATTCGCGGAGTTAACGTATTTCCGACTCAGATTGAAGCGGTGATGCTCACATACAGCGAGGTTGAGCCGCATTATACAATTCATGTGGATCGCGTTAATAATCTGGACCGAATGACCATCAAGATAGAGATGTCCTCTGTCTTTTTCTCGGACTCAATCAAAGAGATCGAGGCGACAGAGCATCGTTTAGCGGCCGACATCGCTTCGGTTACTGGAGTCAATGCTCGCATTATGCTTTGTGAGCCGAGGAGCTTGCCTCGTTCAGAGGGCAAAATCAAAAGAGTTTTCGACGAACGATTTAAGAACTGAGACGACTCAAACTTGTAGATTGGTTAGTATGGTAGGGTGAAGGAGAATCAGTATGTCTTGCGATATTCATGCGGTTCCCAATAATGGGATTTCTCGTATCGGCATCGTTGGTTTAGGATTAATCGGCGGTTCTTTGGCGAAGGCTTTTCGGCACAAAGCCGGGATAGCCTATATTTCAGCGGTTGACAAAGACCGCGAAGCGCTGGAAACTGCCTTAAAAGAAGGAATCATCGATGAGTTTGATACGGATATCCTCAACCCCGTCTGTCTGGATCGCTGTGATTTGGTTCTGCTATGCACACCCCTCTCGGTGATGAAGGATATGGCACCGGTTCTTGAGAAGAGAGAAATCGGCGTTATTTCTGATGTTGGTTCAGTCAAAGAACCGGTTATGGATTTGATTAAGCTGAATAATTTCATCGGCGGCCATCCTATGGCCGGTTCGGAGCGGCAAGGATATGCCTGCGCGAACGGTACGCTTTTCGAAAACGCTATGTATGTGCTTTGTGTTCCGGATCATTGTGATGTTCCGGCGAGCTTGCTGAGAGATTTCGAGATGCTGATCAGGCAGATTGGTGCAGTTCCGGTGCATATGACCGCGAAGGATCACGATCAGCGTGTCGCGGCAATTTCTCACCTGCCTCACGTTGCTGCTTCTGCACTATCGCTTCTGGCGGCTCGTCTGGATGACGGCCCGCTTTCAAATCTTGCTGCCGGCGGTTTTCGTGATATTACCAGAATTGCGTCTTCGGATCCTTCGCTATGGGCAGATATTACTTCTTCGTCTGCGAAGCGATTAATTCCGATTCTTGAAAAATATGCCGAAATCATCTCGGAGGTCTGCAAGGATCTTAAGAATCGCGATGAAAAAGCGATAGAGTCATTTTTCAGCCAGGCAGCACATTATCGCAATCATTTACCGGTCGGCGGCCGCGGCGCGCTGGATGCAACGACTTCACTGACGGTTTATTTGGAAGATCGTCCGGGCGAGTTGGGCGCAATAACGACCCTCCTCGGCAAGGAGAACATTAACATCAGAAACATCAACATTAAGAATTTCAGAACATACGAAGGCGGTCAGTTACAGTTAATACTCGGTGACAGCGCTCAAGCGGTACGTGCGTGCTCGCTCCTTAAGGAGGCAGGCTATGAGTGCGATTAAGCTTGGATTAATAGGGAATCCATTGGGACACAGTATGTCGCCCTTTATTCACGATCAGATTATGTCTGCTGTCGGTATTGCGGCGAGCTATGAGTTATACGATATTCGTCCGGAAGATTTATCGAAGTATATTCCGTTTTTATTGAGGGATTTGCATGGGTTTAATGTGACCATACCGTATAAGGAAGAAATCATGAGATATTTATCCGATCGGGATGACTCGGTGTCGACGCTTAAAGCGGTAAACACTGTATTTGACGGCCGAGGCTATAATACTGATTTAATCGGTTTTCGAGCGGTGGGAATTGATATGAAAGATCGTCGAGTTCTTTTGTTGGGTGCCGGTGGAGTTGCGAGAGTTATGGCTTTTGAAGCGGCAACCTGTTGTAAGTCGTTGACGATTCAGGCGAGGAACATAGATAAGGCCACCCGGCTTGCAGATGATATTCGACAGGTCGTGAGTCGAGAAGATGATTTCACTATAAATGTCATCGATAATGATACATGTCCTTCGGATAATCGTTTTGATGTCGTACTCAATGCGACTCCGGTGGGAATGTGGCCGAAGTGCGCTCAAATTCCTGCTTGCGCGGCGGTCTTTGGTCCCGGTACTACAGTTTTTGATACGATATATAATCCTCCTGCGACGAAAATGATTCTTCAGGCGCGAAAAGCCGGTGCAAAGGCAATCGGCGGACTAAGCATGCTTGTGAATCAGGCGATTGCAGCGCAGAAAATATGGTTTCCGGAGGTCTCTTTTCCGGAACATATTGAAGAGCAAGTTATGGCATTACTGCCAAAGAAAATACTGGCGCGCTCTCCAATGAAGATTATTTTGACCGGTTATATGGGTTCAGGTAAGTCGACAGTTGGGCAGTTGCTGGCACATCGATTGGGAATTTCATATTTCGACACAGATCAAGAAGTCGAAAGAGTTTGCGGCATGCCGATATCAAAAGTATTCGCGCAAGAAGGTGAAGCAGGCTTTAGACGTGTCGAAGCAGCAGTTTTTGCGGAATGTGTCAATCAGAGCGGTGCAAAGACGTCATCTGCATGTGTCATATCGACCGGAGGGGGATTGATTACGCAAGAAAGCAATCAGAAACTCCTATCGCAAGATAGCGTGCTGAATGTATTTCTTGACGCATCGATGGATTGCATTTGGAAAAGAATTTCATCAGAGAGCCATCGCCCTCTGATTCAATATGGTACAGAGGAAGCCGATCGATTTAGGAAGGCAGCTGAACTCTATGATGTACGGCTGCCGATTTATGATGAGTATTGCGATGTGAAAGTATCGGCGGATGACGAGCCCGAGGTCGTCGTTCGAAATGTATTAAAGGCATTAGGTTACGGAGGATAATTATATGATATTAGTACTCAAGTCAGGTCTTTCAAAAGAAAAAACTGAGGAGCTTTGCTCTTTTCTCGAAAAAAAATACGGCATCCAGACCAATCCCATATACGGCAGCGAAACGACAATTGTCGGCTTAGTCGGAGATACAAGTGTTGTAGAAACGGAAGCCGTGATGATGCTCGAAGAAGTTGAGCGTGTCATGAAGGTTCAAGAGCCCTATAAGCGTGCGAACCGCAAATTTCATCCGGATGATACCATTGTAACGGTCGGAAATGCGAAGATTGGCGGAGAAAAAATAGTTGTGTGCGCAGGTCCTTGCTCCGTAGAGTCTGAGGATCAAGTGCTCGGAATTGCGGAGTCAGTCGCTGAATCCGGGGCGCTCTTATTTCGCGGCGGCGCGTTCAAGCCCCGTACTTCGCCTTATGCTTTCCAAGGCTTGAAGGCTGAAGGACTCATGTACTTGAAGAGAGCTCGTGCAAAGACCGGATTGCCGGTGGTTTCCGAGATAACAAATGCATCGCAACTTGAGCTATTTATTGAGTTTGTGGATATCGTTCAAGTCGGTGCCAGAAATATGCAGAATTTTGAATTGCTAAAAGAGCTGGGACGCATTCGTAAACCGGTACTGTTGAAGCGAGGCTTTGCTAATTCCATTGACGAATTATTGATGTCTGCGGAATATATCATGTCCGGAGGTAATAATCAGATTATTCTTTGTGAGAGAGGAATTCGTACGTTTGAGACTGCAACGCGAAATACACTTGATATTAGCGCCGTCCCGGTACTTAAGGCAAAGACGCATCTTCCTGTGGTCGTTGATCCTTCTCACGCAGGCGGTGCGGCGTGGTTGGTTGAGCCACTTTCTAAAGCGGCTATTGCGGTCGGCGCTGATGGACTAATCATCGAAGTTCACAATGATCCGAAGCACGCACTCAGCGACGGACAACAGTCATTGACACCGGAAGATTTTGCATCGCTTATGAAGCGACTGGCTCCGGTCGCGGAATCCATCGGGCGATCCATCTGATATTAGAGTATGTCGCGCCTTTTCGTGGCATAATGGATACAGAAAAGATGCGCTTAACGGCGTAAATACTAACACCGGGAGGCAATTATGCCCGAAATTATGGCAAATACCAATAACGGCAACTATCCGATTCACATTAAGACAGGAATTTTGAGAAAACTGGGTCAGATCGTATCCGCATCGATCAAAGGCAAAAAAGCTTTTGTTGTCACGGATGAGAATGTCGCGTCGCTCTATCTTTCTGAAGCGGTTAAGTCACTTGAGTCTTCGGGACTCAAGGTTTTTTCGTGCACTGTACCTGCCGGAGAGAGTTCGAAATCTCTTGAGATGCTTTCTCTTCTGTACGAGCAATTTTATCATGCCGGTATCAGTCGCTCGGATGCAGTCGTTGCGCTCGGTGGTGGCGTAGTCGGTGATTTGTCCGGATTTGCGGCAGCGTCTTACCTTCGTGGCTGCGCACTCATTCAGGTGCCGACGACGCTTTTGGCTCAGGTTGACTCATCGATCGGCGGAAAGACAGGTATAGATTTGCCTTTTGGCAAAAATTTAGTCGGCGCATTTTACCAACCCAAGGCAGTGGTTATCGATCCTCAGGTCTTATCGACTTTGCCGAGAAACCGAATGTCAGAAGGCATGGCCGAAGTAATAAAATACGGTTGCATACGTGACGAGATGCTTTTTGAATCCATTGAAAAGGGACTTTTTGATCTTGAATGGATACTCGAAAGATGCGTTCGTATCAAGACCACGGTGGTACAAAACGATGAATTTGACACCGGTGAGAGAATGCTTTTGAACTTCGGGCACACCGTCGGGCACGCCATTGAAAAGGTCGCGGGATATTCTAATATCACGCATGGTGAAGCGGTGGCTATCGGGATGGTGTTTGCTGCGCGCATGGGTATTTTGGAGGGTATCACTCCCGAGGGTACGGATGTCCGTATTCGTGCGGTTCTCGAAAAATGGTCTCTGCCGGTCTCGACAGGACTGGATAAGTCGGCAATTTTTGAATCCATGCTTTCAGACAAAAAGCGTCTCTCAGGTAAACATTTTTATGTATTCCTTCAGAGCATCGGACAGGCAGTTGTGTACCCGATCGAAAAAGACACGCTCAAAGATCATTTCGATCAGGTTTTTGACAATCAATAAAGATGGGGTTTTTACTTGAATAATATGGCACATCATACCTCGATTATGGTTTACCCGAGAACGTTAGCCGGAGCATTATCTGTACCGATGTCCAAGAGTTTATTGCATCGGGGATTAATTATGTCAATGCTCAGCGGAAACCTTGCTTTGACCGCTCTGGATCAGGATTCGATGTCACAAGATATCCATGCGACTTATGAAGCATTAGCGCAATTGATGAAATCCGGAAGTCAATCTGAGCCGATACACATATTTTGCAATGAGTCCGGCTCAACCTTACGTTTTTTAATTCCGCTGGCGGCGGTTCTAGGAATACCCGTCGTTTTCGAGGGAGCAGGTAGGTTACCTTACCGACCCCTGGCAGAGTACGAGAAGATTTTCGAGAATACAGACGTTTCGCTGACCTTCCCTGAAGATAACAGATATCTGCCGATGACTCTTAACGGCAAACTCAAGGCGGGCGTTTTCCGGGTTCCCGGGCATGTCAGCTCGCAATATATTTCGGGCTTGATGATGGCGCTCTCTGTTGCAGGTGCGGATTCGGAAATCATTTTGACCAGTCGATTGGAGTCTGAGCCCTATGTTGAGATGACGCGCGAGGTCATGCACGAGTTTGGAGCGGTTTCGCACAAAATCGACGGCGGATACCGTATTTGTTCTTCACCAATCGGTCGCACATCTATATATCATGCCGAACCGGATTTTTCACAGGCGGCATTTTGGCTGGTTGCTAATTACTTGGGTGCATCCATTGAGGTGAAAGATCTGCCTATAAAATCGTCACAAGGAGACTCGGAGATTATACATTTAATCAAAGCGCTTGAAGAGTATGCCGGCGTTGATGACATTATGGTATTAGATGGGGATATGGATTATTTCAATGTCGATGCTTCGCAAATTCCGGACATTATCCCGGTCTTTTCATTAGCATGTGCGGCTTCGGCTTGCAGGACGAAAATATTTAATGCCGGGCGGCTTCGAATCAAAGAGTGTGATCGTCTCGAGGCGACGTTTGAAATGCTTCGGGCTCTGGGTGTCGATGTTGAGCTGGATGGGGATTCTCTGCTGATCACCGGAAAAGACGGCTCTGACGGCGAACCGGTATTTCGGTCGTGCGAGGTGGATTCTCGCTCTGACCACCGTATGGTGATGGCCGCGGCTATTGCTGCGATACGCGCAGACGGACCCGTAACGATATCGGATTATCAAGCGATTGAAAAGTCCTATCCGACATTTTTCAGAGATTATCAAAGAGTGGGAGGGCAATACGATGAGCTCGATGTGGGGAAATAAAGTTAAAATCAGTCTATTCGGCGAATCGCACGGTGTAGGTATCGGTGTGGTTATAGACGGTTTGCCTTCCGGAATAGATATCGATATGCAGCTCGTTACCGAGATGATGGAAAGGCGCGCGCCCGGACGCTATTCCGGTTCAACTTCGCGAAAAGAGCCGGACATTCCCAAGGTCATGTCCGGATTATACCGTGGAAAAACGACCGGAACGCCGTTGTGTGCGGTCATTGAAAATACCGATACGCGTTCTTCGGATTATGAGAAAACAGCGATGAAGCCTCGCCCCGGTCATGCGGACTTAACTGGTATGGCGCGTTACGGCGGTGCGAATGATCCTCGCGGCGGCGGTCACTTTTCCGCTCGCATCATGGCGGGGTTTACCTTTGCAGGGGCTGTTTGCCGCCAGATTCTCGAAAAAAAGGGCGTGAAGATATTTTCGCACATTTATTCCATATCCAATATTGAAGATGAACCGTACAACCCTGTAGAAATGCCGTCTGACGTTTCGCGAAAATCTTTCCCCGTTTTAGATGAAGCTAAGGGGCTGCAAATGCAAGAGTGCATCATCGAAGCATCGAGACAGCTGGATTCTGTCGGAGGCATCGTTGAGTGTATGGCTACCGGTTTTCCCGCGGGTCTCGGAAGACCGATATTCGGGAATATCGAGAGCCGCTTGGCTTCAATTTTGTACGCGATTCCCGCAGTCAAGGGTGTTGAATTCGGGAGTGGTTTTGAGGTTGCCCGTTCCAGAGGATCAATTAATAATGATCATCCTCATTTTTTCGATAATGGCATTCGACTACGGAGCAATCACGCGGGCGGAGTAGAAGGAGGAATCAGCAACGGTATGCCTGTTTTGTTTCGATGTGCTTTTAAGCCGACGCCATCCATTGCGCAGGCTCAGGACACCGTCAATCTTGATGCGATGAAAAACGACACTATAGAAATTCGCGGACGGCACGATGCATGTGTGGTTCCGAGAGCGTTGCCTATTGTTGAGGCCGCTGCCGCTATTTGTCTATTAGATGTTTTCGAGGAGGGCTAATATGAGCACGCAAAAACCTGTTATCCTCTTAATTAATGGTCCCAATCTCAATATGCTCGGCAAACGTAGTCGCACGCATTACGGATCATTTACTCTTGAGCAGGTCCAAAGCGCATTCAAGACGAAAGCCGACGCCCTTGGCGTAGAGGCGCAGTTTTTTCAATCAAATGACGAGGGACGCATTGTCACCGCGATACAGGAAGCCATGGGATATGCTCAAGGTATCGTAATCAATGCCGGTGCGCATACGCATTACAGTTATGCGATATTCGACGCGATAGAGCTTTGCGGATTGCCTGTCATGGAGGTGCATATCTCAAATATCCACCGACGTGAAGCGTTTCGAAATATTTCGGTCATCCAACCGGCTTGCGTAGGGCAGATATATGGACTGGGCCTCGACAGTTATCTGGTCGGACTCGAGAAACTCTGCCGAGAACACATTTTTGCAAAGAATGCCATTTCGGTTGACGATGATGAAAAGAACAGCGAACAAGCGATGAGTCTCGGAGAACTTAGAGATCGGATTACGTCGGTCGATGCAGAACTAATGCAGATATTCAATCGACGTATGGATTTGGCAGAGAAAATCGCACATCTGAAAATTGCCTCTCAATCTGCGGTATATGATGCCGGACGGGAGGCTGAAGTGTCCGAGCTGGCCAAACAGCGCGCCGGTAAAGAAATGGCTTCGCGCGTCGACTCAATGATGAAAACCATGATGCGTATTTCCAGGGAGAGACAGTACGATATTCTCATGAACAGTGACACGCAGTGGGATCTGGGGCGCGATTTATCAAGAGCGGAACGTTCGCTGGATTTTGTTGAGAAAGTGGCGTATGCAGGTACCGTCGGCTCATACTCAGAGCAAGCTGCGACGAAGTTGTTTCCGGATAAGACCCTCATGCCTGCCCTTTCTTTTTCGGCGGCGTGTGATATGCTTGCGCGAAAAGAGGCCAATGTTGCGGTGTTGCCGGTGGAGAATACCATTGCCGGAACCGTCGACAATGTTTATGAGTTGATTCAAAAGCACCACCTGTATATCGTTTTGGCAACATCCATTGATGTGGATCATAAACTCGCGGTTCTTCCGGGCACAACGTTTTCTGAGATAAAAAAGGTTACGAGTCATCCGCAGGGACTCGGACAATGTTCTGAAATTATCATTGAAAATGGTTGGCAGGCACTGGTTTCGGAGAATACCGCGTTTTCTGCCAGAGAGGTTGCGGAGGGCAATGATCGAACGATTGCAGCGATCTCTTCAGTGGAGGCGGCACGAGATAACGGTTTGGAGATTCTTCCGGTCCAAATCTGCAATGCCGACGGCAACCGTACGCGTTTTATTGTTGTTTGCTCGGATCTGGTTATTACACCGGATGCAGACCGAATCAGTACTTTGATGCATCTGCCGCATCGCAGCGGTGCATTGGTATCCGCCTTGCAAGTATTTGCCGATCGCGGACTTAATCTTACAGCAATTTCTTCGCGTCCGATTCCTCAAACTCCCGGTGAATATGCTTTTTTCTTGGACTTCATGTGTCCTTCAATGGGAACGGAAGCTCTTTTGGCCTTATATCAGCTGTCATCGGAAATGCCATTGGTCAAGGTTCTCGGTTGGTATGTTGAAAAATCTTAAATTGCAGCATTTTAATGCGAAATAGTGCGACAAAATGAGTGCTCATCAAATTATCGCATTTCGGAGGAGGTCATTATGTCTGAATTTGGTATGAATCAAAGAGGAAATTCCGCGTTGCCGTCAAAAAGAAAAAAATCGAACGCCGTGCTTGTCGTCATCTTGGCGATTGTTGCAGTGGTCGTTGTGGTTGGGTTTGCAATTTTTGCTTTGATTATCGCTGTTGCGTTATCTTCCTCAAAATCATCCGGCCCGGAATATACCGGCCATGACGGATACGTTGCCGTCATTTATGTAGATGATGTTATTTCGGCCGATTCGGATGCTTCAATGTTTTCGGAGTCGTCATACGATCATGATTTCACAATTTCAACGATTGTCGACTTGATGAGTGACCCAAATAATAGAGGCATTCTTTTATACATAAATACTCCCGGTGGATCAGTCTACGCTACAGATGAACTATACCTTTTGCTTCAGGAATATCGAGAGCATACCGGGCGTCCGGTATATTCATATTGTGCGGAGATGGCTGCGTCGGGTGGTTACTATTTGGCTGCGGCTTCTGACAAAATTATCATGAACCGGAATTGCACGACCGGATCAATCGGAGTGACTGCCGGTGCGCACATCGATATCAGTGGTTTTCTGGACAAACAAGGTATTGATGTGACGCAGATTTACGTGGGTGATAACAAGTCGATGGGGGACATGCTGGCGCCGTTTACGGATGAGCACATGGAGATTTATCAGAGCATATTATCGGAAGCGTACGATCAGTTTGTCAATATTGTTGCCGAAGGTCGGAGCATGAAGACTGAGGATGTAATTGCTCTGGCAGACGGCAGAATATATTCACCCAAACAAGCTTTGGACAACGGTTTAATAGACGAGATAGCAACATTTGCAGACGCTTGTAGTACCATGATTGATGATATGGGGTGGCCCTATTCCGTCGAATTCCTTCACTATTATCCGGATACGATTGTATCGTTTTCGGATTTGCTGATTCAGGTTTCAAGCCTCAAAAACAGCAACCCCCTCGATGCGTATATTTCCTATGTGGAAAAGCCGTTCGAGGGAGTCGGTTATTATTTTGAGGGCTTTTGAAGAAGTAGTCAATCGGCAATAAGAATCGGCTTTTCGCAAAATCAGAGCGGTGTTCTCGATTGCCATAGGGACTCGAAGTTGTCGCAGACTTCTTTATAGTTTTCCGGGGTGCCGATATCAATGCAAGTCCCTTCAGCTCGGTAAGCGTAGATGTCCTGAGTTTTAGATAGCCATGCCGGAAAATTGCCCGGAGCGTCCGGAGTATTCCCTTCGTCCAGGTATTCCTTGATTCGAGGTAAGGTCTCTTTACGGTAAAAATATGTCGCATAAAGAGCGGTATTACTCTTGGGTTCGTCTGGCTTTTCGGTCATCTCCAATATCCTGCCGTCTTCTGCCAAAGTGGCGACAGCGAGTTTTCGCAGTTGATCAACATCGTCAACACGAACTGCTACTAAGGTGTCTTTGTTGACTTTCTTGAAAAAATCATACATATGACGCATGCGGTATGTGAATAGGTTATCGCCTGCCACAACGACCAAATCGTCACATAAGCCTTGAGAACCGACGACAAATTGAATGTCGCCGATGGCGCCGAGACGAGTAGCATTGTCCACTGTTCCATCATCCAGAACAGACAGATTAACCTCAGGATGTGCGATTCGAAAGGATTCTGCCCAATGCTCAAAATGCTCGGCAAACCGGTGGTTGGATACCAGATAAATGTGGTTGAGTTCCGGCAACGTCAACAGTTCGTCGGTAATATAATCGATCATCGCTCGACCGCCTACGGGAAGAAGAGGCTTAGGGGTGTTGATGGTTAACGGGTAAAGTCGGGTCGCATAGCCGGCAACTAATAATATAGCGTCCATAAGAACCTCCGGGACAGGTAATACTTTTTTGATATAAGGGTATCGTAACAATTTAATGTGAAAAAAGAAAGAACGTAGTATGTATTTCAAATAAATGTCGACTTCATCAGAAGATTTATAGATGCGAAACATTTCTGTGGCGTTGTTTCGTGTATAATCGAGGTATTAGAAAGAGCATCGACAAGTAGCCCCCCAATGGGACCTTGTCCGTGCCCTTTTATGGTGTCAAAAGGCCCCTTATAAAGGTTCTTAAGCACCACCTATTAGTGTATTGAGGAGAGCAATGATGGATATTTGCGCTGTAGTCATGGCTGCCGGTGAAGGCAAAAGAATGAAGACCACACACTCAAAAGTAGTTCAGAGAGCCGCCGGGAAACCCCTCGTTTCCTGGGTTGCCTCAGCCCTATGTGAGGTTGGTGCCAATGAACAAGTATATATTGTCGGACATCGTCAGGAAGAAGTCCGGGAAGTTCTGGGTGAAGATGTTGCCTTCGTGCTTCAAGAACAGCAATTAGGTACCGGTCACGCAGTCATGCAGGCCGCTCCGTTTTTAGAGGGTCGAAACGGATGCACCATCGTGCTGCCGGGAGATGCGCCGCTTATTACAAGTGAGACGCTGGAGTCCGCTTTATCCCTATTCGAAGCCGGTGATTATGCTGCGGTAATCGTATCAGCGAATGCGCCAAATCCTAAGGGCTACGGACGCATTATCCGCGATGAATCAGGTAACGTCAGAAAAATCGTCGAAGATCGGGATGCGACAGAGGAAGAAAAAAAGTGCACGGAAATCAATTCGTCGATCTATTGTTATCGTACGCCGCTCCTGTTATCGGCTTTGGGGCGAATTGATGCTAAAAATGCACAAAAAGAATACTATTTGACGGACACGATTGAGATTCTGATTAAAGATGGACACAAAGTCGGCGCTTATATCGCTGCATTTGATGAGACCAGAGGGGTTAACGATCGTTATGAGCTTCAGCAGGTCGGAAAGATTCTCAACAATCGCCTGTGTCGTAAGCATATGAGCAACGGTGTACAGATTATTGACAGCAGTACGACTTGGATTGATGCGCAGGTAGAGATTGGTCAGGATTCCATTATTCTTCCGGGCACATTTCTTAAGGGCAGAACCGTAATCGGAAACGAATGCATTATCGGTGAGAACTCGCGACTCGAAGATGTCACGGTCGGTGACCACACTACGATTGAGAACTCTGTCGCAAGGGAATGCTCAATCGGGATGAACTGCCGCATTGGACCGTATTCACACATTCGCCCGGAATCGGTACTTAATGACAATGTGACAATCGGTGCTTTCGTTGAGGTTAAGAATTCCACTATCGGCGCATATTCGAGAGCCCGACATCTTACATATGTCGGAGACGCGCAGGTCGGTAAAAATGTCAATTTCGGATGCGGAACAGTCACATGCAATTATGACGGGCTGGATAAATCGGCTTGTATTATTAAAGACAATGTATTTATTGGTGGCAATTCCAATCTGATTTCGCCGATTACGCTTCATGAAGATTGCTATATTGCCGCAGGGTCAACAATCACGGACGATGTTCCGGAATTAAGTTTAGCGATTGCGAGAAACCCTCAGCAAATCAAAGAGAACTGGGTTGTGAATAAGAACCGATTAAGAAGCGCGAAGTTGATTCAGCCGGATCGTCGACGCGAAGGAGTCTGATATATGTTTTTGGTCGTCGGACTCGGGAATCCCGGTTCAAAATACACATACAACTGGCACAACTGCGGATTCATGGCGCTCGAAGTCTTGTCTCAGCGCCATCGTATCGCAATTGGCAAAGCTAAATTTAAAGGCGAATACGGCAAGGGTAATATCAACGGTCAGGAAGTCATTCTCTTGCGGCCCCACACATATATGAATCTTTCCGGAGATAGTGTGAGAGCGGCAACTGACTTTTTCAAAATTTCACCGGATCAAATCATCGTAATTTACGATGACATCGACATTGCAGTCGGTGTGATTCGGGCAAGAGACTCCGGCGGCCCGGGCACTCACAATGGCATGAAATCTGTCGTGGCTGCCCTTGGTACGCAAGCGTTCCCAAGAGTAAGAATCGGTTGCGGACCGGTTCCGGAGCACTGGGATATCGCTGATTATGTTCTTTCGGACATACCCAATGATTCCCGCGAGCAGATGTTTGATATGTTTGTTGAAGCAGCGACGCAAGTCGAGAAAAAGATTGCCGGAGGCGCATGGACGGTCAAAGGTTAAGTAATAATCCATTCATAGAACCTGGAAAGATCATTCCGGATTGTATTGAGTCAGCCAGAAAAGATGCTGCCTTGGAGTCTGTCGTAACGTCGCTTTGCGAACGCGTCGGCAGCCATATCAACATTTCTGGAATGCCGGATTCTCTCAAGGCTTTTGTGTTGTTATCGGTTGCGAGCCGAACAGGAAAGCGCCCTGTTCTGATCGTGTCCGATGAATTACGTGCGCGTATTTTTCAAGCAGATTTATCTGCCTTCACCGGTCAAGATATCCCGGTGTTGAGACAGAGAGAGCAGAGCTTAGCCGAGGTTGATGCATCAAGCAAGGACATTGAATACTCTCGAATCAGCGCGTTGAGACGCTTAGTAACGAATAATTATCCGGCATTGATTGTCACTTCAGGAGCTTTGTCTTCCAGATTGATGCCGATGAAGACGTTTGAAGAATCTCTGATCACTCTTCGAATCGGCATGCATGTATCGCCGGAGGATTTAGCCATGCGCCTGACGGGTGTCGGATACGAGCGGGTTCGTCAGGTTGAGGGTCAAGGCGAGTTTGCGAGGCGAGGAGAAATCTTCGATATTTTCCCGGTCGGTATGGATTTTCCGGTTAGAATTTCTTTCTTTGATGATGAGATTGACCAAATCAAGACATTTGAACTTAAGAGCCAAAGGTCGATGGATGTTTTGAAAAACATCTCCGTTGATATAGCGCGCGAAATGTCAATTTCGCCGTCATCACGTCAATTTATCGCATCAGAGATTATGATAGAGGCGGAGAGAGCAAAAACTTCCGCTGCTCGGAATGGCGCAGACAGAAGCGTCTGTGAGACCATATACAGGGCTTGCAGTCATGATGCAGAGCGAATTGAAGATGGCATGTATTTTCACGGCATGGAGAAATGGATTTCGTTGCTGTATCCAAATTCGGAGTCAACAATCAACTATATTCATTCCTCCGGTGCGCTCCTTTTTGTCGATGAGATGATTCAGGTAAAAAAACGTATTGATGGTACCCGGGCGGAGTTCATGCAAAGATACGCTTCGATGTTTGAGCGTGGGCTGGTGACCGGGTTTTCTGAGAATATGCTGATAAACAGCCCCGAGATTATGATTGATATTGATCGGTGTGGGCGCGTTGTGACATTATCCAATCTTCGAACCTCAGGTAACGGTTTGCCTCGCGCAAAGGATGTGTCGATCCAGGGGCGTGCTGCGGACAGTTTCCGAGGGCATGAAGCCCGGCTTTCAGAGCAGATTATTTCGCGGAGTAAAGACGGACTAAATACGGTGTTGTGGACCGGTTCCGGTACACGTTCTGATAAACTTCGAGCATTTCTTAGTAGCATGGGCGCCTTTCCGCAGTATGTTTCAGAGCCTCTTCCGTCAGGATTTGAGTATCCCGCGGCAGATATACTGTTTGTCGGTGCTCAGGACATTTTCGGTGTAGACCGGCCCATTCGCAAGAAAAAGTCGCAAGGTGTCCGGATTGATTTATTCAGCGACTTGATTCCCGGAGAATTGGTCGTTCATGACCATCATGGTATCGGCCGATATGACGGGCTGGTTAATTTGGAGACCGGCGGTGTCAAAAGAGATTATCTGAAAATCACTTATGCCTCAGATGACAGTCTTTATATCCCGATGGATAGTTTGGATGCCATTCAGAAATATGTCGGCTCCGAGGGGCGTCATCCCAAATTATCAAGACTGGGCGGACAAGATTGGAATCGCATGAAGGAGCGTGCGCGCACTTCTATTCGCGCGTTGGCAGTCGATCTTGTTGCGCTCTATGCGGAACGACAACAACTTAAAGGTCATCCTTTTACCACAGATACCGTCTGGCAAAAACAATTTGAAGAAGATTTTCCCTATGCTGAGACGCCGGACCAACTTGATGCAATCAAAGATATCAAAACGGATATGGAAAGCGATCGCATTATGGATCGATTGCTATGTGGCGATGTCGGATTCGGAAAGACCGAAGTGGCTTTTCGGGCGATATTCAAGTGCGTTATGGATGGTAAACAGGCCATTATGTTGGCACCGACGACGGTGTTAGTTCAGCAGCATTTCGAGAATCTAAGGGAGCGTCTCAAAGATTACCCGGTTAAGATCGGCTTGTTGTCTCGCTTTGCCGGCGATGCCATGATAAAAGAGACCGTGAAAGGTCTTAACAACGGATCTGTTGATATCGTTGTCGGTACGCATCGCGTGCTGTCTAAGGATATTATTCCGAAGCGATTGGGTTTATTGGTGGTCGATGAGGAACAACGATTTGGTGTTGAGCATAAGGAGCGACTCAAATCACTTCGAAGTACGGTCGACGTCTTAACCCTAACCGCGACGCCGATACCGCGCACCCTTCATATGTCCCTGTCAGGCATTCGCGACATCTCGGTTCTGGAGGATCCGCCGTTAGATCGCCGTCCGGTCCAGACGTACGTTATGGAATACGACAACGATGTTCTGGCAGAGGCTTGCCTCAGAGAAATCTCCAGGCAAGGGCAGGTGTTTTATCTTTTTAATGATACACATCGTATTCAGGACAAAGCGATAGAGCTCGAAAAAGCTTTGCCGGGAGCAAGAATTTTGATCGGGCATGGCAAAATGAGTGAGCATCGCCTCGAACAGGTGATTGAGTCTTTTATTCGTCACGAGGCAGATATTCTGGTGTGTACAACGATTATCGAATCGGGAATTGATATGCCAAATGTCAATACGATTATTGTCGAGAATGCAGATCGATTCGGATTGGCTCAGCTATATCAGCTTCGCGGTCGAGTCGGACGTTCTGATCGACAGGCGTACGCGTATATCACCTATCAGAGAGATAAAGTGCTGACCGAGGAAGCCGAAAAACGACTGGCGGCCATTCGTGATTATACCGAACTCGGGTCGGGTATAAAAATAGCACTCAAAGACCTTGAGGTTCGTGGTGCCGGCAACCTGCTTGGTGGCGAACAGCATGGCCAAATGGATGTTATCGGATATGAACTCTATTGCCGCATGCTGGATGAAGAGATCAAGTCACTTCAGGGCATTAAGGTTGAGCAGGAACCCGATGTTATCGTTGAAATGGAAGAAGATGCATATATTCCGTCGTCATTTATCGCAGATGAAGGCCAGCGTATGGATGCCTATCGTAAAATCGCGGCTGTATCCAACCAACAGGCGTACATGGATATTCAGGATGAACTCGAAGATCGCTTCGGGGAGCTTCCGAAACAAGTCTTGGTTCTTGCCGATATCGCATATATTCGACACATGGCGGCCCGATACGGTTTTGAAAAAGTTTCTGTCAAGAGAGATGCCGTATATTTCTATTACAAACCGAATGCCAAGACGGATATGGAGGCGTTGTCTCGTGTCTTGGGGCATCCGATATTTGCCGGCAAAATTATGCTTTCTGCGATGAGCAAGCCCTATATTCAATACAAACCAAGTGAAAAAGATCGAGTGAAGATCACATCGAGAATTCGGGAGTTTTTCTTGCTCTCGGAAGGGTTGGAATCCGAATCGGAGTAGTGCTCTGATTTGAGGAGAGAAGAGGAGGCTTTGAAGTGCAGATCATTGACTTAAGCGTGACGATTTCTCACGGCATGACGGTTTTTCCGGGCGATCCCGGCGTAAGACTTGAACTCAAGGATTCTTTTCCCGATGACGTCTGTCAGGTCACCATGCTCCATTTTGGAAGTCATACGGCGACCCATGTTGATGCGCCAAGACACTTCTTGCCGGAGGGCACAGTAATAGATGATGTGCCGCTGGATTCGTTCGTCGGATCGGCGATCGCTTTTCGAGTGATATTTGATGGAAAAACGGAAGACGGGCATCCGATTATGACAATATCGGAGGCGCAGAAGAGTCGGATTCAAGAACACGATCGGATTATTTTCTCGACCGGCTGGGAACGTCATACCGCGACACCGCAATATTTTCGAAATTATCCGGTTTTTTCGGAAGAATTATTGGCGTTTTTGGCGTCCAAATCTCCAAAACTAATTGGTGCAGATCTGCCGACTTTGGCTTCCGCTTCAGACCCGTTCCACATGCATCGACTACTCTTCCGTAATCAGACCGTATTTGCGGAAGGGTTGGTTGGGCTTGCCCCTCTATGCGAAAAGCGCTTCTTCTTCTCTGCGGCACCGCTGAAATTGGATGGCGGCGACGGGTCTCCGGTTCGCGCATATGCGGTTTTGGAAAATAGCTAAATCAAATTCATTGTGAATTCTGCTTGACCCGGTTCGAGCAGATAATCTTGGAGGTGAATCGGATTGTCTTTGATTTCGGTTCAACAATTGACCTTTTCGTACGATGGCAGCTTCGGCAACGTATTTGACCAGGTCTCTTTTCAAATGGATTCAGATTGGAAGCTGGGCTTTGTGTCACGTAACGGCAGAGGGAAGACTACTTTTCTAAATCTGCTGATGGGCAGGTACGAGTACCGCGGTCAGATTTCTGCGTCGGTAAACTTTGAATATTTCCCTTATGAAGTAAGTTCGAAGACGGCTATTTGTCGAGAGGTGGTCCGGGAAATAGATCCGGAAATCATGGAATGGCAGATCAAAAAAGAATTGTCACTTTTGAATGTGGAGGATGAGGTTTTAGATCGGCCTTTCGATACTCTGTCTGAAGGCGAGCAAACGAAGCTACTCCTAGCTTCAATGTTTTTGGTCGACAATGCGTTCTTGCTCCTTGATGAACCAACCAATCATATAGATTCTTCGGCACGGGCATCGTTGAAGGAATATTTGAAAAGAAAGAACAGCTTCATTCTGGTCTCTCACGATCGTGATCTGTTGGATGCTTGCGTCGACCATATTCTTTCGATCAATAAGACCCAAATAGAAATTCAAAAAGGGAATTTTAGTTCATGGTGGGCGAATAAATCGGCTCGCGATGAGTTTGAACTTGCTGAAAACAAGAAGTTGAAACGTGAGATCACTCGGCTGACAGATTCAACGCGGCGCAGTGAGAGATGGGCTGCTAAGGTCGAAGATAGTAAAATGGGCTTGGGAAAAGATGGCCAAAAGGTAGCAGACAAAGGATATATCGGGCACAAAGCAGCTAAGGCCATGAAACGGGCTAAGAACATTGAAGCAAGAAGAGAAGAGGCTGTTATTGAGAAATCATCTCTGTTACATAATATAGAGCGCAATGACGACATTAAAATTTCTCCAATCCCTTTTTACAAAGAGCGTTTGGTTGAGGCCGATCATCTTTCAGTTGCATATGGATCCAAAGTGGTCTTCAATGATTTGAGCTTTTCAATTTATCGAGGAGAGCGCGTCGCCCTGACGGGCAAGAACGGCGCCGGAAAATCAAGTGTTCTCAAATTAATCATGAGACAGGATATTCCTCATTCCGGGGGGTTCAAAACCGAAAGCGGACTCGTGATCTCGTATGTCCCCCAGAGTACGGATGGACTATCCGGTACACTTCTAGAATTTGAACGTAGTCGTCGACTTGACGGTGCCCTATTTCGAGCGATTCTCGATAAATTCGATTTTTCGAAGGACCAGTTCGACAAAAAAATCGAAGACTATAGCGGCGGGCAAAAAAAGAAAATCGTATTAGCGGCTAGTCTTTGCGAGAAGGCGCATCTATATGTATGGGACGAGCCACTAAACTATATCGATATCTTTTCGCGTATGCAGATCGAAAAAATGTTGCTTAGGTATCAGCCGACAATAGTTTTTGTGGAGCATGATGAGGCGTTTACACGGGAAGTAGCGACAAAGACGGTCGTTGTCGGGGAGTAGGTGTCGCGACAGAGCGTATTTGAGAAAACCGATTTATCCCAAGCGAATCAATTAATGATACAGTCGCAGGAATGATCATTGGAAAGAACGGAGAATCATCATGAGAAGAAAAGACAGAGAAGTAACGGATGCCGCACTGATTGACGAAATAATAATGAAATGCCACTGTTGTCGACTTGGATTTAATGATGGCGGACGAGTCTACATCGTACCGTTGAATTTCGGGTATGTTAACGAATGCGGACAAAGAAATTTCTATTTTCACGGGGCATATGAAGGGCGTAAAATGGATCTCATTCGCAACGGCGGATATGCCGCATTTGAGATGGATACTGATTATGTGCTTCACGAAGGCCGGATTGCTTGTGATTATACTGCAGGGTTCAAGAGTGTATTTGGGGAGGGAAGGATCGAAGAGATCACGGACGCTTCTGAAAAAGAATGCGGGCTGCTTGCCATTATGAGGCAGGCTGCCGGACGAGCGGATTTCAAATTTGACGAAAGACATTTGGCATCCGTATGTGTTTTCAGATTAAGTGTTGAGACGATCTCATGCAAAGTTCACGCTTGAACATTGTGCTGCAGCCGATATCTAATGTTTGTTGTGCTAAAATGATTACGATGTAACGATATGTTTGTGAATTATTCTTTTCGGAGGCCATATGGGGAACGTTCTTTTTGCTTTTGCGCTTACAATGTTTGCCGGACTAAGCACCGGAATCGGAAGTCTCTTGGCATTTTTCACCAAGAAGAGCAATACGAAATTTCTTGCCATCAGCCTTGGTTTTTCGGCAGGCGTCATGATATATGTCTCGATGATTGAGATTTTTGCAAAGGCTCAGCATTCTCTCGTAGATACTCTCGGCCAGGGAAAAGGTGCTTGGGTGACGGTAATTGCCTTTTTCGGCGGCATGCTCCTAATCGGCGTTATAGATAAATTGGTCCCTTCTTCTGAAAACCCTCATGAATTGCACTCCGTTGAGGAGCTCAATGAGGCTCATCCCGAAGCGGGACACCATGCCGAACAGATTGAGCGACGCAAAGAAGCTCAAAAAAACAAGAAGCTTTTGAGAATGGGTATGTTCACGGCTCTTGCCATCGCGATCCACAATTTCCCCGAAGGTTTGGCAACATTCATCGCCGCCCTTCATGAGCCGCAAATCGCAATACCGATTGCGGCGGCAATTGCCGTTCACAACATTCCGGAGGGCGTTGCGGTATCCGTACCGATATATTACGCGACCGGCAGTAAGAAAAAGGCATTTATGTATTCCTTCTTGTCCGGATTGGCCGAGCCGGTCGGAGCTTTGGCGGGATACTTGATATTGATGCCTTTCATGAGCGAGACACTGATGGGTGTCGTATTTGCGATGGTTGCCGGCATTATGGTGTTCATATCATTGGACGAATTGCTGCCTTCTGCGCGAGAATACGGAGAACACCACTTGTCGATATATGGATTAGTCGGCGGCATGGTGGTCATGGCCGTGAGCCTGTTGTTGTTTATGTAAATATGTGGAATTCTATCTTTCAGGAGGAACATGAATAAGAAATTGTCAGAAATGTCCAATGAAGAGTTATGGCAGCTATTTCCAATTATTCTTTCCGAGCATCATGCGGAATGGAGTGCCTGGTATCGCGAGGAGGAATCATTGTTGCGGGAAGCTTTTAAAGCGTTACCTGTAAAAAGAATCAACCATGTCGGAAGCACAGCAGTCGAGGGTCTCGTTGCCAAGCCTATCGTTGATATTATCGTTGAAAAGGATCCGGAATGCGGCATTGAAGTTTTTCGTGATGCAGCAATACCGGCCGGTTATCGATTCATCCATTATAAGGACAAGAGGGCAATGTTCAATAAAGGATACTCAGAGCAGGGCTATGCCGAAAAAGTATTTCACTTGCACTTGAGAGATTCAGGAGATCATGACGAACTATATTTTCGCGATTATCTGCGCAAGTTTCCGGAGGTCGCTTGCGAGTATGCAGCGCTCAAGCGCTCTCTTTGTGAGCGATATCGAAACGACCGAGATGCCTACACCGAGAGCAAGACCGAATTTATTCGGGAGCAAACTGATGCGGCGAAGCGCTTATTTGGATCGAAGTACGATCTCGATTAAATCGAAGAGATCTGTCGCTGATTACCATTCTTTCAGGATCGTTTTTGTCAAAAAAATGGGACGGCATCTTGGATGCGCGTCCCTTTTTCTTAGAAGTTATTTATCCGGTCGATTATTCTTCTGAAGTCGTCTCTTCCACGGTGCTTTCTTCTGCAACTGTTGTTTCTCCGGCAACCGTCTCGGAAGGCACGGTTTCGGTAGGCACAGTCTCGGTTGATGCACTCGGGAAAGCCGGAATATCAGCTACCGGTATCTCGGCAACATCGAATTTATCGACATTTTCGGTAACAAGTTTATCGTATGTTTCGACTCTATCTCTGCTGTATACATCTTTAACCTTCAGATCAGAATATGCGACGAATATATTGCCTTCTGCATCCAGTTTTACGTCCGGCAACAGCGCATACATATAAGCATAATATATGGTATCCGCATCAATTTCCTGGAATATGACAGGCACTTTGAAAATGATTGCGAGTTCATTGACGGTATCATAAGATAACAACTGTGTCTCTTTTTTTGTCAAAAAGTAAACAGAATCGACTTCAATATTACCTCCAAGTTGTGCAATATTGGTTTTGCTGGAATAATCATAATTATCATGCAAATTCATCCCGTAAAAGATGCTCTGAGCATCTTTTGAGAGTTCGGCAGTGACATAATCCTGAACTTCTGCATAAATGTAATCGAACATTTCAGTCTTGTCGGTAATCTGTGAAACATCCAGGATGTACTCGTACTCGCATTCTGCAGTCACTTCCATCTCTGTCTCAGTGATGTTAACGAACGCATATTCAGCGTCATAATCATCGTAGTCCATAGTAATAGTTACCGGCTCGCCTTTGGCGTAATATTCTTTATCGGTAGAAAAAGAAGCCCAAAACGCGGTATCGAGTGAAGAGTTATATTCCATATCTACTTCAATAAAAGGAGATATTCCGCTGAACGATACTGTGAGGTCGTCAAATGCGTTATAATCCTGCGGGACTGCAAGCCCTTCGACGGTCACATCTTCAAGATCCAGAATGACAAGCTTCAAATCTTCGGCATCATCTTCGTCATATTCTACTTCATAAGTAAGAACGTCACCGTTCGAGAGATCATACGTTGAGCTTAACTCGATGGTCATTTCTTCGAATAGTTCGGTGAGGTCATCTTCTTCATCATCAAAAAATTCTCCAAGATCCTCATGGTCCAGTAAATCTTCAATGAGCGATTCATAATCGAAAACGAAATATGCTTCGCCATCGCCATCACGTCCCTCAATAGTCAGGTCAATGTATTCATTTAAATCCACTTCGACTTCTTCTACTTTTTTCTTGCACCCCGCGATGCCAACGATTAAAGCGATTGAAAGTACTAATACAACTAGTTTTCGAGCATTCAGATTAAATAATTCTTTCTTCATAACGGTTCCTTTCATATAAAGATCAATTCAAATACAATAAGAACACTGGGTCGGGTAAAAATATAACACAATTGATACCAATTTACTATAAGATAGTCCAAAAATCCTTAGATTTTCTTGCTTGGTGATGGAGATTTTACGTCATCAATTAATGTCTTATGCTATCGATAGATATCGAAGAGCAAACGATAAATCGGATTGACAGACCGGAGCGTGAAGAGTCTAATGAAAATATAGACTGTTATTTCTCAATTGAACGATGATAAAAGTCCGGGCGTAAGCGATGATTCGCCTCGGTATTCGATTGGTGGAGGACTAAGGTATGAAAGTTGCATGTTTTAGCGTTGCAGCTATGGATTATTTTCCGGAACAAGATGCATTTTTCGCCGGGGGTAATTCGCTGAATCAAGCGGTTCGGTTTCAAAGGCTGGGCTGGGAGAGTGCATTTGTCGGTGCTATTGGAACGGATACGGCAGGCGATCGGATTGAAATGTTATTAGACCATTGGGGCGTTGATGTCTCGCGCATGTATCGCGTGCGCGGGAGGACAGCGTCCAACGAAATTGTCAATGATAAAGATGGCGAGCGATTCGGTGTTGATGGTGCGTGGGATAATGGCGTATATGATGATTTTGTTCTATCCGAGCAAGATTGGTTGCACATCAGCACGTTTGAGATTTGGTCTACGCATGCGAACGGTCGCAATTATAGAGAGGCCCTGAGACGAAAACCATCAAGCATTTTATTAGCCGTCGATTTTTTGCATTTTGATACATACGAGTTGTTGATTGATGGTAAGGACGCGATTGATATTGCTTATTTCGGCGGCACTTCCGATCAACTTGAAGACCTAATTCGTTTGTCCAAAGATTTCAAAGGCATCATTGTTCTTACATTGGGTGCGAAAGGCAGCGTGGCAATTTACCATGGTGAAACCTTTCTGCAAGAGGCCTTGCCGAGTCAGCAGGTTCTCGATACAACGGGATGCGGCGACGCGTTCCAGAGCGGTTTTACCGCTGAGTACTTTTTGACGAAAGATATTAAGGCTTCGCTGTTGCGTGGTGCGGAGTCGGGTCGGGCAGCGGCAGGACACTTCGGCGGCGTGCCGTGGCATGAGGATATGATTTGCGGAGAATAATTACAAAGACGAGTCCCGTTTATAGGACGAGTCCTCTATATTTTAGGGAACCGCTGATTAATTCCCTGCAAGAGCAAAGAATAGTAAAATAGAAGAAAAACAATAGGCAGGGGAAAAATATGCAGCAGACATTCAGCGACATGGAGTACGGCAAACGTTATCGTCGAAC
>JAAYBI010000049.1 GCA_012718915.1 Clostridiaceae bacterium
ATCAGTAAATATTTCTCATCATCAATTGAATATCGAATAGAGCGAAAATTCAAGAATATCAAGAACTCTATAACTCGAACAGATTAGTTTACGATTCAAGCTTAACCGTAAACCGAATAACAAATATCTGGCCCGGAGGCAATGTCAATCCGGTGTTACGTTTGCCCGGTTGATAAGATGCCAAAAGCTTCCCATCTTCAGCGTATTTTTCTACATGCACCGATGAATACGAAAAATCAGGAATGTAGGTAACGGATCGCGGTCGATCAGAAATATTGGTTACTATAATAGTAATTGAATTTTCATTAACAAAACTATATGCGTTCAGCCCGTCATTTTTGCTCTCATATGACGGTACATATTCTGATGATTCTTCCAGAAGGGCAACTTCTTTTAGAGAAGGATTTATACTCACTTCGCCTAAGGAACCCTTGGCGTAAGGCATAATCGCTTCCAGAACCCTCATTCGAAGTATCGAGTTGTCATGGACGGCAGCAACAAAAGAATCGTCTTCAAGATGGTCCTTAAATAATTCGTCTGTCCCCAAGTCATAAGGATTCATACTTGCGTCTAAGTCTACAGCTATACATGAGGTGTATTGCCCCAAATCCCATAGTAAAAAATTCGCGAATTCAGCAGAATTCATCTCAATATACTCTCTATATTCAAGATCTTCGGTATTGGTTTGAATACGATATCGAAGCATAGATGAACCTACCCACTCTCCTCCTGTATCGTATGGGCGGGATGTTATTCTGGGTATGCTGTCGTAATAATCGACGTACGACGCATTGACGAGTTGCTCTCGTTCTTTATAACTCAAACTCAATCCCAATGACAGTCGATTATCCGATATCATCGTCGATGTATGATAATCTGCTATGGATGTCATAATACCACCGTCATAAGACATTCCGTCCAAAAATATGACCTTGTCCTTTATGTCCATGAAGTAGTTGGATGCAATAAATTGGCCAATAATATAGTCAACGTATGCTCTTCTCTGCAAGTCAGAAGTAAATACCCCTGATTTATCCGAAACTTCAAAGACGATTCGATCAAATTGACTGATCCAGGCAACTGCCGTTCCGTTATTCACCCTGATTTTTCCAATCGGATCGGTTAAGCTTCCGCAGAGATAAGACATCATCATATCAATGTCAGATTGGTCTGCATAAGAGTCAATTACAAACCACGGATAGGCACCCGACTCTTTTGAGAGCATTAATGCGGATTCCAGAGACTCGCACCCATTGCTTTGCCACATAGTTCCGTCGAATTGAGATGATTCATTCCCAATCGGCAACAAATAACGCTCCATCGAACTGTCCCGATCACCAATGACCATTTGAGACATTCGAAGATAGGTCGGAGCCATATTTACTATACGATCGCGGTATTCCGAAGGGATTGAGTCGCCATCGTATGTGTCTCTGCCAAGATAAGCGCGATCCACATATAACGTTCCCGATCCGAAAAAACCGATATTAAAACGAATTGGCTCGTCGGATTTTGTATTCACTTCTGAAGGAATAACGAATCGAAAAGAATACTTTCTCCATCCGCTACCCACATCTGTAAAAGTTGTGCCGATCGATTCAAAATCGCCGGAGAGCCAAAGCATTACTTGATCATTTTCAACGCCCTCTTGCTTAAGCCATACATCGGCTCGATAAAAGGCGCCACTCATAAAAACATCCTTTGCTTCTTGCGAAATCACCTGAGACAAAATCCGATAATTATCCGCTTCCTCCGTAACTCCACCCGAAATTTTGATAGAAGTCTGTCCGCCGACTGTCGGCGCGTCTTCTACAGACATCACTGATGTGTTTGATCCAAATACTTCCCAGCCACCACTTGCTCCATCAGAATATTCTTCCCCAAATGCCGGAACAAAACCATTGATATAACACATGTCTCCGTTTTTCAGCTCAGTATCTGACAAAGTATCCGAAAATTGTATTTTTAAGAGTAGCGACGCAGTATAGATTCGTCGATCGGAATATATGAGCACTTTCCCCCCGGGAATAGAGTAAAAACACTCTGCCTTTGCGCCTGTAGGGACAGAGGCCTCTTTCCATATTGCATTTATCGAGTCAAGTACGAATATTTGTCCGGCACCGGTCAACAACATGACTTCACCAGACTGATCAACCACAACCTCTTTGGGAACTTGTTCTTGTATTTTGTCACTACTTGAATTTACTTCAGAAAAGCTGAATTTCGAGCCTTTATCGGTATAACTTCCCACCCAAGCCAATCCATCATCGGCAACTAAGACAAAGCGGTCCTTACCATAAGCCGCACATGCCCAATTCGGCAAACTCGAAATATCCGGCATTTCGGCAGCATTAACAGGGCGAAAAAGCAAACCATTTGAAGAAGTATACAATGCACCTTCTTCACCGGCCAATATCATGACAGAACCATCAGAGGCCGATGCACGAATGTCTTTATCGCCAAGATTCGTGAGCCGACTGACCTTACCATCACTCAAAACTGCTAATGCTCCCGATTCTCCTGCTGCTACGACAACTCGATCAATCGAAGTCAATGTGTTTAGCCGTTCTTCAAAAGGAACGTCAGGAAAAAAACTATTAAAGTTCTTACCATCTGATGAAGTCGCAATAACGCCACCGTCGTAAACACTACTGAATCGGGACCCGACGGCAGAAGTTGCCGTAAGCTCCGAACCGGTATTCAAATCGAGGATCAGAGTCTCAGCTGACCCGATCCCCGCTAATATTTTGCCCTGAGACGAAAATGCAACCGAAACAGACGCCGATGATCTGACCGAGACAATATTATCTATTTCCAGAGGATCAATTGACAGAAGCTCTCTCCAGACACCAATCTGATTGATTTGAAAAGCCTCGACAACAGACTGCATTTTTTGAATATATTGCCCATTTTCATCAAGCGCCATAACGCGAACTGTCCCGCCGATAAAGTCTCCATCCTTATACATACCCGTCTGAGAAGCATCCATCATAAGGTAAGCATAGTTTTCTCTACCTTCATGAACAACAAAAACCTGATCTGAAGCAACATTTTCAAAAGAAGCATTCTTAATATAGTTTCCGGTCGGAATATCAACTAGATTAAGACCTACTCCATGAACAAGATCACCGGATGAAATGTTGCTGACTCGAATACGTTCAAAACCGGCGTGCCTGCTAAACACTCCCATATAGGTGATAAACCCAATTCCGACCACCAAAAAGGTACTCAGAACAATTGCCGCCACGACAAATGGGCGTTTATGAAATCTGTCGTTACGATTTCGCCTCATTTAGTGCTCCGTCTGAATTTGATTTTTTCTTCCGATAATAGTATACAAGAGAACCCGCTACAATGCCGATCGAGATCAGCTCGATTCTTTCAATCCAAGTCAAAAGAGCAATTTGATCACCGAATAACGTAACAACTGCAGAACCGAAAAAATTAAACACTAAGTGAACCCATATCGAAACTAAAATATTGCCCGACAAGTAATAAACACTTCCGATTGCCAAACCACAAATAAATGCATATCCAACCTGAATCGGCTGAACGTGAATTAAGCCGAAAATCAACGAAGAAAGTATAATCGCAGGAATTGGACGAAGCACTTTCATAAAGGACCCTTGAATCAGGCCTCGAAACAAAAGCTCTTCTATCACAGGAATAAATATGACCGTCGCGACGCTAAACAGAACAGTCTCACGATTCGATAATTTTGATTGAATCGAAACCATCTCAACGTAATCATTAATCGCTTCAGATATTGTTCCAATGTACTGAGAAAGAATCTGTATCGAAATAAAGTAAATTGTCGAAATTCCAATTAATCCTAATGCAAAAAATGTCCCTAACCCGATATCGGTTATCGACATTCTCTTGAAGGGAATTGTCTTTGGATTTTTCAGGTTGGTCAGGTAAACAGCAAAGCAGAAAACCACGAGAAGAATAAGACCATAAATTAGAGAAATCGTGCCGCTATATGCTATTACATCTCTCTTTAGCAGTAATGAAAATGCTACTATGACAAAAAATTGGACGGAGTAATAGAGTGCCGCCCCGAGGAGCGGCACTGCGAATGCTGATACAATATCTGAAGCAGAGGGTCTTTGTACTGAATTACTATTTTTTTCGCGCATCTGCGGTATAAAATCTCCTCATAAATATTACGAAAGCAGCATCCAACTCGGACTTGTCACGAATCGAATAAAACAGCTGTTCTCCGTTATCGGTAAAGGATGTTCTCATGATGACCAGTTCCGGCCCGGCATGGCTGCCATCATCCGGAGCATAGTTATGCATGACAATATATTCTTTTCCTTCAATAACGAACGTGTCTATAATTGACATATAAAATACGCGTCTACTGATTACATCGCGAATTACAGCCAATTCATCATCTGACTTCTTTATCTTTGGCAAGAGAATTCTCTTGCTATCAGACTTAGACTTACTCTTCGTCGTCTTCATCTTCTATTTCCGCCTCTTCACAAAGACGGTCATATTCGTTATAGACTTCTTCCATCTCATCATCTTCGAGGCTCATCAGCCCTTCCTGACCATCTTCTAAGTCGACAACCTTTGTGATAACCAACTCCGGCTCTTCCTCATCGACTGTCATCAAAACACAATAAGCTTGCTCCTTATAAAGAAAATCATCTACGATTGCAAATGTATATTCTTCTCCGGTTTCAGCATCGACCATAGTAATTAATGCCTGATCTTCACAGCCACAAGCTTCATCGTGATCCATTCCCTCACAGCAATTTTTTTCTGTTGTCATATTTACCTCCCGGACACCATCGGCATCACCGTATTCAAAATTGTATTAATTATAACATGATTTATAGAGACGTGCGATTTTTCTCGAGGTACTCGCGCAAGATAATTTGGGCTGCCATATTGTCGACCATTTTCTTGCGATTCGCGCCGGAAATATTGACTTCTTGCATCTGCCTGTTTGCAATGACGGTCGTATATCTCTCGTCCCAATAAATAACACGTATCCCTGTCTTGTCGAATATTGATTGCGAAAAAGCATCAATATCCTGTTGAAGCTTACTCTCTTGACCATCTGTTCGTCGAGGCCGACCAACCACTACGCCGACTACTTGTTTTTGAGTCATCAGTTCGAAAATTCGATTCATGACAAAGTCGATATCTTCGCCATTCCAAGAAATAGTCTCAAAACCCTGAGCAATCATACGCAGAGGATCACTAAGCGCCACTCCGATACGACGAGTGCCGTAGTCAATTGCCATTATACGTCCGATATCTACACTCATTTGAGACGCTGACAATACTGTCTGATAATCACCTCAAGCAACTCGTCTCGCTCCATTCTTCGAATAATTCCACGTGCGCCCTTATAATTGGTGATGTACGTCGGGTCACCGGACATGAAATATCCGACAAGTTGGTTAATCGGATTATAGCCCTTCTCTTCGAGAGCTGATAATACGAAAGTCATGAGTTCCTTGACATCTTCAGTCTTGTCCATGTTAAATGAAAATCTTGCGGTCTCGGAATCTACCATAATTACCTCCGTAGCTAACTGAATTTATCGGATGCAAAGAATATACATAACTCTTTCTATTGAGATTGTAACACGCTTTTGCGATAAAATGAAAATAAGATTTAATCAGACGACATACTAACTATTAACCACTTCATAAGACATAGTTTTTCCGATAACTCCATCCAAAAATAATGCTTCCGGAATGACCTGAATGACATTTGAAAGCAGGCGATCGTCACCAGACTGCAAATATACTCTGAGATATCCTTCGGAATAACCCGAAAGTAATCCGTCCTTTTCTCGGAGCTCAACCAAAACATTCTCCTGACATCCTATTCGTGACATTGCGTACACTTGATGACTCAAACGTGCCAATTCCAAAAAATCTTCAGTTCTTGATTTAATGATTTCAGGCGACACGACAGGCGTCAATTGCTCTGCAAGGGTTCCTTTTCGGGATGAATAAGGAAAAACATGAATTTTTGAAAATGAACACGACGCTGCAAAAGAGAGGCTCTCTTCATGTTCCTCCCGGGTCTCGCTTGGAAAGCCGGCGATAATGTCTGTAGTGATTGATGCTTCCGGCATTAATCTTTTAATCTCAAGAACGAGTTCTTTAAAAAAACCGGTATCATAATGTCTGTTCATCGCATTTAATACGCGATCCGATCCACTTTGAAGTGAAATATGAAAATGTTTGCAAAGCTTTTCGATGCCAGAGAAATTTTCAATAACCGACTTGCTCAGATACATCGGCTCCATTGATCCCAAACGAATCCGATGAATACCTTTACAATCCGCAATTCCTCTGACAACATCGACCAGGCTAACGGATTCACCCGGAAAATCCAGTCCGTACGCACATATATTGATTCCGGTAATGACCACTTCTTTATAGCCGGATGCACTCAGCATCCTCGCTTCAGAAATAATGTTCTCGAAACTGCGGCTTCGAGACCTGCCGCGCGCGTACGGAATGATGCAGTAACTACAGAAACGATCACAACCGTCCTGAATCTTGATAAAGGCCCTTTCTGAATCCTGAGCTACTACGGAACCATATTCTTGATAATCACAGCTTTTTCGATCAATAGAAGGCGACGCCTTCACCGATTGTAAAGAATTCAAGCGTTGAAGCAAAAGCGAAACAACTTCATCAACAATCTTGATTCGATCTTTTGTTCCGACAAATACATCCGCTTCGCATTTCTCGACGTTCATCTCGACTTGGCATCCCATCGCTGCGACGACGGCGTGGGGGGCGCGTTTTTTTGCTCTTCGTATCATTTGTCGTGATTTTCGATCTGCCTCAGCAGTAACCGTGCACGTATTGATGAGAAATACATCCGCTTGCGCATAATCTTGCGTCAACTCAAAGCCCCTCTCGCGAAAACAATCGGTCAAGGCATCGGATTCATAACTGTTGACTTTGCACCCTAGTGTTTGAACAAATAGTTTGAACATAGTATTCCTTTATCTGTGCGAAATTAGTATTATTAACTAGAACGACGACCTATTATGCACACGAATTGCGACAAGAGTCAATTGACATGCCGTTTCCCTGTGATAAACTAATATTTCGTAAGACAATTAATGACACAATACGATCTGCGGAGGAATTGATAATGGTTCGATTTACGGTACACTTCAACTCAATTACAGACGTCAAGGATTTTGTTCACATCGTCAATTCATTTCCATATGATGTTGATTTATCTTCAGGCAGATATGTTGTCGACGCTAAGTCAATTATGGGTATATTTAGCCTCGAGCTTCAACGCCCGATTAGCATAGAAATTCACAGCGACAATTGCGACGATCTGGTCAAAGCACTCCAACCATACAAAATTCAAGACTAACGAGATATTACTTTCGCCTATTTTTCTTTTTATTACTCGAGTCGCTCTTTATCGGGCGACTTTTTTCTGTTGAAACAATCTGTGGCTCAAAATCAATTCTTCTCATCGACAGATCAACCGATGCCACCCGAACCTTAAGCCTTTGTCCGATTCTTATAACATTACCGCTTCTCTTACCTCGAGCTTCAAGTCGTCTTTCGTCATATTCATAGTAATCATCCATGACTCGAAACGCTGCCATCCCCTCAATACTACTATCAAGACGGATGAAAATTCCTCCGGAAATCATACCGGAAACGGTTCCGTCAAAGATTTCGCCAATGTGATCAGCCATGTACTCCGCTGTTTTAAGCTCAACAGAGGCTCGCTCCGCATCTACAGCGTTGCGCTCCATTTCAGAACTGTGAGCAGAGACATTCTCGACCATTTGCGAAAAATGTGATAAACGTCCTCTATCGTGAATAACACTCTTAATTATCCTATGAATGTATAAGTCAGGATATCGACGTATCGGAGAGGTAAAATGACAATAACTTTCCGAACTCAACCCGAAATGTCCCAAATTATCTTTTGAATAAACGGCTTTTGCCAAGGAACGAAGCAAAACCTGCGACAATGCCGGCGCAAATGGCTCATCCTTGACTCCTTCCATAAGCGTGGATAAATACTTCGATGTTGGTTTTCCCCTCAAATGACCGCCGGCGCCGAATAATTTCGCGAGCTTTAGAAATTCCGTGATCTTCTCTAAATCCGGATCTTCGTGAATACGATAGATAAACGGAGCCTTCATGCGTTCAAAACGCTCTGCAACGAATTCGTTGCAGACGATCATAAATTCTTCTATGATGCGATGGGCCTGATTGATCGGATATGGGAAAACGTTAACCGGCCGACCGACTTCATCCAAATCAACATGCGTTTCAGGAAAAGAAAACTCCATCGCTCCGCGATTCTTTCTTTTTCGAATTAATATGTCCGTCAAATCTTTCATCGACTCAAGCATCGGCCTCAACGGCTCTAATCTCTCCATTTCGCCGGGATCAAACAACAGTGCATACACCTCATTATATGATGTGCGCATGTTGCTATTGATGATACTTTCAAATACATCTCCTTCGATCACAGTACCGTTATAATCGATCAGCATCGACGCAGTGAGCGTGAATCGAGGCGCATTGGGGTTCAAACTGCACAGTCCGTTAGATAACCTCGGAGGTAACATCGGCACAACACGATCAACCAAATAGACGCTGGTGGCACGCTTAGAAGCTTCATCATCAAGAACTGATCCTTCTTTGACATAATGAGAAACGTCCGCGATATGAACCCACAGTCGATATCCTTTACCGGGAAGCCTCTCAATTGAGATAGCGTCGTCCAAATCCTTCGCGTCCTCACCGTCGATCGTGATTGTCATCAGGCTTCTTAGGTCTTTTCGACCGGATTGCAGTGCCTGTTCGATATCGTCGGCTCCCGGATTAAGAGGGAATTGATCCGCAAATGCTAACACCGAGTCATTGAAAGATGTCGCAAGACCGTACTGTCTCATGATGCCCAGCATCGCAACATCATGTCTTCCCGGATCACCTAAAACCTCCGAAATTCTACCATTGTATTCTCCGGGAGGCGCCGATGGGTTTAAAATTTCGCAAATGACCTTCATATCTATCGGAGCACCGTTCAAATGCTCTTTCGTAATTGAGATTCTGCCATACTGACCATTACTGTAGCCCGGATCCGGCTCAACATAATATAGAGAGCCCAAAAGACGGAGCGTACCAACGCATTCATTCGATCGTGCCTCGGGACCTTTCGGAGGCAGAGAATCAATCGGCTCAAAAACTCGCGAAGCCACTTTCGACGGCTTTTTCACAGAGCGCTTCGGAGAGGAAAATTTTGCCTGGTTTCCATTTCTTCTCTTGCCGGATTTGCCATTCCTTTTTGCCATTTTAATTCTCCACTTTCTGTATCTAATATTTTCTGATGGTTTCATTCTACACTATTTCAATCGATCGATGATTGAAATCCATTTTACTTAGTCATTTTGCGAAAAAAAAACGACCGGTCTTGCCGGTCGTTAAAGTGATTCGATAGATGACTCCTATCAAATTCCGCCAACAGCCAGAATCCTGAATAAAAGTACCGTCAAAACCGCAAAAGCAATTGCGACTACTGTGGTGAAGAACTTCAACTTGTTCTCCATTGTACGTCCCTTCTCTTTTCCGAAAAAAGTATCCGCACCACCACCGATAACACCCAAACCCTTATCATTACCCTCCTGAGTAATAACCAGAGCGACTAAAGCTATACAAGAGAGAATATCCAGAACTACTATTATGTATGTGAACATGAAATCTGCCTCCGTTCAACCATGGATCTCCATGAATCCGTTAGATTTTATCATAGGGAGAAAGCGAGTGCAAGCCCTTTGATCTCCATATAGATTAAGATTTGCCGGTTTTAAATATTTTAAAAATTTCGCCCGCCGCGAAGGGAATGATTGCCAATCCAATAATCGGAAGCCATGCAATCAAAGGCAATGGCAAATTCTTAAATACCGTATTCATGCCGGGGACGTAGATGACAAGAATCATCATAATGGCAGAAAATGCAACTGCAACGTTCATTGATCGATTCGAAAACAGTCCTAACTTGAAAATACTGACAAGTTCAGAACGAGCGCTAAACGCCCGAAACAGCTCAGCCATAATCAGCGTCGCAAAAGCCATCGTTCTGGAAAGCGCCAAACGATCAGGACTGTCTACAAAAAGCACATTCAAAGCGATAAAAAACGAAATCGCAACAGCTATAAAAATAGCAATACTTTGCACCAAGATCGTAATTTTCATCTTGTTGTTAATAATGGCCTCCGATTTTTTACGCGGGAGCTGCTTCATTATTCCGGGTTCACCCTTTTCTCTCCCCAAAGCAAGCGCCGGAAAACTATCGGTCACGAGATTCAACCACAGAAGTTGGATGGCCGTTAGCGGTGCCACCGAAAGAAGCGGCGTACCGGTTTTGTTGAAAAAAGATACAGGAATCAGAGAGATAAAGAATATGATTAATATCTCGGCTACGTTACAAGACAACAGAAACCCGACGAATTTCTTTATGTTGCTATAGATGATACGTCCCTCTTCGACCGCATCTACGATGGTAGCAAAATTGTCATCAGTTAATATCATGTCCGCCGAATTTTTCGCCACTTCAGTTCCTGTAATACCCATGGCCACGCCGATGTCTGCGCTTTTCAGTGCCATTGCATCATTCACGCCATCACCGGTCATAGAAGCTATGTGTTGATTGTGCTTGAGTGCATTCACGATTCGAACTTTGTGATCCGGAGATACTCGAGCATATACCCGTATCTTCTCACAAGCGATTTGCAAATCCTCGTCCGTCATCCGATCAAGATCTGCTCCGGATAGACTCTCGGAATCACCCTCGATCATTCCGAGGTCCTTTGCGATCGCAACCGCTGTATCTTTATAATCTCCGGTAATCATTACCGGCCGAATGCCGGCATCTTTACAGACGCGAATTGCGTCTTTTACTTCCGTCCTTGCCGGATCAATCATTCCTACCAAGCCCATAAATACAAGGTCGTTTTCATGGGAAAAATCAGCGACAACCGACAAATCGTGCACACGATAGGCAAAAGCGAGCACTCGAAGCGCTTGTGTCGCTAATCCGTGATTAACTTCTTCAATCGCAGAACGAACTTCGTCTTTCATTTCTATAGCATGATTGCCATCGAAATAATGGGTACAACGATCCAAAATAATATCCGGAGCACCCTTTGTGAAAGAGATGATTGAATCTTTTTCGATATTGCTATGATAGGTTGTCATCATTTTCCGCTCAGAATCAAAAGGCAATTCCGTCACTCTGGTGTATTGCACATTGACGTGTTCCTTGTCATATCCGGCTTTCGCAGCCATGGCAACCAGAGAGCCTTCCGTAGGATCCCCGATACATGTATACCGATTATCTTCAGTTTTCTTAATTGTTGCATCATTACAAAGTACCGAAGAAAGTACCAATCGACTTATCTCCGGATGATCTTTGTTGTATGTTACTTTGCTCTGATCGTCTGAGGTAGTTTTCGACAGAGAGATTACACCTTCAGGAGCATAGCCAATGCCCGATACATCGAACATATCTTGTCCATTAAATATCGACTTCACGGTCATTTCGTTTTGAGTTAACGTTCCCGTCTTGTCCGAACAAATCACATCCACACAACCCAGAGTTTCAACGGCAAGAAGTTTTCGGACAATTGCATTGCGCGCTGCCATTCGAGTCATGCCAATTGCCAAGACGATAGTTACAACAGCCGCCAATCCCTCAGGAATGGCTGCAACCGCAAGACTGATGGCAATCATTAAACTTTCTTCCCAAGGAGTGTTCTGGAAAAATACATCTACGACAAAGACAACAAGACACACCGCCAAGCATACAAGACCCAATACTTTGCCTAAGCCGTTCAAATTTTTCTGTAGCGGAGTCTGCTCATTGTCAATGGACTTCAGTCTCGTTGCAATCTGACCCAATTCTGAATTCGCGCCGGTCAATGTCACAACGCCTTTTCCGCGCCCGTATGTCACAGCAGTTCCCATGTAAAGCATGTTTTCACGATCGCCGATTCCGGTGTCGTCGGCAAGCAACACATCCGGATTCTTTTCGACCGGAACCGATTCTCCCGTCAGGGATGACTCATCAACCTTCAATGTTTGTTGCGAATATAAACGCAAATCCGCGGCAATCATATCACCGGCTTCAAGTATGACCACGTCTCCGGGGACCAGTTGCTCAGATGGAATTAAGCTGATTTCACCGTCCAGGATTACTTTTGTTTGTGGAGAGCTCATTTTTTTGAGCGCCGCGAGAGCCTGATCCGCTTTCCCTTCCTGATATACACCAAGAATCGCATTGACCATAACGATTGCCATGATGACTAATACATCAATCCAACCCTCAAGACCGCCTTCCCTGAGCGCCATAAAAGCCGATAAAACGGCTGCTGCAATCAATATCAGAACCATAGGATCTGCAAACTGCAGCAAGAAACGCTTCCAAAGCGGCACTTTTTCGTCTTCGCCGAGTTGGTTCAATCCATAAGTCATCAATCGTCGTTGTGCTTCTTGCGGTGACAGACCTTTATCAATATTGGTATCCAGTTCCTTAAGAACGGAATCCTTATTCATCGTATGGCTATTTCTCATCCTTGACCTCCAAGTATTAACTACAATTATTCGTAACCTTGTTAATATAACATCATATCGCGAAAAATTCTAGGAATTGAAGTGACAAAATGTTTGTTTATCTTATAAATGTCATATATATACTACAACTGATTCCGCCTGAATATTTCTTCGGCAACAACATATCGTTTTGCACATACGCAAAATGTTTCAAAGAAAAAATCCACAAACAAAAACCCACCCGTTCAGGGTGGGTCATGGTGCCCAGAGTCGGAATCGAACCAACGACACGAGGATTTTCAGTCCACTGCTCTACCGACTGAGCTATCTGGGCAAACAATTGCCGGTCCTTTCGGACCGGTATTGTGGCGACGCAGAAGGGGCTCGAACCCTCGACCTCCAGCGTGACAGGCTGGCATTCTAACCAACTGAACTACTGCGCCATTTATGGTGGGAACAACAGGGCTCGAACCTGTGACCCTCTGCTTGTAAGGCAGATGCTCTCCCAGCTGAGCTATGCTCCCGTTCCATCAACTGGACCGCGCTCTCAAGCGCAATTGGAAGTATACTTGATTGACTGTGTCTTTGTCAATAATACTTTTTCAAATCATCGAAATAATTTTATTAAGGCTCTTTGAAAGGAAGTTGAGGCGAAATTCTAAAAAGCCTCAATGCATTATTATACGTGACATCAGCCATTTTATCCGGACTAAGGCCCTTGATTTCTGCCACTTTTTCCAAGACATACCTCACATATGCCGGCTCATTACGCTTTCCTCGATGAGGGACCGGAGTCAGATATGGGCTGTCTGTCTCGATAAGTATTTTATCTATAGGAACCGAAGCGATAATCTCGGGCGCATGACGGTTATTTTTAAACGTGACGGGTCCATCAAAGCCAATACAAAATCCCATCTTAACCAGAATTCGAGCTGTCTCGACACTTCCGGAGAAACAATGAATTACACCTCTGTCTTCTGAGGCGCCAGCCCCAAAAAAATCTATAAGTATATCAAGCGTATCCTTTGTCGCCTCGCGCTCATGTATAATGACAGGCAATTTATAATCTGCTGCGATTTCAAGCTGGCTTTTGAATACATCGCGTTGCGTCTCTCTGGGAGAAAGGTCGTAGTGATAATCCAGTCCAATCTCTCCTACCGCAACGATTCGATTCTCCACCGAAGCATCAAGAAGGTTTCTCAAAGCAAGCTCGGAGTCTAAATCGAAGGATTTAGCTTCATGGGGATGAACACCGACGGAACAGTATAAATTCAACCGGTGAGACGCATGCTTCCCGATAAGCGCAACGGAGCGAAGAGATTCATCGACATCTGCTGTTGCCAACAATACAGAACGAACGCCCGCATCATATGCACGATCTAATACTTCATCTATGTCATCAAAACGCGAGTCCGTTAAGTGCGCATGTGTATCAAACAGCATCAGCAGACCTCATCCCCCGGCTCTGAATCTGAAGATATTCCGGCCAAACGATATCCGTCTTTGGTATCCGCAGATAGTATCATGCCATGCGATAAGATTCCCCTGATTTTCTTGGGCTCGAGATTAGCCAATAGAAGTACGTCTTTGCCAACCAACTCATCCGGATTGTAATATTCTGCGATTCCTGACAGAACGCGACGTTGGCCTTGACCGTCATCCAGGATGAAATCCAACAATTTGTCTGCCTTAGGAACTTTTTGGCAGCTGATGACCCTGGCAACTCGAATATCGAGCTTTGCAAAGTCATCATACTGAATGGATTGCTTGAATGGCTTTGTAACATTTTCTGATAATACTTCTTTTTCAGGCTGAGGTTTCGTCGTTTGATTGATCGAAAATATTGCCGATAGCTCTTCCAATTCTTTATCTATGTCAAAACGAGGGAAAAGAATATCCCCTTTACTCACACGACAAGACCGCGACAATACATCCATTTCATCACTTCTGTTCCATTCCGTCATGGACTCATCTGCACCGATTTGTCGCCAGACCTCAGGCATAGTATTTGGCATCACTGGATTCAATAGTACGCTGACTATACGAATGGCATCAAGCAAACGGTATAAGACGGTAGCTAATCTTACTCTGGATGAGTCATCTTTTGCCAGAACCCAGGGCGCTGTCTCGTCGATGTACTTGTTTGCTCTGGAAATAACCTTGAAAATCTCGGCCAGCGCCGCAGAAATATGAAGCGACTCGTAATTTTTTTCTACGAAAGGCCTCAGCGCCGAGAGCATACTCGTCAGCTCATCATCAATGGGCTTCGGTTCGCGATCGGGCGGCAGTTGGCCGTCGAAATATTTGATGACCATTGCAACGGTTCTCGAAACCAAATTCCCTAAGTCATTCGATAAATCGCTGTTGACACGTGTCAGCATCATTTCATTCGTAAATGGACAATCAGCTCCAAACGGCATTTCTCTAAGCAAATGATACCTCAGCGCATCAACACCATATCGATCTGCCAAAATAAACGGATCGATAACGTTACCCGTAGATTTACCCATTTTTGCCCCACTGAATGTGATCCATCCGTGACCGTATATTTTTTGGGGCAAAGGCAAATCCAGGGCCATCATCATCGCCGGCCAAATAATTGAGTGAAAACGAACGATTTCTTTGGCCATGACATGAACATCTGCCGGCCAATAATGATCAAAATCGTTATACGTATTATTCATATATCCCAAGGCGGTAATGTAGTTTGAGAGAGCATCAATCCATACATACACAACGTGTCCGGGATCAAAAGTAACCGGAACGCCCCAAGTAAAGCTTGTACGCGAGACACACAAGTCCTCTAATCCGGGCTTAATGAAATTATTAATCATTTCGTTGACTCGACTCTTCGGCTCAAGGAATCCGCGTTCCTCATCAGACAATAGCGCTTCGAGTCGATCCGCAAATGCAGAAAGCTTGAAAAAATATGCCTCCTCTTTGGCATCACTTACATCTCTTCCACAATCCGGACATTTTCCTTCAACCAACTGACTGTCCGTCCAAAAGGATTCACAGGGCGTGCAATACTTTCCTGAATACTCACCTTTGTATATAAAACCCTTCTCATAAAGGGCAACGAAAATGTTCTGAACACTCTGAACATGATAGTCATCTGTTGTCCGAATAAATCGATCGTATGTTATGCCGATACGATTCCAGAGTTTCTGAAAGTTCGCAACATATTCATCAACGTACGCCTTTGGAGTGATGCCCATCTCCTGGGCTTTTTTTTCGATTTTTTGACCGTGCTCATCCGTGCCGGTCAAGAACATGACATCAAAGCCCTTCATTCTCTTGTATCGAGAGACCACGTCACAAGCTAAAGTAGTGTAACAATGACCAATATGCGGATTTCCGGACGGATAATAAATCGGCGTCGTGATGTAGAATTTTTTTGAAGACATATTCATTGCTCCCTTACGTTGCTCTGGATTAAGACATAATTATAATCAAAAAGGGAAGCAGTGACAAACTGATTTAGGATTTGGTCGATTTTTTCTTGAAAAAACGTGATTCGAAGTCTTTTGGGCTCATCGGCCTTCCAAAATAGTAACCTTGAAGTAAATCTGCATTGAGCGCTTTTACCGACTGAGCCTTATCCTTATCTTCGACACCTTCAACGCAAACAGTTTTAGAAATACTGTGCGCCAGCAAAACGATCGCCGAAATAAAGGATCGATTAAAACGATCATTGTGTATGTCTTCAATAAATGCCCGGTCAATTTTTATCTCATCGATCGGCAATTCTCGCAAGTAATTCAACGAAGAATATCCCGTACCGAAATCATCCAACGCAATTTTGATTCCTTCTTTTCGCAAGCGTATGAGATTTTGGCGACATGTCGCTATGCTACGCATCAAGGAGGTTTCGGTTATTTCCAAGATAATATTGCCGGCATTAACAGAATATTTTTGCAATAGAGACAGAACCGATTCCGCATAATTGGGCTTAGCCAGATCTTCTGCTGTGACATTAACATGAACGAAAAAATCATTCTTGACACCGGCATCCAGCCATTGACCACACTGGCTGATCGCCGTCTCAAGAATCCAGCGCCCGATCGCATCCATCTGTCCTGTCGCCTCAAGCGCCGCTATGACTTTCTCCGGTCGAACTTCATCGTTTCCGGGTGTTTTCCATCGTAACAAGGCCTCTGCACCATCAACTTCTCCCGTTGTAGCATTAACAAGCGGTTGATAGAATACGTAGAAACTATCCTTGCCGTTCCGAATCGATCTTGAGAGCTGAAATTCAAAGTCCAGACGCTCTTTAAGTTCGCGCTTATCGGTCGGGCAGAAAATGGCGTGCTTTTTTCTGTTATCTTGCTTGACTTTATGAAGTGTGATTTCCGCATTAACAAGTAACTCATCCGCAGAATTTCCGGAAGACGGGAAGAGTGCCGCACTCATCGAAAACGAGACAAAGACAGCGTCCTTACCCACAACAACCGGATGAATTGCCTCTTCTTGCATAAACTCCATGAATCTTTCAATCTGGACCCGAGTAGCATGCGCCCAGAGCATTGCATAGGTGTCGATTCCGATGTGATAAAGTTCTGCGCCGCTCGGCAAGCGATCCTGCAGCATTTTACTCAAGGAAAGCAATATTTCGTCACCGGTATTTCTTCCGAAACGGTCGTTGTAGGTATGGAATCCTTTTATGTCAAAAAGAATGACCGCCGCCGACAACACATTGCGATCGTGGATGACCTTTTCGGTATCTAAGAGCAATCGACCTCTTGTCGGCAAACCGCTAATCTCATGAAGATAGTTTGTTTTTTCGACCAGTTCACGCACTTCGTTCATGCTGGATAAATCAAAAATAGTACCGACTAACATGGTGGTCTGCATACTTGAGTCGTAAAAAGCCTTACCTCGACTTGCAAGCCATACTCTTTTTCCATCTGCGCGCTGGACTCGAAACTCAACAGAGTATCGATCTGTTCGTCCTTCTATAACTTGTTCGATCGGTTCGCGAAAACGATGTCTGTCTTCTGCGATAACGTACCCGGTCAAAATCGCCATAAGATCGCCACGAATTTCGAGATCGGCATCAGGGAAAATCTGTCGAAGATTTTCGGAAAAAACGAGTTCATTTCTCTTAAGGTCGGCAGTATATACAATTGCGGATGTACCTTCAATAATATTTTTTTGAAGATAATCGGCTTTCATCTTGTCGGTAATATCAATAAGAAGTCCCGTAATATAACGGGTTGTTCCGGTAGAATCAAAATCAGAGGCCCCATAGGCATGAACCCATATTTCTCCGCGCGTCGGAGATAAAAACCGAAAATCACCGGACAAAAGCGGCGTCTTGCGTTGCAAAAATGATTCCATACTTTTTACAAATACGGCGTGATCATCCGGATGAATAATCTTTAGAATTTCGGAAGATGCATGTTCTATATAGTGACGCTTGAGGTCCAATGCTTCCATCATATACGTATTAATGTAACAAATATCGGTAATTGAATCATAATGATATACGAACGCAGAAATACCATCGGACATCAGTTGAGACAAAATGCGATCAGACATGGATTTACTCTTATCGATCAATAAGCCAAAAGCATAATTATTCTTCTCAAAATTAACATTCTTGATGAGAACCTTGACCCACAACGTCTCTTCAAAGTTTTTACAAATAGCATGTTCGAAATTGACCACCGGAAGTTTCTTTTTGGAAAGAATTGCCATCGCATTCATGTATTCTGACAATGTCCGGGATCGCTCCTTTTCCGGAAAATACTGCGCGTAAGCTTCTATGAGCATATCCTGAGAAGCCACTTTCCCGATGACATCCTGCATTCCGGAGGAGAATAATACTCTCTCCTCATCGTAATCCATTATAAAGTACGAAAACGCCAGTTCATCAATCAACTCTTGCAAACCAGATTGACTTACGATTTCAGGTAGTATAATTTCCAGATGACTGAGCATCGAGTCATTGTCTTCATCAAACAAGTTCATCACTCCGCTACTTTTTGTTAAATTCTATCACTTTTAGCACTTGTGTGTATAGGTTTCTTTTACTTTCATTAAATTCCTTAGATAAAATAGCAGATATTTCTTTGGTTGGTAAGCCTTCGCTATGCAATTCCAAGATGCGATCTTCAATGTTCGGACCTTTTTTCGAATCGTTTATCGGGTCTCCTTCACCGATAATAATCACGAATTCTCCCTTGGGCTTATGGGTCTCATAATAAATCGCTACTGATTCGAGTGAACCCCTTTTCACCTCTTCATACTTCTTTGTTATTTCGCGTGCAACCGCTACCTGCCTTTGCGAAAATCCTTTTTCGCAAAGTTCACGCAACGTTTTTTCCAATCTATGAGGCGCTTCATAAAGAATAATCATGCAACTGAAAGCTTGAAGGGCCGCTAGTCGCTTTTTTCTCTCCGAACCCTCCGCAGGCAAAAAACCCTCAAAATAAAAATGATCGGAAGGCAGTCCGGAAAGAGCAATGGCGCAAGATAGTGCCGTCGGCCCGGGAACGACGCTGATCTCAATGCCTTCCTCTATGCATGTTTTTACCAGTTCATACCCCGGATCCGATATGCAAGGCATACCTGCATCAGATACGAGCGCCACTGTCTGACCTGATTTCAGCCCTTCACAGATAGACGCACCCTTCGCGAATTTATTGTGCTCATGATAACTCGTTAATCGAGCTTTAATACCAAAATCACTGAGTAATAAGCCCGTTACTCGAGTATCTTCACATGCGATAATATCGGCGCTTTCAAGTATTCTTTTAGCCCGAAACGAAAAATCTTCGAAGTTGCCGATCGGCGTTCCAACAATGTACAGCATATTATCCCTCACTATTGTAAATATCATTCAACTCTTGGCAAATTTGACCTTCGGTATCTCTCAAAATCAGTGGCGGTAATACCTTAAAGCCGCCTGAAGCGGACGACTTTTTTCCGCAAATCAAAAAAGCTGTTGCCGGTCGGGTGACGTCGGGATGAATAAATCGAATCTGCGTAGGCTCAATTTTTTGCTTTCGCATTAGTTCACAGACTTCTGCCAGTCGTCCGGCGCGATGTACCATCACAAATATACCCCCAAAGCGAAGTGAATAAGAAGCCGCAGATAAAAAGTCTTCGAGAACCCCATGAACTTCGAAACGCGATTCCAATCGATCCTCATTATCTTCTCGATTCGGAACCGGACCGCTTCCCACCCTAAAATACGGAGGATTACAAAAGCACAGATCATTTTCGGCGGCAATGACTTCAGATAAATTCTTGATATCACGAATGTCACCGAGTACCGGAACGATCACGTCGGACTGGTGGTTAAGATTGATATTCCTAACCAGCAGTTCAAAGGCGCAATCCTGTTTTTCGATCGCGACGATTTTAAAATTCGGACGTCTCGCCAGCAAAAGTAAACTTGCCGCGCCATTGTTTGCACCCAATTCTACAGCCCGAACCATTCGTTTATTCCCGGGTAACTGTAACGATGCAAAATGTGACAACAATACCGTGTCTTCTCCATATCGATAGCCATTGCGACGCTGAATCAGCCTAAAGCCTTGCCGACCTAAATCTTCGATTGATTCCGTCAACCGGTTGTATTGATCATCCATAAATTTTTCACTGTAACTCTCTATATATTTTATGCGAAAAGCCATAAATAAGAACGAATGCAAGAGACCCTCCGAAACCAACGTCTCGGAGGGTCGTCAAGGCGATAATCTGATCTTGATCAACCTGCCGAAATTGCATCGGTCGGGCAAACCGATACGCAAGCGCCGCAATCAATGCAAAGATCTGCATCAATATTGTACTGTGTGTCTCCCTGGCTGATTGCAGTTGTCGGGCATTCACCCTCACAGCTTCCGCAAGAAATACATGCATCGGAAATAACGTGTGCCATATGAACTACCTCCATTCTTTGATAGGATTTTATCACTATGGTTCAACCTTAGTAAACCATTTGTGTCAAAATATATGCGAAAAGATCACTTGTTAGTTCTCATCGAATTCCTCATCCTGTGCATCATCTTTTGCGATATTGTTCAAACAACAATTTCCTGAACAAGATTGTTTTTGCCGATGTTCAGCATTAGGGACGAACTTTTTGCCTTTTCGCATAAGAACTTCCACTTCCTCTGCCGGGATTATTTCTAAGTCCGCGATATCTTCTCTCTCCAAACGAACCGCAACTCTTTCCCTAAGGATATCAACTGAAACAACGACGCCATTTCCCTGAACCGTAGAGACAACATCACCCTGCTTGGGAAGTCGGGCATGCGCATCTTCATAAGCATCCTGCTCATATTTTAAGCAACACATCAATCGTCCGCAGGCGCCCGATATTTTGGTCGGATTCATTGATAGCCCCTGTTCCTTAGCCATACGAATGGACACCGGCACAAAACCTTCCAAAAAAGTGCAACAGCAAAGCTCTCTTCCACATAGCCCCAGACCACCGACCATTCTGGCCTGATCACGCGCTCCAATTTGCCGAAGCTCGATTCGAACTCTGAAAATTGCCGCTAAATCTTTAACCAGCTCTCTAAAATCTACGCGTCCGTCCGCCGTAAAAAAGAATGTGACTTTCTTGCCGTCAAAAGAATACTCTGCGTTTATAAGATTCATGTCCAATTCACGCGAAGTAATTTTCTCCATGCAAATATCAAAAGCTTCTTTTTCTCGAACCTTTTTTGCTTCATGCTCAGCCAAATCGTGAGCGTCAACATGACGAACAACTGGTTTTAGCGGCTTTACAAGACGCTCTGCCGGGATGTCGAAAACCTCTTCTGAAACATATCCGATATCCGGTCCCGACTCCGTTTCGACGATGACCGCATCTCCGAGATGAAGTTTCAGATTGCCGGGATCAAAATGATAAGATTTTCCGGCCTCCTGAAAACGTATACTAACTACTTTGGGCATTTGTAAACTCCTTTTTCAAGGTCATAAGCATTCTCGCTATTGTCGGTTCAAAACTACAATTCAACGCCAGCGCTTTCGACGCCAGAACGACAGACTCCGACGCTCGCATCAGCCGATCGGGCGTCAAGCCGGTAGTTTTAATCATTCGCTTCATCATATCGGTTTTGTATGGGCTCTGCAAGTCTTCGGTATGAGCCGGATTCATCAACGAAGGAAATTGACCTAGAAATGACATCAGAAGAGACAATACTTGATCAATATCACTCTTGTTCGCGTCGAAAAATGAAAAGTCACTCGTCAATATTTCCGAATCTGAGGTCTGATCCAGCCTTAATAAAATATTCTCGAGCTCATCTTTCATCTCGAGAAGATCGTTGTTTTTAGACATCTCAATCGCAACCCCGGGTACACCATTCGACAATCTTGCAAATAGTGCCGCATCTGAGGAACTAATATCAAAAGATGCTTTCAATATTTCAACCACTTCGTTCTCGGTATATCGATTCAGCGGAACAGTGACCGCTCTGGAGAGAACCGTTTTCTGCAGACGCTCAGCCTCGGATACCGTCAGAATGAAGTATGAAAAATCAGGCGGTTCCTCAAGCGACTTAAGCAGCGCATTCTGCCCTTCTTCACCAAGCGCATCACCATCGATAAGATATACTTTGCGCTTGGATATTTGCGGATACATTCTTAGATCAGAAATCACTCGATTCCTTACAGTCGCGACTTTCACAGATTTATCGCCTGACTCCGGATAAAGACAAATAAAATCAGGATGTGTGCCTTGCTCAATATAATGGCAAGGACCACACACCCCGCAAGCGCCTTCAGATGAAGGATTATCACATAAGAGCATTCGACTCATCTGCATGGCCATTGACCTCTTACCGATACCTTTGGGTCCGGTCAAAAGATAGGTCCTGGCCAAATCATTATCGAGAAGATGATAAATGCGCTCCTTGGCACGTTTTTGTCCGATTAACGAAGAGAACAAACGCATTACATTTTCTCAAAATGCTCGACGTTCACCACAAATACTGTCGCTCCGCCGACCATAACTTCAACCGGATACGGAATGTAAGCACCGCCCATTGCAGAGGGCGTAACATTCGTATTGATTGCGGATTGTCTGCTGGATGAGTACTTACGGATTAATCCGATAACTTGCTCCTGTTGCTCGTCTTCAACAACGATCATAAGTGTCGTATTCCCCGAGCGTAAGAATCCACCGGAAGAATTTAGTTTTGTAACACGAAAACCGGATTTGTTAAGCTCGGCCATCAATCGCGGGCTATCCTCATCGTGTACAATTGCAAAAACGAGTTTCATTTGCGTAATACCTCCCAAACCTTTTGTTCGATCTGAACTGAAACCCTGTCAACGGATGCACTCGCATCTATTATGAAGATTCTATCATATTTTCGGCTCATATCTATATATCCGTCACGAACCTTTTTCATGAAAGTTTGTCCTTCGTCTTCGAGACGATCATTAGAAGACTGTCGGTTGCTCATCCTCTGCGCTGCCAGTAACGGATCAATATCCAACAAGAAAGTGACATCCGGCTCGATACCTCCGGTGGATAAATGATTCAAGAAATCAACAGACTCTATGCTCAAACCTCTTGCATAGCCCTGATAGGCTAATGTCGAATCGAAAAAACGATCACAAATGACAATCTTGCCCTCAGACAAAGCCGGAACGATGACTTCGGAGACAATTTGTGCCCGAGCTGCTTCATAAAGCAATAATTCGGTCACCGGAGTCATGCCCGCATTTTCTCTTTCAAGCAGAACAGATCGAATTTGCTCTCCGATCTTTGTACCGCCTGGTTCGCGAATGAGAATGACGTCAGAGTTGTGCGACACCAGAGTCTTATAAAGCCGCTTGATCTGAGTGGATTTACCACTCCCGTCAATACCTTCAAAAGAAATGAATGTACCTTTTTCCTTGTTCATCACTCACCCACCTATATTGATTATATCTTACACTCACGTCACTTGTTAATAGCCAGCTCAAACATATTAAGCATTTGATTTTGTATTGTCCAGCACTTGGATGCAGTTATCTTCAATCCCGTCAAAGGCGAAGCCCCGATCAATCAAAAAGAGCATTTGACCGACCGTCTTTTTTGACAGAATTTCTCCCGGCCAAATGAATGGGATGCCGGGTGGATAAAGCAAGATCATAGCCGCTGAAACCCGGCCGACTGAATCCTCTAAAACACATGTTTTCGTCTTGATGTCCGAAAAAACGGCTTCACGAATGTGCATTGCCCGTTCAAGAGGTCTTGCGTAAAAAGAACTAATAATGTCCTCCGCTCGAGAAAAATCATCGGGGTTCAAGTTTTCCGCTTCTTGAAATCGAAGGACTATTCCTTTTATTTCGGAAAAGAGGCGATTCAGTTCCTCCTCGGTTCTGAAAATATTGAATAGCATCAATAAATATATCGGGCTGTGCATCTCAACGACAAAACCTTTTCGCTCCAGTTCAAGGGCTACTTCGGATGCATTGATTCCGGCTTTTGAAAAGCTTACACAGACACGCATCGGATCACCCAGTTTTCCTTGTGTGTCGGGCATGATATCGACACCCGGCAAGGTTGCCAAGCGATCTCGGAAATCGCGAATCCGTTTTGCGGATAATGCGAACTGCTCCCTGCCGTGATAATCCATTCGCTTCAGCGCCATCTGAAGCGAAGCCGCTATGATGAATGAAGGACTCGATGTTTCATATATCCGAAGCATCGTATTTAGGCGTCTTGGATTTACGCGATCCGTTTTTATAGCCTCCTCAGAGACATGAAGTAAAGAAGCCATCGTCAGTGCCGGCAGAGTCTTGTGCGCGCTTTGGACAACCATATCTGCACCACATCTTATTGCCGGCTCAGGGAACTCGGAGTCTCCGAAAACAAAATGTGCACCATGTGCCTCATCCACAAGCAAGCGGCATCCGAAACGATGCACAACTTCCGCAATTTGTCTTATAGGCTCGCACCTTCCGAAATAGTCCGGAGAAGTAATAAGCACATCCGAAATATCTTTATAGTAGTCCAAGCATTTTTCGATCTGTTTCGGCAAATCCAATACGTCGCGTTCAATGACCGTATCGTCGCATATCGGAATATCCTCCGGTCTTATTTGCGTCGATTTTGTCTCATTGGAAAAATGAATATCTTGTATAAAACTATACCGGCAACCGATGAGACTTACAGCGTACGCGGCAGACATATGACATCTTCGGTCAAGTAAGAGATGCGATCTCTCAGAAAGAGATGCCGAGAGCATCACCTGAATGCCGGTAGTTGATCCCGTCGTCAAAATCCGGGACAAACCGGATCCATACAAACTCTGAATCCATTGCTGTATTTCAAGAACCGTGCTCTTTGGATCATGAAGATTATCACTGAGCGATAACTCGGTGGTGTCGATTCCAATAAGATATTTACAGTCATCATCAGAGAAAAAGTTATTCGAAACGTGCCCGGGCATATGCAAAGCGACCTTCTCCTCCTGCCATAAAGGCATTTCAGAGAAGGCGCGATCTCCCTCAGCGGAATAGAGTGACGATAACTGATCGGACATCTTGTATTAGTCCAATTTGGTCAAGTGTATGCCCGCAATCTCAATCCAAATCTCTTTTTCCAGCCGCTCATTCTCTTTGCGAACATCTTCATAAGTCTCAACCGGACGAAATTCTTTATTGCGCGTTCTTGACTCGTATCCGTCGTGACGACGCTCCTTAGGACGATGATCTTGGTTGGATCGCGACCTGGCTCCATCGCGGCGTTGCGAATCCGGCGGTATCGTTGTGTCCTGTGAATCGCGAGGTCTTCGATCCTGCCGATTATCATTAATGTCCTGGTTCGGACGATTGGGTCTTCTGTTGCGGTTATTCTGCGAATACGGTGCGCCGTTTCCGTTAGTGTTCGGATTTTTGGGCCTTGGCGAGTCATTACGATTGTTACTCTGAACATCCGTGTGCACAGCTTCCTTATCCGGAGAATGGTCCTCGGAAGTTCCTTGAGGCCTGGGGTATTGATTATTCGACGGGCGACGTCTGCGATTGTTCTTATAATAATTCCTATTTCCCGATCGATTCTGATTTCCCCGACTATTCGATTCGCCTACATTTTGTTTGCTGCCGGACGGTTGGATATCTTGACTCATCTATGCCTCCTTAATGCTCTAAAACACGTTCTTATTATAGACTATTTTTGATACGGTTCAAGTGATAACGCATATACATCTCGAATCGGTTATATTTCTCCGAAGTATTCCACACCATCCGCATCTAGTTCAGGAAGGTCAATTGAAGGGGCAATTTGTCTCAACGGAACAATCACAAACGCCCGTTCAGACATTCGCGGATGTGGCAATACCAAACGTTCGGAATGTATCCGGACATCGCCAAACATAATTATATCTATGTCGATTGTGCGTGGACCTTTTTGAACCGTCCGTACCCGACCTAATTCCAGCTCAATACTTTGAGTAAAGCGGAGCAGTTCATCAGGCGATAAACGAGTGTGAATATGACATGCAATATTCAAAAAATCGGGTTGCTGTAAATAGTCAACCGGCCGCGTTTCATAGACTGAAGACACTCTGACAAAATCTATAGCGGGGTTGTCCTTTATCATCGTAATCGCATTTCGCAAATGATCTATCCTGTTGCCGATATTGCTACCCAAGCTTAAATATACATCGTGCTTTAGGAAATCATCCTGTCTATGTCTGACCAGACGAACACCCATCGACTGAAACTTCCCGGAGACCGGCGCATCGGGTTTTCTGATACTGATATCTATGGCACTAACTCTTTGGAAAACAGCAAATATGTCATCGACGACCATTTGTGCCAGACGCTCAATAAGCGATACAGGACTCGACTCCACTCTTGACTTCACCAAATCAAATACCTCGCCGTAATGGACGGTATCCGACAATTCGTCCGTCAGAGTCGCCGGAAGATCTGAGAAAAACAGAACGATATCCACGATGAATTTCTGTCCGCTGCGCTTTTCAGAATCGAGACACCCGGTGTATCCCCAAAATTCCATAGCTTCCAGCAAGATACGATTCGAGAATTTATCCGTCATATTATCCATTAAGACTCTCCTTCATGGCGTACTATGGCATCGACAACAGCGAGTGCCTCTACGGTCTGCCCGACCGAATGCACACGAACAAAGTCCGCGCCATTAGCAGATGCAACTGCACAAGATGCGATCGTCCCAAGATCTCGCTTTTCGATAGGAAGACCAAGAATATCGCCAATAAAACGCTTGCGAGAGGGGCCGATAAGTATGGGATATCCTAATTTCCTGAACTCAGAAAGAAATCGAATCATAGTTAATGATTGGTCCGTATTGAGTCCAAAGCCGATTCCCGGGTCAATCATTATCTGTCCGTCTTGAACACCGGATCTCAGTGCCATTTCAATGCTCTCGGATAAATATGCCTTAGCTGTATCGATAAGATTATCACTCCCCGCAAAGCGTTGATCTAATCTGGCGTTATACATAAGAATCAGTCCGGAATGATAAGTCGCGGCAATTCTCGCAATCGAAGCATCGTTATGCAAGCCCGTCACATCGTTGATAATCGATGCACCTGCCAGGATCGCAGCCTCTGCGACTTGTCCCTTATACGTATCGATGGAGATCGGCACTTGAATTGACGATTTGAGCGCCGAGATGACAGGCGTTACCCTTGATATTTCGAGATCTACGTCCACTTCAGAAAAACCCGGACGGGTGGATTCGCCGCCAACATCAATAACTGACGCACCCTCAATACACATACGATTAGCATGAGCCAAAGCAGCACTTTCGCCCTCAAAACAACCGCCGTCAGAAAACGAATCCGGCGTCACATTTAATATTCCCATCACCCATGTGCGATGGCCGATAGGAAAAACATGTGAGCTGCAAGAAAAACCGGTTGACTTCATCATTTGTACATCACGTCTCATCTGTTTTTATTGATCAATGACAACGCTTCAGAACGAGTTCGCGCATCGGAACGACACAATCCCCGCATAGCTGATGTCACAGTCATTGATCCCGGCTTTCGAATGCCACGCATGGTCATACAGAGATGTTCTGCCTCAATCACGACACACACAGCTTTCGCTTCCACTGCATCAAGGATTGTATCTGCTATCTCAGTCGTTAATCGTTCTTGCAGCTGCGGCTTTCTGGAGAGTGTATCCACGACACGGGCTACTTTTGAAAGGCCGAGTATCTTTCCATTGCCGGGAATATAGACCACATGAGCCTTCCCGTGAAAAGGAAGAAGATGATGTTCACACATCGAATAGAACGGAATATCTCCGATCATGATCATCTCGTCGGTATCACTCTCGTGAAAGACTTTGATATCCTTCGAAATATCGCGTGCTATACCGGCAAAAACTTCAGCATACATTCGAGCAACCCGAGAGGGCGTCTCCAACAGACCTTCTCTGTCCGGGTTCTCCCCGATCGCAATTAATATGTCGCGGACAGCTTTTTCAATCGCCGGAAGGTCCATTTCCGTTTTTTCGTTATTGGGTGATTGCAAATCGCTCACTCGATATTACCTCCATCTGCCAGACAAACCGTTAATACATGTCTATTTATCGTCCTTTAGAACTTGTTTTCGATATTGCATCGGTGTCATGCCCATCTGTTTTCTAAAAGCAACGTTAAACCTCTGCGGACTCGAAAATCCAACTTGCGTCGCAATACCACTGACCTTAATTTCTCTCTGTGCCAACAACGCGCATGCCGCATTCACCCGTACCTGCATCAAAAACGCCATCGGACTCATGCCAAATTCGTCGCGAAAAGCTCGAGTAAAGTAGCCCTGACTCAAAAACACGTAAGCCGCTGCGTCGGCAACCGAAATTCCACGGTCATGATTTTGGGCTAAATAATCTCTTGCTATAATAACGAGCTCTCTTGCCTTTCCGTGACGGACGCGAAGTGATTCCTCCCATTCGTCTCTCAAGGCTCTTGAAAGCGTGACTAACAATTCCATAGTCATAAATTGCATCATTAATGCCTTTGCAAAATCGTCACGTACACTCTCTTTCATGATTCGCTCGACCAGTTCTCCGATTTGTTGACGACCGCGGCCCGAGACCATCAAATATGAAGCAAAAGACGGGTCATCACTGCGATGGCCTTTGGCAAAATCCAAAAAAATCTCGATTGGTTTACTGGATACACCGTAAATGGCTGCATGCGATGTCGGGCCGGTCTTCCGGGCCGACGGTTCAAGCCGCGCGTTTTCGGAACTATATTTTAACGCCTCCTGGGCCTGCCCTAAATCTTGGGAAAATCCGAAATACAGAACCACCATGTCAACACGCTTCGTTAAAACATCAATCGTATGTTTGACGTTCGGTCGAATAATCATTGTGGATCCCTTATCGAGTTCTACACCTTTTCCGTCGATGGTTAACTTGGCCTTGCCACTTCTCAAATAGAGCAGTTCATGAGAACTATGCATGCTCGCCGACGGCACCGGTGTGCTTTTTTCAAAACAATGCTCAATCCCTTCAAAAACGACAGGAATAGATCCGACGGCCTCAAGAATACCTTTTTCTACTGCGGGCAGCAACTCTTCAAACAATGTTGTATCCTCCATAATTTGTCATGGGCTGAAGCGATGTGAAGACTATTCAAACCGTATATTGTCAACGAATAAGATGCCGGATTTTTGTAAGTCAAAAAACTCAAACGTTAACTCGCTGAAAACCATTGAGTCCTCGCTCTGACGCTCAAGTGAGAGGGTCTGCCATTTGAGGCTCTTTTCAATGGGTGCGTTCCCCAGAAAGCCATCAATGCGCAAAGACTTTTCGGACTGGTCCGGGTTAAAGACATCGATCTTTATTCGTCGGTAAGCCCTCAAATCATAAGGAGCAAACAGACTGACATATGATAAGACCGGACCAAAGGCGACCAGACTGTTTTCTGTCTCATAATTGATTTTAACCGATGAAGCGCCCTCTGTCTTGTTGAGCGAATCTAATGTCAGCAAGCATTTTCCTTTTAAGGTATGAAAAACCGGGAGCATTTCAAACGGGGTATCCCAGGATTTCTTTCCGATGAACTCAAGTCGGTCACAAGACACAAAACTCAAATCAGGGTGATAGGTACATGGCTCTCTGTCAAAACGAAAGGGTAATACAGGTAAGCCGCTTCGATTTTTGAAATTTGCCAGGTGCGGGACAGGCATATATGCATACATCACACCGTACGGTTCTTTGATTGCCTCGTTCCAAACCATTGCGCGAATTCCGTGCAACAGTTTTGCTTGGGCCGGCATATAGACGCGATCTTCTCCGCAAATCGAAAAACTTCGCAGCACGGATTCATTTTCGCCAAGTTTCAAACCATCCATTGTGTTGTCGAACGTCAACATAATCTTGTTGGCGACGATCTCAACGCCGGTACACTCCGGGCAAGACGTCGGCATCTTGGGCGTAAAATGTAGTCCAAGCGCAATGCTTGCAAGCCTTTTGCCGACTCTGAAATTGGCTGATTTCTCGGGTAGCAACATATCATGATTACTCAAGATACCAATCGGCATCGGAATTTTTCTTCTAATAACCGACAACTCCTCATTGAATTCCAAATATGACATTGGATGATCCGGATCAATTTTGTCCGGAGACACGGCGACCATAATCAGAGACGGCACCATCTGTTTGTCCATGATTTTCCTTGGCCCGAAAACAGTGGAAAGATCTTTAAGTAATAGGGTTAGGAGATTGGAATAATTACCTTTTAGCGCAATATCTTTGGCATCAGGAGCCAATACAATTCCTCTGATGTTAACGTCACGAAGCATGCACATAAAAAGCTCATAACTTCCGAAAAGCAATTGCGAATCCGGTACTTTATCGAGGAAGTCCGGGTATTTGCTAATCTTGACCTCACCGGTCTTAAGTGTATCCATGGCTTCACTTAAGACTTTTAAGCCGGACGAAAGATTTTGGGGAGGATTGGCCGATTGGTCTGATACAGTAATTGAATTCAATTCATCCGTCCGGATCGAATTATCCTCTTGGTCGCTCAGCACTTTTTCGTGATTCAGGTCCACATCCTCAAGCGTCGGCTCGGAATGCACGTCGGCATCACTATCTGTCTTCACACTTTTTGTGCAAATCGACTCTTTAATCTCATCTTTATTCGCATCGGCATTCAATCGTTGATCCTGAAATAATCGGAACTCCTCTTGAGAATAGTATAGGTTCGACGATTTAAGTACCTCCATGAATCCTTCGGAAGATTCAACACTATCACGACTCAGCCAGGCATAAGTCGGAACGTCCTTGGCTGTCAGGTCAATGACACCTATCGGATAGTGAAGTTGGTCTGCCAGATGGTATGCCATAGAAAATGCCGCTCCGGAAACACCGGCAAGCCGTTGCGGATCTCTGACGTGAATCCAGGATTTTAATTGATGATGGTCGCAAAGACAATTTTGATTTCGTGCAAATACCGGCGGTTGGAAGAAACGAACCAGCTTCATCGGCGCATCCTTAAGCGGGGTTCTCGGAGAACCCGTCTTGCTTATGGGCGCGCAAAGCGGATCCGAACCCATGGTCAGCCAGACATCACCGCAACGCAAATCCTTTATGGTCACAGACGCAACGGACGCATGAATAATAATCGTATACGCATCACTTGAGGCACGATACGAAGGCAACTCAAAAGTAAAATCGCCGCTGTCCTTTGTCCTCGTTTCAAGACTGAGAATGACTCCATAATCCGTATCCAGCTTAGATACATGACGACCGTCTGTCGGATCCTTGACGACTTCCAAGGTTACAAGAGAATACGGATCTGTCTGACCCGAAATTCTAAGCGGCGTTCCTTGTTGAAACACCATTCCCGTCGCCAACCAATGGGGCAACCTTAGCATTGTCATAATTCTTAGTCTCCTTCTATGCGCGAGGTAGAAAAACGAAGCTTTCAATGCTTCGAAAGAATAAAGTTCAATGCACATTATACGCCAGGATTCATTTTCGGTAAATTAAAAGCGAAAAAGGAATGACTAAGACCTCTTAATTATGACTCGATGTTTATAATTTTAAGATTCAACTATAAAAATTATGGTTTCTGTCAATATTATTGCATTATTTTGTATATATGCGATTGACGATAGTCCTGTGTGCTATATAATAAATGTCAAACCAATTTGTTTTTTGCCGGACAACATAGGACTTTCAGTCCTGAAAGGGTGGCGTGTATGACTCTGTTCAAATACAGAATTTACGACGAAAACCAACTCAGTTCAATTCTATCCAAGCAACTTGGTGTGATTTTCCGAGAGACGCGAGCGAAGAGAAATTTATCTCAACACCAACTTTCTGAATTAGCCAACACAAATCATTCATATTATTGCACAATCGAAAACGGCAACGGGAATCTGACCTTGAAGAAATTTATGTACATTTGTTATGCATTAGACACTGATCCCGCCTCAATCATAAAGACTCTGAATGAGGCAACTTCAGTCGAACTTGACACTTTATGCGACTACGAAGATTTCAATTACTCGTGATGATCCCGGACATTTTCTACCATAATATCAATATTTTGTTTATTTGATTGGATTTCTCGCTAATTTTTCGTTATAATTTGGACATTAAATACTCTGTTTTTGACATCGGAGGTCTTTATGTCCATAACTTTATCTCATGCCGCTTCTATCGCAAAGGCGCAGTACGAAGATATTCGCAAATCCTTTAATACCGATGCCGTGTCTTTTTGTGCCCATTATCATGAGCGCTCCGGATTACCATCTGAAATCCCTGCACACTATCACGAATACATTGAGCTCATTTATGTTATTGAAGGTACCTTTGTTGCCACTGTCAGTGGCCGAGACTTTATTCTCAACGGTGGTGATTTACTCATCGTGAATGCCAACGAACCACATTCATTTTACCGAAAAGCAGAATCCAAGTTTATTTGTCTGCAATTTGATCCTTTCCTGCTTTTTTCGTCTATTCGAACTTCTTTCGAGGCTCGGTTCATTATGCCATTTATTATCTCTTCCTCTTCGCCACAACGTGTTGTCAAAAAGGCCGAGCTTGAAACCACCTTTATTCCAAGTCTGATTCACAACGTTCAAAATGAATACTCCCAAAAAGACTACGGATATGAATTAGCCGTTCGATCCGACATTTGCCGAATCTTCTTATGGTTTTTAAGAAAATGGCGCGCTCAAGGCTTAGAGATGGAAATTAAAGACAGCGTTCGAAACGAAGACATCGAGCGGCTCGAAAAAGTTCTTGAATATATTGATCAGCACTACATGCATACGGTCAGTGCCGACAAGATGGCCAAGTTATGCAACATGAGTTACAGTTACTTTTCCAGATTTTTCAAAGCTTCCGTGGGACGGTCTTTTTCAGAATACCTCACTTACGTTCGTGTTACCGAAGCTGAAAAACGCCTAATCAGCACCGGAAAAAGTATCAGTCAAATTGCATATGAAACCGGATTTACAAACGCGAGTTATTTTATCACTCAATTTAAACGTTATCGCAATATGACACCGAAAAAATTCAAGCAAAGACTTTTTAACGAAGATATTTCTCTTGAATCATCCGACGAGAAGGAAATTGTCTCCGTATACGCCGCGCGCTAAGGAATTAATAAATATCTATACAACTGTCGGGGCGATTACCAACTGTATGCCTACTGATTTTATTTTTCGAGCCGTCGCCTCGTCAATTCCAGAGTCCGTGATGAGAATATGTATTTCTTCCGGCGCGATGAAAGTCGAGGTCGAATCAGAATTGAGTTTTCCTGAATCTACCATCACAACAACACGTTTACATTTCTCAGCGCATCGCTTTTTCAGCTCTAGTTCGTAAAAATTGTGACCGGTCAAACCTGACTCTGCAGAAAAACCGTTGCCTGATACAAAGTAAGCATCCGCGCTGATTCTTCGCAGCATTTCTTCACATAACAACCCTTCAATCGCTCCGGAATGCGGTCGCAAAACACCGCCGATGATTACCGTCCTGAATTTTCCGATTCGCTGAACTTCCATCGCAGTATGTATTCCATTGGTGACCACCGTGAGATTATCCAAATGACGGATGTGCTCAATCATATGAAAAGCAGTAGAACTCGCATCAATAAAGATCGTTTGTCCGTCAGAGACAAATGCGGACGCCGCTTTGCCAATGGCACTCTTCTCCGCAACCATCATCACGCTTCTTCTCATATAATTTTCGTTTGGAGCAGAGGATCGATTGAGCTCTGCGAGACGCGCACCGCCGTGATATCTAACAATTGCGCCTTCACGCTGCATCTCGCGAAGATCGCTACGAATAGTCGCCCCAGTGACACCGAGTCGATCGATCAGTTCTTGTGTCGGCACATCCGTACCTTTTTCAAGAATATCTAATATCCGCTTACGACGCTCCAGATTAATCATGTCCAATACTCCTATAAAATTTGCAAGTATATGAAAATCGTATCAGCCTATAGGACGAAAGTCAACGAATGATTTTCATTTTGAAATCGTATGAAAAAGCAGCCTGTCAACCAACAGACTGCTTTTCTTTGTCCGAAAACGGAACAGATGGCTGCCGAACTAGGATTTGAACCCAGACAAACTGCTCCAGAGGCAGTCGTGCTACCCTTACACAATTCGGCAATGTACGTCGGCCAAAAGTCATCTTCAGCCGACGAGAAAAAGTATATCAAATGCTTCGTTTCATATCAAGAGCTAAATAAACAAGTTAGTATCCGATGTTTCTGCTTCGGCAAGATATGTCGCGACACCTGCCAGCTCCACACCGTCAATCAGTTCTTCTTGCTTAATCCCCATTACATCCATCGACATTTGACATGCCAAAAGTCGAATGTTCGACTGTCTGGCCATATCAATAAGTTGCTCAAGCGATTGAATGTTTTTCTTTTTCATGACCGAGCGAATCATGATCGAGCCCATGCCCGCCATGTTCATTTTCGAGATGCCAAGTTTTTTCGTGCCTCTCGGCATCATCCGGCCAAACATTTTTTCTATAAAGCTTTTTGCAACGGATACCTTTTCGGGTCGTCTTAAGACATTAAGACCCCAGAAAGTGAAAAACATTGTGACCTTTCTGCCCATTGCGGCCGCCCCGTTTGCGATGATAAAAGATGCAATCGCTTTATCCAGATCTCCACTGAAAACAACGATGGTCTTATCATGATCTTCAGTGGGATTTGCCGCCTTTAATGTCTCGTTTTCAGCTGCGTCATGCGTGCCTTTTTTAATTTTGACACAAATTATGCCCTTCTCTTTCGTAACTCCGAGAACTGTGTTTCCTGTTCTTCCGGCCCAGGCATAAACATCCGTACCAAATGCAGGATCCGTCGATGAAATTTCGAAAACGTCTCCGACAGAACCCGCGTTTATAGCACCGGCCGTCTTCATAATCGGACCGGGACAAGATAAGCCGGTTGCATCCACTTGCGTGACAGTCTCGGCCGAATCTGTTGCTTCAGATTGAACTTCAGAAGACGTTGTATTCGATATCGGCAATTCACGGATTGTCTCTCCCGAATTCATAGACGTTAACCCTGCAGTCAGCATATTGTTATACAGTCGATATCCTCCGGACAGATTATAAACGTCAAAACCATTCTGAGAGAGCATTCGCGACGCAATATAACCGCGCAGACCAACCTGACAATACACATATATCGGCCGATCCTTGGGCAGTCGGTCGATTGCACCTCTGAGTTCATCCACCGGAATACACGTAGCGCCGTCAATCATGCCTAAATCCGTTTCAATCGTCGTTCGCGTATCCAAAAAATAGGCACCGTTTTCAATCAACGCATCCACTTCTTCCGGATAGAAAACCTTCACATCACCTTTGAGTATATTCGCTGCCGTAAATCCGAGCATGTTAACCGGGTCTTTGGCCGAAGAATAAGGCGGCGCATAACAAAGCTCCAAGTTTTGAAGATCGTATACCGTTGCGCCCAAGCGCATGGCTGTGGCAGCGACGTCTACACGTTTTTCTACTCCATCATAGCCTACGGCCTGAACACCGAAAATTCGGCCATCCTCACCGAATAACATCTTCATTGTCATGTTTGTCGCATTCGGATAATATGTTGCATGACTTGCAGGGAAAATATAAGTCTTTAAGTACTTGGTGCCCATTTTCTTAAGCTGTCTCTCATTAAGTCCTGTAGAGGCGGCAGTTAAATCAAAAACCTTGACGACACTGCTGCCCTGAACAATTCGAGCAGAGGACTCATTAATGAGGGTATTTCCGCTCAACAAGGTAGCAACTTGTCTTCCCTGGCGGTTCGCAGGTCCTGCCAGAGGAACCAGAACTTCTGTCTCTGATTGCATCTGCTTCACAGAAATCGCATCACCGACCGCGAAAATATTCGGATCTGAAGTGGTAAACACGTCATCCACGCCGATACTGTTGCCAATACCCGATTCAAGACCACACGCATCTGCAAGTCGATTGTCCGGGACAACTCCTGCCGCAACAATTACAATCTCAGCCTCGATTGACCGCCCATCTGTCAAGTGCACATCAATGGGCGAGAAATCGGCTTGCCGAGAAAATGACGCTACACCAACACCAAGATTCAATCCTATGCCTTCATCCGTGATTGCCTTGTGGACGTCAATTACTATTTCCGAATCAAGAAAGCTAAGCACTTGAGGCGCAAACTCAACGATACTGACTTGAAGTCCACGATCTTTCAGGTTCTCGGCCATCTCAACTCCAATAAAACCGCCACCAACAACCACCGCTCTTGCGGGGTCCTTATCAACGATGTAGTCGTCAATTTCAATCGTATCCTCAAGATTTCGAAGATTGAATATTCCTTCTAAGTCTTCTCCCTCAACATTCAGCTTTCTCGGCATTGCGCCGGGAGATAGAACGAGTTTATCGTAAGATTCATAATACGTAGCCTGTTCCTGCAAATTCTTGACTTGGATACGCTTATTTTCTCGATCAATAGAAATAACCTCACTTCTAACGCGAACATCAATATTAAATCGATCGCGAAAAAGTTCAGGCTTTGTAACTACCAGCTTGTCACGCTTGGTAATCGTTCCTCCCAAATAATACGGTAAACCGCAATTAGCATATGATATGAATCCGCTTTTTTCGAATATGATAATTTCGTCTTTTTCAGACATTCTTCTGAGACGAGCAGCTGTACTGGCACCTCCGGCAACACCGCCGACAATAAGGACTTTCATGTGGCACCTCCGTTTGTAATGATTACATGATGAAAATAATTATATCACTGGCGAACAGATATGAACATGGTGCCTCAAAAAATCTCTCATTGTTAAGAGAAGACTCTTTATCAGCCTCTTCCCTCAGGCATTTCAGGCTTTTCCGAAAGCGAGGGAATCAGATTAAGCGCCTCCATTTTTTCTCGTACGTGCCCGATATCTTGCCACAGCGTCATACGATGATTATTGTTGCGCAATATAAACGCGGGATGAAACGTCGGGAAAATAAGATAATTATTCTTTTCGAAAAATTGGCCCCTAACTTTGCCAATGGCTTCATCAGAACCGGTGAAGTATTTGTATGCCGTCTTGCCCATAAGTACAATCACCTTTGGCTTAACAAAACGCACTTGTTTTGCAAGTAGCGGCATGCAGGATTTAGCTTCGGAAGGCGTCGGGACACGATTCTCGGGTGGCCGGCATTTGACTATATTACATATGTGATAATCATCAGAAGTAAAACCATATCCCTCAAACAGCAAATTCAATAATCTTCCGGCTTGCCCGACAAATGGGAGGCCCTGTTCATCCTCGCTGGCTCCGGGTCCCTCGCCGACGATCATGAGCGGCGCTTCAACCGAACCACGAAAAACGACGACATTCTTCCTTGTCTTTGAAAGTTCACAAGACTGACAATGCTTGCATTCCTCGACAAAATCCGGCCAGTAATACGCCACGGCTCAATCCTCCGACTCTACTTTTTAAGTATTATACCAAATCCTCAGCAATTTTGAGATGAACGGTAAAAGTCGCCCCGGCACCTTGCCGGCTTTTAACGCTGACCGAGCCTTCATACAATTGAGCAATATGCTTCACGATCGAGAGCCCCAGCCCCGTTCCGCCCACTTCTCGGGAACGGCTTTTGTCCACTCGATAAAAACGTTCAAAAACACGTTCCAGGTGTTCTGTTCCAATGCCGTCTCCGTCATCCGTGACTTCAATGGAAACAAACCGATCCGGCTCTCTTTTTAACAGAACTCTTACCTGCCCGTCTTCTTTTCCGTACTTGATAGCATTGTCGAGCAAATTAACCAATATTTGTCGAATGCGATACGGATCAGCTAAAACCGGCAAATTCTCGGGAGTTTCAACCATAATGCTCGTATTTTTATGCGATGCAGTATCCTTTAGTTCTGAAACAACATCTTCAACCAGAATCTCCAGATTAAATACCGTAGTTTCTTCATCACCTTTCCCGGTCGTCTCAATCTCAGACAGTTGCAGAATGTCATTAATTAATTGATGAAGTCTTTCCGCCTCAATATCGATGATTTCAAGAAATCGTTCCGCGACGGCCATATCATCAATCTTTGTATTTCTTAATGTATCAATGAAACCCCGTATAGAAGTAAGCGGCGTCTTCAGTTCATGACTAACATTTGCAACGAATTCAGCTCGCATTTCTTCCAACTGAGCCAGTTTGCGATTTTGAGCCTCAAGATCTCGAAGTTTTGTCTCTATATCATCTGCCATATTGTTAAAAGCAGCAGTTAATATTCCAACCTCATCGTCCGACAAATTCTGAATGCGCGGGAAGTAATTTGAGCGTTTGTACATCTCGGTAGAATTTTTGAGTTCAATGAGAGGGCGCGTCCATTTGCGTGCAAAATGATAGCCCAGATAACTGTATAAAATCAACGCCGTAAGCATAATCGCAAACAGCGACCCTCGCATCTGCACCATTCGGTCTTTATAAGCCAGCATCGGAATGGACGTTCGTACAACCAGATTCTCTGTTTCATGATATCGGGCCAAATACAACGTTTGCACGCCCAAGGTATTACTGAAGCGAATTTTAAAAGCACTACCCCTGCTCTTTATTGCTTGAGCTATTTCTTCTCGATCGGCATGATTATCCATCTGAAAAAAGTCTTCGTTGCTGTCATATATGACCGTTCCATCGAGTGCAACAATCGTCATGCGAACAGCTCGACCGGATTCGGAAAAAACTCTTTGACAAGTTTTTGTTGCCTCTTCAAAGTCTTTACCATCTTCCAATTCCATATCGAAAAGTTTGTTCGCAGATATGAGTAGATTGCGATTCATTTCGTTGGAATATGCATTCATAAAATACGCTGCAACTAAACCGGTGGTAACAACAGAAGTCACAACAATGAAGAATAACAGCAGTTGAATCTTTCTTAACATATCTTATCCTTCTTGAGCGCGGATCACTAGAATAACAATCACATGATGTTCTGAGTGAATTCTACGCCTCCTTGAACCGATAACCTCTTCCCCGTACGGTTTCAATCATTTCAGGATTCGCATCGTCCTTTTCTATTTTTTTGCGAAGCTGACGAATGTGAACGTCTACCGTTCTGGTTTCACCGACATATTCGTAACCCCAAACATGATTCAATAGTTCATCTCTGGAATATGCAATCCCTTTATTGGTCATCAGAAATTTGAGTAGTTCGTATTCTCGATTGGTCATTTCAATTTCTTGATCGTTAAGATATACACGGTGTCTTATATCGTCGAGAATTAATCCCTCAAATTCAATCGTCTGATTCAAACGATGCCCATCCTGAGAAATAGCTGTCGAAGAAGATATAGTTCTTGATGAAATCGTACCACCATCGGATGAAGGGATGATGTCATTCGATTTGCTGACCCGGGTCTTTCTTCTGACGTGAGCATTTACTCGAGCTAAAAATTCTCGTATGCCAAAAGGCTTCGTCACATAGTCATCCGCTCCGGCCTCAAGACCTCTGACTTTATCCGATTCCGTCGCTCTTGCAGTCAGCATCATGATAGGCGTCAAATCCATCGTCGCATCGGAACGAATCCTTCGACAAATTTCAAAACCATCTATTTCCGGAAGCATCACGTCAAGAATGAATAATACGACATCCGCGTATTGAGGAAGCGCCTTAAGCATTTCGGCTCCGCGCGAGAATTTATGAACCGAAAACCCCTCGCTTCGCAAATTGTACTCGATGAGTTCGGCAATTGCCGCATCATCTTCAACCAAAATAACAACCGGTTTTTCGCTCACTTTTCTTCCGGCCTCCGCCCTTTAATGAAAAAGATAACCCACTCCGCAACGTTCTGTGCATGATCGGAAATCCGTTCAAAGTATTTGCAAATTAATAGGAGCTCAATAAGCGGTTCGATCGACTCTGTTTCTTGTCGCATTCTTTTAATCAAATACTCTTTAATCTTATCATAAAGAGCATCTACTTTGTCGTCCATATGAACTACGGTTTGTGCGACCTCTTCATTTTTCGATACATAAGATTCAAGCGCAGACTTGATCATTATCTTGGCATAATCTGACATGCGTATGACGTCTGCAGGTATGACCATTGTATCTCTGTACTCTTGAAGCAAAATGACTTTTTCACATATGTCGGATGCATGGTCGGCAATACGCTCTAAATCCATAATCAACTTCAGTGTTGAAATTGCATCACGCAAATCCGCCGCTACGGGTTGCTGTTTTACAATCATCTGAAGGCAAGCTTTATCAATATCGCGCTCCATATCATCGATAATGTCATCATTGGCAATGACTTTCTCTGCCATTGCGACATCAAAATCAACCAATGCCTGAACCGCATCAGATATTGATTGCTGTGTTGCAACGCCCATTCGAATAATCATCTCGTGAATTTTAATCAGTTCTTTTTCGAATTCTTCCCGTACTACCATATCGCTCTCCTTTATTCAGCCAAATCTTCCCGTAACATATTCTTCTGTCTTCTTGTTAACCGGATTGTTGAAAATATCAATTGTGTTAGAATATTCGATGACCTCTCCCATCAAAAAGAATGCCGTTTTATCAGAAATTCTGACCGCTTGCTGCATGTTGTGAGTCACGATAACCACAGTGTACTTCTTTTTGAGATCATACATCAAATCTTCAATTTTAAGCGTCGAAATCGGATCCAGCGCTGATGTCGGCTCATCCATCAGAAGAATATCCGGTTCAACAGCTAACGCTCTTGCAATACACAAACGCTGTTGCTGTCCTCCGGAGATACCAAGTGCAGAACGCTTTAACCGGTCCTTGACCTCATCCCAAAGTGCTGCGTCGCGAAGCGATTTTTCTACGATTGCATCCAAATCAGACTTGTTCTTAATCCCGTGAACGCGAGGGCCATAAGCGATATTGTCATAAATGCTCATCGGAAAAGGATTAGGCTTCTGAAATACCATGCCGGCGCGCTTTCTTAAAGCAGTCACATCGCAACTTCTGTCATAAACATCACAATCTTCAATTAGAATTTCTCCTGTGATTCGGCAATTAAAAACGAGATCATTCATTCGGTTTATAGACTTAATGCAAGTTGATTTTCCGCAACCTGACGGCCCAATAAATGCTGTGATTTCGTTGGATGCGATATCAATGTTTACGTTTTTCAACGCTTGAAAATCACCATAGTACAAATCCAGATTATGTATTTTTATCTTACTGTCGCTCATTAGTTTCACTCACTTTCAGACTTTTTAGGACTAATAAGTATTATTTTCCGCCAAAACGATTCAGTCTACGATATATCAGATCCGCCAAACGATTAAGTATAAATATTAATAGAATAAGAACTGCTGCTGTTGCGAACGGAACAGAAACCGGGTCTTTGCCATTCATTGCCGAATTGTATAAGTGCAGAGCAAGCGTATTGCCTTGCTCAAATACATGCCCAAAAGTCGCATCTAAGATATTGTCACCCTTGGGGAAAAAGTTCCCGGAAACACCAACGGTGAAAAGCAACGCAGCGGTTTCACCGACAATTCGACCCATTGCCAGTATGATTCCTGTCAGAATTCCCGGCAAGGCATTGGGCAAGACGATCCCCATGGTCACACGAAGTTTTCCGGCACCTAATGCTAATCCCGCTTCCTTATACATGCTTGGAACCGACAATAACGACTCCTCCGTCGTCCTCATGATAATCGGCAGAATACAGATCATCATGGTCAAACTACCCGATAAAATGGATAACTTTAATTGAAACAACACTACAAACACCGCATATCCGAAAAGTCCGAAGATAATTGAAGGGATGCCTGACAACACTTCCGTAGCGAATCGGATTGCGTGTACAATTCGTCCTTGCCTTGCGTACTGCGTCATATATATCGCACCGCAAAGGCAAAGCGGCACAGCGAGTATCAAGCTAATGATTACAATATACAGCGTATTAATAATCATTGGAAGCACACCCTTGCTCCCGCCCTTAACCGCAGAATACCCGGAGGTTAAAAATGATAAACTCATATGGGGTAAGCCGTTTATTAATATATATCCGATAATACCCGACAAAATCATCAAAGTCATAACGGCGCACGACCAAATCATTATTGTTAACACGACGTCTTTTTTCTTAATTTTCACCCGTGAATCCACCCTTCTTGGATATGTATGAGAAACTGATGTTCACGATCATAATAAAAACAAATAGTACCAAACCGATTCCGAATAATGATTGCCTGTGGAGTCCGGCTTCGGCATATCCCATTTCGAAAGCAATACCCGCAGTCATCGGACGAACCGACGAAAACAGCGTCGGGAACTTGACAATATTCCCGGCTACCATAATCACTGCCATCGTCTCACCGATTGCGCGCCCGACACCCAAAATGACGCCTGCGAGAATACCTGATCTTGCAGCCGGAATCTGAACCGAAAAAATAGTGGATATTTTTGTGTTACCCAGCGCCAAGGCAGCTTCGGTATATGAGCGGGGAACACTGCGAAGCGTGGTCTCAGTGACACGGACAATTGTCGGTAATATCATGACCGCCAAAACGATAATAACTGCAGCCAGTCCGGAGCCTGTGGTGTTAAATCCCAGCTTCACACCTATTTCCCGCAAAAAAGGCACCAGAATCTTCATTCCGATAAATCCGTATATGACTGAAGGAATACCTGCAAGCAGATCTACAGCCGGCCGAATAATGTCACCGATTCTTTTCGGCGCAACTTCTGCGAGAAATACAGCCGTAAATAAGCCAACAGGAACTCCGATGGCAATGGCCCCGACGCAACCGAAAAGGGTTGCAAGAATCATATGTAATATTCCGAATTTCGGCTCACCTGCTGTAGGCCGCCATTCTTGTCCGAAAAGAAATTCCGAAAGTCCGATTTCTGCAATAGCAGGCGTTCCATATGCAAACATGTAAACTGTCATCGTGACCACAATGCCAACAGAAATAAGAGCTGTAAACTTGAATACCTGCTCGGCCGCTTTTTCGAGCCCCTCTTGCGCCAAGATTGAAAGCGAGAGAATCACAGTCAATATCAAAAATAATACCCATCCGTAACGCATTGAGACTTCCGGCCGCCCGATTCCATTTGAGACGAGACTTTTAGAAATTTCTGATGAAAATATTGAAGCGATAATTTGAAACAACATTGCACTTATGGAAAACGCTGATGCCAAAACGTGCTTTTTCAAGACAAAAGACGTTACCCCCGCCGCAAGCAATAATACAGACGAGGCGATAATCAGAAATCTTAACAATAAGGGGAAGACGAGCAGATATTCAAGCGATACGCGGATATTTGCAATCAACACCATAACAGCCGAGAGTTCAACGCTTTTTGTGCCAAGATCAATTCGAATAAACGGCAAGCCAAGTGTCATCAATGAAACAAGCGTCACAAAAGGAACCAGATATTTGATGATGACTTCAATACGTCTCTTACGCAGCTTGATTTGGCAGTTTGATTTGCTGCCATCGCTATGACTCTGTGGTATTTTATCCGTTATATCTGCGATCATGAGATTTTGTTGGGAACAACGCCATCATCCGAGATGATGCTCATTCCCTCCTCCGAATATACAAATTCCATAAAAGCGGACGTCAGTTTATCGACTGAGGAAATATCAGTAATCATCAAAAAGGGACGAGTCAACTTATATTCACCGCTAAGAATCGTCTCCTCGCTCGGAAAAACGCCATCAACGGCCAATACCTTTACGGTATCATCTACAGCTGACAACGAAATGTAACCGATTGCATCCGGATTACTTGATACGGATTGCTTAATATTTCCGGTTGAATTCTGTTCTTCTTCATAATGAGAAGAATTCGAGATGCCAAGAATATCTTCAAATGCGGATCGCGTACCCGAGGCCGCCTCTCGTCCGATGCGCTGAATCAATGTTTGATCTCCGTCAAATTCAGCCCACGTATTTATTTTTCCGGAAAACATGTCTGCCAAATCTGATAAAGAAATTGAATCGATCGGACAGTCCTTGTGCACGACTACAACGACGCCATCGTATCCGATGATATTGAGATTGAAGTCCACAGGATTCTCCGCATCCTTTATCGGTCTCGACAAAAGCCCGATTTGAGCCGTACCGTTGCGGACAGAAATCGCGCCTTCGCCGGAGCCATTTCCGCCAACCGTAACCGTAACGTTTGGGTATCGATTCATAAACGCCTCCGAAAGCGCATTTGACACATCGGCCATGGAGGTCGATCCGGTAAGCGTGAGAGTACCTGATAATACTGAAGATTCACCGCTGATATCATCAACCAATGATATTTCCATACATCCCGAAATAATCAAAGAGAATGACAAACAAAATAATAATATGGATTTGCTAATTTGCTTTCCCAAACGGACACCTCCATTACTCGGTTTTATAGTATCAATGCACCGGGAAATGAATGTTATGTGCAAATTAAGCTTTGTAAAATCCATGTAAAAACAAAAAAAATAACAAACCCCCAACAATGAATCCATCATTCAGTCGTTGGAGGATATCAATTTATTAGGGAAATATTCAGCGAAGAATAACGACCGTAATACCGTCGTTGCCCCGAGCCCAATCCGGATCAGATCTGAAAGCAGGACACAAGTCGATCAAAGCTCTTCCGGCTTTCTCAAAAGGCCCAAACTGCTCACCCGGACAAAAGGCCTTAATCTTACCCGCTTGAAGCATATCCTTCAAGCAATCCATGGTAGCAAACTTCAAAGACCCACCTTCGCCGGAAGAACCATACCCATGGATAATCTTGACCTGACTGATTCCGATTCTGCGCATGGTATTCAACTCGAAGCGAAGCTTCTTCATTGCGGTTTCAACAACCGGCATACCCTCTTCGATATTAATTATACTGGCTGCCACAAATACCCCTATTTTCTATGTTGTTGCAAGAGCGAATTGACCCGGCGCGTTATTATGTCACGTCCCCAGAAAATGGCTGCAAGACAACGAAAACATCGTGAATAAAATCTACTTACATAAGAATTATAGCACAATTCTCATCTGATTATTCATCCGTGCCTTGTTTTTGTTATAATGCGCTCATGAGATTAGATCGAATATTATCCAACTCCGGATATGGCACACGCACCCAGGTGAAGGCTCTGATTAAGAGAAAAGCTGTGTTTTTGAAAGATACTGTGTTGACGGACGCCGGTATCAACATTGACGAGTCTGATATCCGATATATTACGGCAGATGGAAAACCCATATGCTTTCGACGGCACATATACTTGTGTCTGAATAAGCCCGACGGTTATCTTACTGCATTAAGCGATTCAAGACTCCCGACAATCGCCGAATTTATTCCGGAAGAATTTCGATATAAAGGTATCTCTCCTGTAGGACGGCTGGATTTTCACACAACCGGCGTGTTGTTGCTGACCAATGACGGAGATTTATCACATCGGCTCACGCGGCCGCAAAGTCTAAAACCAAAGACCTATCTGATCTCGCATGCCGGCCTTCCGACCGGAGATGACGAAGTCAGAATTTTTAGTAATGGCGTAGTATTGTCTGACATTCCCGGGGAAACGACAAAGTTATCACCGGCTATTCTCGAACCGATCTCCGAAACCGTATGCAGAGTTACTATTACCGAGGGAAAAACGCACCAAATCAAACGAATGATGGCACAGATTAATCGACCTGTACTTACACTTCATCGCGAGGCATTTGCAGGGATCCGCTTGAATCCGGCCCAAATATCAGGTCAGATACGCGAGCTTGAAGCTGAAGAGCTTCGGCAATTACTCGATACGAGTACCCCGCCGAGTATGAATTAAGCTGCGGAATCGATAACGGCATCGTTAACGTAATCTAAAATGATACTATAAATAAATTCCTCTGCATCTTCACGATCATTTTCCGAGTTTGAAAACGAAAATACCAAAGAGGGCCTTTGAGTTCTCCAGCGGTTGTCAAAACCGACAGATCGAACAAAATCGTCGTCGAGGATCAAGACTCCATATACATGAATCGTATCAGAATCCGGCAACCTCTCATCTTCGGAATTGGATTGATCGATTTTTTCCAAATAATCGTAATGATCATTCATCGAAAAATACAAAGGCGTTATTCGACTTAGTTGTTCTTCCGTTAATTCCGCTTCCAATCGGGCATAAAAATCATCCATCGGTGACATATAAGGCAGAAACGATAATGTCGTTTTATTGTCCGTAATAATGACATCCGCCCCAGCCGACAAAAAAGCCGAAGCAGCCAGCGTCCCATATTGAGAGTAGCCATCAGCTTGCTCAGAATTATCAACTATTATGTCTGCAACACCAATAAACGGGTTCTTATAGTTCATGCGTTCAATCGCAACCTCTTCCAAGTAACTTCCGCTGTTTTGAAAGTGCCCCAGAGCAACGATTTGAAAATCTATCTTGGACGTGAAAAAGACCTGTTTAACAATCAGAAACACAACCAAGATTGCCACAGCGCCCAAAACATACTTCCACCATGAATAATATATATAGTTCTTTATGTCGAATTTTTTCTTTTCAGCAGGAAGGCCGTTATCAAGTGACGTGCTCACTTCTTTTCCCGAAGCAATCTGGTATATAGCGTTGATACGATCCAAAATATCCGCGTTGCTTTTGCGATCGACACGAAAACGCTTAATATATTGCCAATACTTTTCTTCGATCATGTAATCTGTTGCATCTTCATTTAAACCAAAAAATTGCAATGAACTCATTTTGTCCATCACTCGAATTTCATCAGAAGAAGGCACAACAAATTTAGTATCCTTGTTATCCACAAACTTCACCCCAATTTATTGTCTTTCGGCCTGATTAATTGTTGCGGTGATCGGCCTCATCGTCGGGAACAAAAGAACATCTCGAATCGACGGATTGTCCGTCAACAACATAACTAAGCGATCAATTCCAATTCCCATGCCCCCGGTTGGAGGCATGCCGTATTCAAGTGCGACACAGAAGTCCTCATCGTGCAAATTCGCTTCATCGTCTCCCGCATCACGCTTCTTAAGCTGATCTGCAAAACGATGACGCTGGTCGATTGGATCGTTCAACTCAGAGTAAGCATTAGCGTATTCCCTACCTCCGATAAACAGTTCAAATCGGTCTGCATACTTTGGATTGCTCGGATTCTTCTTAGAGAGTGGTGACACTTCAACGGGGTAATCCGAAATGAAGGTTGGCGCAATAAGCTTTTCTTCGCAGTAAAAATCAAAAAACATATAAAGGATATCGCCTCTAGTCGAAGCCTTTGAAGGTTCGAGACCCTTTTGAATAGCGGCCTCGAGAGCCTGTTCATCAGTATTTATTTTTGAAAAATCGACTCCCGTGAACTTAAGCACCGCTTCTTCCATCGTGAAACGTTGAAACGGGGGCGCCAGAGATATCTCTGTACCCTGATAATTAATCTCGGTCGTGCCCAAAACTTCCGTTGCGACCGTAGATAGTAATTGCTCCGCCAAATCCATCATGCCCTGCATGTCCGTATAGGCTTGATACATCTCGATTGTCGTAAATTCAGGATTGTGCTTGATTGACATGCCTTCGTTGCGGAATAAGCGTCCAATTTCATAAACACGTTCAAATCCACCGACAATGAGTCGCTTCAGATATAATTCCGGTGCGATTCTAAGATACATGTCCATATCCAAAGTATTATGATGCGTTACAAATGGCTTTGCAGTTGCGCCACCGGCTATTGGATTCAGAATCGGCGTTTCGACCTCGATGAAATTCAGTCGATCCATATAGTTTCGGATGGCTCTGATGATATGCGAACGCTTTTCGAAGGTATCTTTGACCTCAGGATTTATAATTAAATCCACATAGCGTTGTCTGTATCGCATCTCTGTATCCTTTAGCCCATGATACTTCTCAGGAAGCGGACGAAGTGACTTTGAAAGCAATACATATGATTTTGTCCGAATCGATATTTCTCCGGTCCGCGTACGAAATACATCGCCGGTAACACCGACTATGTCTCCGAGATCAAGTCTTTGCCATCTTTCATATGCGTCTTCGCCAATCTCATCTATCTTCGTGAATAGCTGGATTCTTCCCAATCGATCATGAATATCCGTAAAGCTAACCTTACCCATACCTCTTTTAGACATGATACGTCCGGCCACAGATACAACTTTTCCCTCAAAAGCATCAAAAGCATCCGTTATATCTTTAGAATGATTCGTCACATCAAACTTGAGCTGTGTGAACGGATCCATACCCAATTGTGACAACTCGCTGAGCTTACCCAGGCGAATCCTCATCTGTTCCTGTATATCAACCTGTGGTTCTTCATTCGATGGGTTAGTCGCTCCAGTATTGTCTTGCATATGAATAATACGATCCTTTCGATGTCAATTACGTTCCGAATTACTTGCCGATTTTGACAATTTTGTACTTGAATGTTCCTGAACTTGTGCCAACCTCGACAATTTGACCTTTTTTCTTGCCAATGATTGCTTTGCCGACAGGCGATTCAATAGAAATACGATTCATGAAAATGTCGCCCTCGTTAGCATTGACCAAGCTATAAGCATCTTCTTCTTTAGTCTGCTCATCTCGAAGCGTAACAAGCGAACCCAGAGATACCTTTGTCTTACTGATTTCGTCTTCATCTATGACTCGAGCATTTTTTAATATGTCCTCAAGCTCCATAATTCTCGACTCATTTTTGGCCTGCGCCTCTTTGGCATCATCATATTCAGAGTTTTCAGAAAGGTCGCCCTGCGCGCGAGCATCCTTTAATCTCTCCGAAATTTCTGCGGCCTTAATAGTCTTGCGATCAGCCAACTCGTCCTGAAGTCTCTTGAGTCCTTCTTCGGTAAAAGCATTTTTTTCCATTTCGTTTTCTATCATAGTGCACTCCTCTTTCGTTTCACCAAACGGTGAAAAGTATAATAATAAATGTTTATCTGGGGCGGTCGCTTTCTTTGGCGATGACATCATGTGCACCACCTTCAACAATAGAAGTTGAAGAAACAACAACCAGCCTTGCTTTCTCTTGAAGTTCCTGTATATTTGATGCGCCACAAGAGCACATAGTTGATCTCACCTTCGCCATTGAGCCGTCAACATTATCTTTGAGAGATCCGGCATATGGGACATATGAGTCTACGCCCTCTTCAAAAACCATCTTGCCGCCTTGTCCGCCATCATCATAGCGTTGCCAGTTGCGAGCACGGTTAGAACCCTCACCCCAATACTCTTTGACGTAATTGCCGCCGACAAGCATCCGGCGCGTCGGGCTTTCGTCAAAACGAGCAAAATAGCGGCCGAGCATTACAAAATCCGCGCCCATCGCTAACGCCAAAGTGATGTGATAATCGTGAACAATACCACCATCGGAGCAAATCGGAACATAAATTCCGGTCTCTTTGAAATATTTATCGCGTTCAGCAGAAACAGCCAACACGGCAGACGCCTGACCGCAGCCGATACCTTTCTGTTCCCGAGTGATACAAATGGACCCTCCGCCGATACCGACCTTGATAAAATCTGCCCCGGCATTGACTAAGAATCGAAAACCTTCCGCATCAACGACGTTACCCGCACCAACCGGAATATCCGGGTGATTCGACTTAATCCATTCTAATGTCTCTTTCTGCCAGGAAGAAAAACCATCCGAAGAATCAATACACAAAACATCGGCATTGGCATCAATCAAAGCCGGAACGCGTTCCTTGTAATCTCTGGTGTTTATTCCTGCACCAACTATCAGTCTTTTCTTGTCGTCAAGTAATTCCAGTGGATTTTCCTTGTGGAATTCATAATCTTTACGAAAGACCAATCCGACTAAGCGATTGTCCTCATCGACGATCGGTAACTGATTGATCTTGTGCTCCCAAATGATATCATTCGCTTCCTTAAGCGTTGTACCTTCACGCGCATAGACCAGATGATCAAAAGGTGTCATGAATTCTGAAATCTTAGTACTCGGGTCCATACGACTGACCCGATAGTCACGGGACGTAACGAGCCCGAGCAGCACACCATTCGGAGAACCGTCATGTGTAACAGCAATGGTGCGATGACCACTTCGGGTTACCGCTTCCAAAACATCTTCAAGCGAATTATCAGGTGTCAGATTTGAATCAGAGGTTACTAATCCTGCCTTGTACTTCTTGGCCTTGCGAACCATGTCGCATTGCGACGCAATCGACTGCGACTGATATACAAAAGACAATCCGCCACAACGAGCTAAAGCGACCGCCATGCCTGAATCTGAAACCGCCTGCATGATTGCCGATACCATAGGAATATTAATCTTGAGCTTGGACTCTTCCTGACCTTTTCGGTATTTGCATACCGGGGTCGACATATCCACCTGATCCGGCGTATTCTCCGATGTGGTCAGATTAGGAATAAGCAAATATTCGCTAAAGGTACGTGATACTTCAGAAAAAATCTTGGCCATGAACAACCTCCGTCAAAAAGAAACATCCCTAAATATAAAATAGTTTCCTAGTATGATATCACAAAAAATCCACATACAACAAAGCATTTGCTCGAACCCTAAAGATTATACCAAAAATGCGCCTGCTGCGATACGTAAAGAAGCAAGCGTATCGTATCGATCCGACAATGTCGAGCAATCAAAATTATCTGTTGAAATCGAAAAAAGGATCTGTGAAGATCCTCTTCTCTACACCATTAATCATCTATTATATGCCGATTCCTAGACTTATCAAGCTTTTTTCGCGCTTGATTTGTTGGTTGATTTGTTGGTCTTGATCATGCCGTAAACTAATAAAAAACTCATCAGGAGAATCACCGTAATAATAAATTCAATCAGCAAGAAACTACCATTGTAAATGAATGAATAAACCAGGGCGCTTTGTCCCTCCGGTGCGTAAGATGCATAGAATATGACACCGGATAATACAGAACAGACTAAGCGACAGAAGACACCGATAAATACTGCGATGAATATTTTGTAGATCGGAATGAGCGTCAAACGATTAAGAATATTGCTTTCATTTTCTCTTAACGCTCTTGCCGGTGCGAAGAAACCGGCAAGGCCCAACATCGAGAACGCCAAAATGTAGTCAAGAAAAACCTGAGCCGGATGCAACATATACCCCGAGAGCATTTGCAAGATACTAAAAATAAAAGCGACTGCGAGTCCGGGTCCTATGCCAAAACACAGAGCAAAAAACACAATCGGCAACATTGACGCCGGCGTAACGGATCCACCTTGCGGCATCTCAAAGATTTTTAGCAAAGATAAGGCATGAGCGACGGCGATACATATTCCGCCGGCAGCAATCGCAAGAATCTTCTCTCTCATTTTACGTCTGTTATTTGGTTGATCATGATGATTTGACATAATAAAAGCTCCTCTCATAGTCCGGCAAAAGAACAAGGAAGAGCTTACGCTTCCGCTTTGATCCCTCCGCCGGCATTATCCGGTTCAGGTTATTAGGGTCGATACGAAGGTATCCTCTCAGCCGGTCAACCCAGCTCCCCGATGTGATTAATAAGTCAAATATTCTGCCGTAAATCTCAAAAAACAAATGACTCGCCTACATATTAGTTAAGAATTCAGACGAAAGCAAGAGATTTGTTTGAATTCAAACGGATAACTTGCATACCTTCATGAATTTCTCAACCTCAGCGACATATGTTGATGGCCGATCATTAAATGCCATAATATGCGATGAGCCATCAATCATTAACAATCGCTTGGGCGAACGTATTCGATTATAGATTTCCTCGCTCATTTCAGGCAGAACGAAAGTATCTTCGGTTCCATGAAACATCAATACCGGCGTCTTAATCTTAGACGCCACAGCAACGACTGAGGCCCGCTTGACCGGAAATCCGATTCTCGATGCCGCAATACGACCAATTGCTTTGACCATAAATCGCGGACTGACGCGATATCGTTTTTTCAAGACAAAACCAATTTGATTTTCAAGAGTATCAAAGGGACTATCCGCTACGACGCCTTTGACCCCTTCCGATATCTTCATACTTCCTGCCGCCATTAATGCCGCCGATGCGCCCATGGAGCGCCCATGGATAATTATTTTTAATTTACGATTCAAGCGCTTCTCCATCAAAGCAATCCACATGATCAGATCTTGACTGTCATATAGTCCGAAGCCAACATGCTTCCCTCGACTCATTCCATGGGCTCGTAAATGAGGTATCAATATATGTGAATCTTTGATTTTGAGGTACATTTGCGCATATGCGCCCATATCTGAGGGATGATCCCGCCATCCATGCACAAGAACTATCAGTTGATCTGAATCTTTATGATCAGCAGGGCGATAATAAGCATATAGTTTTAAATCATCAAATGATGTCATTTGTATGTCCATGAAGTTGTTACGATTCGTATAAAACCAATTCTTACCCACTCCATAAATCGTATCCTGCTTAATTTTTAGTGGCGATTTATCGTACGGCATCCTGGGATACGGCCGATCAAATATCTTGTGAAATGATTTGAGCGCGAACACATATAATGCAAGAGTAACCCCCAAAGTCAAAACGACTACGGCGATTAAGGTTATTGCCACCCACACATAGATGTTGTTTCCGAACGGCAACCCGACTCCTCCTCTTATGATAAAATAATATTTTCGATTTCGTCTGAATCTGCGGGTATCCCACTCGACAAAAGCCGACAACCGTTTGCGGTAACAACTACATCATCTTCAATTCGGAATCCGAATCCCCACTCCGGAATATATATTCCCGGTTCAACTGCCAATACATTATTCTCACACAGAGGTTCATATCTATAAGAGACATCATGAACATCCAAACCTAAATGATGCGCACTATTATGCCAAACATACGACGAGATGTCTTGATCCTGAATCAACACGCCTGCGTCAGTAAGCAATTGTGTCGCAAGATCAGCAACTTCTCGATTAATATCCGCCAATTTCACTCCCGGTTTTATCGATATAAAAGCCTTCTTTTGGCAAGCTCTCACGATATCATACAGCTGTTTTTGACGCGGTGAAAAACGTCCGCCCACAGGGAAGACCCGAGAGATGTCCGCACTATAGCCACCGGCAATGCCACCGATATCAACTTGTATCAGCACACCCTTTTCAAGAACGCGCCGATCCGGGTCGATATAATGGAGGCAAAGAGTATTTTCCCCTCCCGCAACGATCGTTGTAAATGCAGGCAATAAGCACCCTTGCTTGGCCATTTCGTAATCCAATTTGGCATATATTGATAATTCAGAGACGGGGGCGCGCATCTCGTTTGCTGTCGCGAGCAAGGCCGTCCCGGTCAGATCGATGGCGTTTTCTATCATTTGGATCTCACAAGACTGTTTCACCATTCTCATTCGCGTGAGATAAGAAGAAATGTCTATGGTCTTATTATTCTTAGCTTTATCCTGTATGCAATCTCTGAGAGCCTTCATCTCCTGGCGACAATCCGAATAATCGATACAAAATGTCTCGTCCTCTTGATTAAGCATATCGGATATCTTGTCTTCCAACGCCGGCAACCAACGTATATTATCAATCAACGAGATTGATTGTGCTTCATCGGGAGTCATCAACTTCCCATTCCATCGCTCACGGGTCGGGTCGTTTGGGTGAATATATAAAGCATGCTCTGTCTTTTCAGGAGATTTTCTCAACAGTAAAACTGACCCGGTTTGCTGTATTCCGGTCAAATAGTAAAAATTGCGATTAACAGAATATCTATAGTCTGTATCGGACGATACTTTGACCGTATTACCTGCGTACACAATCACAAAACAAGACTCCGGGAGTTGCTCCAGGAGCTTATTCCGATTACCGAGATAGAAGTCGGCAGGTAATGTCAAACTTCTGGCATCCGAAATCATCTCGAGGGATCTCCGGAACGAACATTGTATTCATCAAACAGAATCGTGTTATTGATATATCCGAGAGTCGCACCGGGGGAACGTCGAATCAACCCCGGATTACCGATTACTATGGAGTTATCGGGTACGTCAAAATTGACAAAAGCACCGGGAGCAACCAAAACGTTATTTCCGACACGAATATTACCTACGATAACAGCATTCGCGCCAATCCATACATAGTTACCAATACATGGCGCACCTTTACGCGGCCCTCTGAATTGCGTGCCGATGACAACACCGGTCGATACATTCACATTATGTCCAATAACCGTCTTCGGATGAATAATGAGCCGTCCAAAATGCGCAATATAAAATCCCTTGCCGATTCTTGTATCGTAGGGTATCTGAAAATGATACTTTCTGGATTTACGGTCTAAACTTGCATTGAAGTATTTGAAGGCAATCGAAGCTAAGTAGAAGTGAATATCCTTCTTATCGGATTGCATCTTGTAGTAATAATACTGGGTTCGTCGAAGCGTGCTGATGAATCGAAATTCAGGACAAGATAACAATTCCTGAACATACGTCAGGAAAAGTTTGTCGTGTCTGCGATTATTACCTGTATATCGATACAAATCGCTATAGATGATGTCCTTCAGTTCGTCGCTCATCCGACCTTACCTTATGTTTTATAGAATTAATCTTATCGCTTTTCTATCAATTGAGCAACACAAATAGAATAAGCAAGTATTCCTTTTCGAAAGAAGCTTCGCAATTTCGAGATTTTGGAAACGGAAGGGACTTTCGGCATCCATATCCGAAAAAATAACCGAATCGAATTCTATCACAAGCCCCATATTTTGAGTGCTTGACGACAGAGAATTGTCACTTTATAATCTAGAAGCGTTTAACTGCGCATATGGAGACGTATCGAAGTGGTCATAACGAGGCGCACTCGAAATGCGTTTGTCGGGGTAACCGGCACGAGAGTTCGAATCTCTCCGTCTCCGCCACAATAACAGCCTGTTTTCAAAACTGACAGGCTGCTATTTTTTTCTCTGACTCTCCCCGACACGAAAGTCACCCCTTTGATTAACACTATTTTCGATTATTTCCTGCAGAGATTATCTCTCGATATGACAATTGGCGTTGCTAGATATCGTACCATTGATGTAATATATATCTATATCTCGAGATACTCAAGAATATTTAGACTCTATGTAATGAGGGATTCATATGGATTTGATCGCATTTCGCAATTTCAGAAATCGTTCTTTCCCTCTTTCAATGGGCTTCTTTGTGTCATTGATGATTTCGGTTTTTGTATATTTCTCCGGCGGAACCAATACCGTTTATACCAATTTCATGTACATTCCGTTGGCTTTTATCGCATCGGCTTACGGATGGCGCTGGGGCTTGGCTCACGCATTTTTCAGCGGTTTTTTGGTCGGACCCCTAATGCCTTTGAATGTCGATACCCAAACGCCACAATCACCTCTGAATTGGATATTCAGAGTCATTATATACATGCTCATTGCTATGACTGTCGGGATTTTCACCGACATCGCGCATCGTCGCGAAGAGCGCCTGACCTACTTAATGACTCATGACAGTTTAACCGGGTTGCGCAATTATGAAGCGCTCCGGCAAAGTTCAGTGAATTCCGACGACCCGGTATCCCTGATTTCTCTTGATATCGTAGATTATGAAGAATATCTCGGTTTTTTCGGCTATGATTTTTTCCAGAAAATTATATTTTCTTTTTCTAATGAGCTCATACAAACCATGAGTATTTTTTCAAATGTCAGCATCTTTAGATATTACGGTTTACGCTACGCTATCATGATAGAGCACGACGACCAGGAGGCCAGTACCGAAAAGATTCTGTCTGCTCTCAGCGAGATTAACGACAAGATTATCCAAGTCGAAAATGTACCCATTTATCTTCATTTCCGGATAGGTATCGCGCGACTGATGAATGCTGATCGACCAATGGATGGCATGCGAAAGTCAATGATCGCCCTTCGTCTTGCCGCACATAATGATCAGAAACTCGTGCGTTTTTCTGACAAACTCGAGCAATCCTACGCCAGCACCGTTATTATTCCGAACACCTTCCGCGAGGCTCTGTCCAACAATTCAATTCGTTCAGCATATCAGACGATACACGATTCCGTCAGTTCTAAGCCAATCGGCGCTGAGCTTCTGGCCAGATGGATACAGGAAGACGGCACACGAATACCTCCGGATATATTTGTCTCAGTATTGGAAAAAACCGAACTGATTCATGATTTGACGGAATTTATGTTAGATCGAGCAATCCAGATGCTTAAGCAACCAACATTTTCCAATTACTTTTTCAGCGTCAATTTCTCGGCGACCGACTTCAACGAAAAGAATATTTTGACAATGGTAAAGCGCGTGCGACAAAGCGGCGTCGATCCTTCTCGTATTCACGTAGAAATTACGGAACGAGTACTTTTATCTGTAGAAAAAATTCAAGATCATCTTTCCTTTCTCAGTAAGCATGGGTTCCCGATTGTCATCGATGATTTCGGAACCGGTTACTCATCTTATCGCTACGTCGCGGATCTACCCATCGATGTTATCAAAATTGATCGTTCCTTGGTCTTAAAGGCAAATACCGAAAAAGGGTTCGGGCTACTCAAGAGCATCGTCGATTTTTGCAGAGACTTTGGTATAAAAACCATTGCTGAAGGCGTCGAAAATAAAGAGTACGCAGATATCTGCGAAAAACTCGGGATCGATGCCCAGCAGGGGTATTTTTACAGCAAACCTGAGTTTTTCAATCCGGTCTGATTTTCGTGTTGGGTACAATAAATATTGGGGTATATGCTGTCAGCGCAGTATCTCCATGATATTTCGAACTAATTTGTCAACTATTTAAATGGAACCGTGATAATTTCTTTGGCTCCTCCGGTTAGACACCTGGCGCCATCTGAAGTCACGAGGAAGGTCTCTTCAACACCCACCATTCCAACATCTTTTATGCCGCATTTTGGCTCAAGAGCAATCACCATGCCTTCTTCAAGCGGAACATGATATTTAGAGGTTATGACCGGAAGCTCATCAATAAACAAACCGACACCATGACCTAAGAAGCGAACCGACTCACCGTAACCCATGAAATTTTCAGAGAGCTCCACCGGCAAGTCTGCCATCGCTATGTCATACACAAGGCCCGGGTCGGCGCCCGGAACAATAAGTGCTTCGGCCTTTTTCATGACACGGATACAAGCATTGTGAATCGCTGCAACGTGCTCATCCGGCGGCGTGCCGAATGAATAGACTTGCGTCTTGTCACTATGATAGCCTTCAAATCCAAAACCAACGTCGACGAATACGAGATCGCCTTTTTTGAGCTTTCTGTTACGGTCACCCAAGATAGGCACCGCCGGACTCATACCCTTCATACCACCGGGGCCATCAAAGTTTGTCGGGTATATAGTAGTGTCTCCAAACCCAAACTGGCCTATGATCATTTCCATCTGAAACATCGAAAATCGGGAAACACCGTGATGCCCATGTTTGATCATTTCTGCATACAATTCGGCTGCAAAATCAGTCTCAGACATGCCTTCTCTCAATATTGCCGGGACGACCTGCATCATCACCTGATTATGTTTTTGCGATGATAATTCTATTAGTTCGATTTCTTCCGGCCCCTTCTTAGCTCGCATCGTCGATATGATTCCATCCAACCCATGAATCGCTTCCATGTCAAAATATTTCCGGATTCGATTGAGCATCGCCAAAGGAATCACTTCGGTCTCAAGATAGACATGCCCAAGATTCTTTGGAAGGTATTGACTCATGTCCGCATAGGATCGAATTTGAAGAATGTTATCAAACGAAGACTCCTCAATGGCTCGCGTGTAACTCTTGCGAACGAAAAAATAGGATTCTCCGTTGTGTCGTAAGACAAACATACCATCTTGAATTGTGCCTAAATAGTAATATAGATTGACTCGCCCGATTATTATGGCCGTATCAAAGTGTTCTTTTTCTGCTAAAACCATTAAGAGGTCTCTTCTTCTTTTAGCAAATATTTCTGCTTGGATCATTTCTTTTTCCCCATTTCAAATTGCTATATGTTACTTCAGCATTGAACCATCCATTCAATTCATCTGTCCGGAATTCTTAAGCGACATCCGTGCATAAAGCGAAGGTCCTCACTAAGAAGACCTTCGCAATTTCTTTACGTAAATGATAATAACATAATTTCAGAAGATCATGACTCTTGCAGTTCAAAATTGTCACTAGCTATAGATCTTCTACGTCTTTGCATTGATACGAGCAATGATAGCGCAACGAAAGCGATTGCAAAACATATTTGGATGACAAAGCAAGCGATGAGTTTTTGGCTTGAGTATCCGGCTTCTGTTGTAAGTTTTGAACTTTCTTGAATGGCGCCGATATACCAGTATGTCGGTGTAAATGAGGCAATTCGAAGAACTGATGCGCCCAAATATTCTTGAGGAACAAACACTCCACTGATAAATGAAAACCCAAGGCCCATAACATTCGCGAACGCATTGTGCGCATTTCGAGAAGATGTCAGATTTCCGATCAGGAAACCGAGGCTCAAACTAACCAGTGAAAAAACGAACGAGTTGAGTATCAGTAGTAGTTTATATTGATCCAGGACAAAATCTTGAAACACGAGTGCAATTACAGCGTTGAGCAATAAACAGAACAAGACCGCTAAGCATAGATTGCCCAGGAAAAGTTGAAATTGCAGATTCCTGGTTTTCACAGGAGAGCATCGCATCCTCGAACGCACTTCGGACTGTATAAATACCGATGTGACACTCGTAACTGCCAATATCATAAGAGACATAAGGGCATAGGAAAGATATCCATATCCCATACTAACCTTGAGGCCCGAAATATCATTCTTCGGTGGCGCTTCAGAAAAAGACAATGAAGATGACTTATCGAGATCAAGTATCGTTTGATTGACCAAATTCTCTTGAACAGCAGTTTCCGTGATGTCTCCGGTTTCGACTTCAGCATACAAGCGTACAGTACTCAAATATCGATCGATCAGCATATCTGCATTAATTGAAGATGTCATGTCCGGAGCTGCATTTTTTTCAAGAGCTACCATTCCTGTGTCTTTCAGAAGAGAATCTCCAAAACCCTCCGGGATTGTTAATACATATTCTACTTCCTGGTAGAACAAGGCATCCGCGACTGCATCTTTCTTGATTTCAATATCGACTAGTCTGACTCTTTCAGAAAGATAATTCTCAAGTCCATCCGAAACGGGGTTACCTTGATCTTCGTTAAGAATGAATACTTTGCTCTTGTTCGGAGTAAAACTACTTATTACCTCTGTGTCTTCTCCGCCGTACATCGAAGTCATTAATATCATCATGGCCATAAATACAGAAAAGTAAATTGCCAACTCGACAATATGCTTGCCGGTAACTTTTAACATTGCATTAAATACTCTCATAACTGCGCCTCCTTGCCAAGAAAATAACAACTGCATACATCGCGACAATTAATCCGACCAGGATCGCAATATTAATCCAATAGCGACGATAGTCCGGATAATAGTAGAGTGCATAAAACGCATCAGCGATCAGATTGGCCGGATTTATATACGATAAGACCGGTGCGTTCTTGTAGATCTGGTATTTAACCGAATGCACCATCAGACCGGCAAAAAATGACATGATCATCGAAACTCCGGTTAACATTGAGTTCTTGACATCATAATTCTTTTTGCTGATCAGCGCCACGAAAGCACCGAGCGCTACGCCGGCTGCCGCACCTACGATTGTTGCCAGAGCCAGCGCCGGAGCGCGATTGCCCATATCGATTTTCAATACAAACGTAATAAAGAGTAGCAGCAAGGATATAGAAAACACTTGGATCGTCGTTGCTGCCAACAGCCCGCCCACGTATATTTTGCTTTTTTTGGCAGGAGATACTTGGATCCTGGCACCGGTAGAGGATTGGTTAGCCTCAACAAAACTGGTTTCTTTGAGCCCTAAAAAGCTGCCGAAAAGGCACGCCATAGCGATCAGCGCATAATAGTATCCCAACATCGGATCCACATTACCTCGTTGTTGATTCTGATCGCTGATGTAGTCCGACGCATCGAACTCAAAATTTGCAAGTACTGAGAGTGATTGCGGGTTTGTCTCTGCTAAATGAGCGAACATCGATTCCGTTTGGGTATACTGGTCGGCAAAGTGTTTTGCAACGGTTTGATTCATTCCTTCTTTTTTTACTCTTATTTCAAGTGCCTCATCATAAATAAACAGAACGTCAACTTCTTCATTGTGCATCGCTTCTTCTGCTTTACTAACGCTTTCAAAAGTATGCGCCTCAAATAACTTCTGATCATCCATTTGCACGGATGACAAAGTATCTAAAAAATTGTCGGAATAGACAGATTCGGACTCCACAACAACAGCCACAGGGATAGTATTGAAATATTCACTGCTGGCTATGTTACTAAAGGCTAATGAAAAGAACGAGGACAGTATTATCGGGAATATCATTGTCCAAAACAAGTTGCCAAAGTCCATCAGATGCGACTTCATACGATACTGGTAGATACGCCACATAACTTACTCCACCTTTCCGTTACCATTGCCATCACGAAGTTCTCTTCCCGTGATTTCAAGAAAAACGTCGTTTAGTGTCGGTCTTTCAGAAAAGACTCGACCGAGGGCAATATTTTTTGACGAAAAGAAATTGAGGATTTGGTTAAGGCCGTTACTATCCTGCCGCGTTTTGATTATTATATGTTGCTTATCACATATGACATCAACCACAAAGGGCAAAGCCAACAGGTCTTTTTCAAAACTGTCACACACTTTATCCAGGAGCTCTATATCGATTTTTTCTCCGATCTGGATCATATTCTTAAGTTCATCCTTTGTACCTTGTGCCACTACTCGACCTTTATCCATGATTGCTATTCTTGAGCAGATCAATTCGACCTCTTCCATATAGTGAGAAGTGTATATGACGGTCGCGCCTTCTCTATTGAGTTTTTTGATCCCTTCCAGAATATTGTTTCGGCTCTGGGGGTCGACGGCAACCGTGGGTTCATCAAGAATTATTAGTTTGGGTTTATGCGCTATACCACATGCAATGTTCAGTCGACGCAGTAAACCTCCACTGAGCTTTTTCGGACGGAACTTCACGAAGTCATTGAGACCGACAAAGTCAATCGCCTCTTGAACCTGTGCCTTTCTTGTGGCTCGATCATTCGTATATAATCCGCAGAAATAGTCAATATTCTCGTAAACACTCAGTTCCGGAATAACCGCAACGTTCTGCATTACGACGCCGATATCCTTCTTGATATTATAAGAACCCGGTGTCATTTTTTGATCGAAAATCTGCACGTCGCCTTTTTCGTATTGCAGTAGTGAGAGAATACAATTGATAGCTGTTGTTTTGCCGGAGCCGTTCGGTCCCAGCAAGCCAAACACTTCACCCTCTTTGATTTCTAAACTCAGATGATCCAAGGCCGTTAATTCGCCGTACCTTTTAACTAAATCATTTACACGAACTATCATCTTTCTCCTCCATTACCAATCATGATTTCTATGAGCTCAGAATAACCTTATAACGATTCCCGAAGAAGTGACAAATGACTATTATTTAACGTGACATTTGTCACTTCTTTTCATCCTGCTGTCGATTATCATGATAAAATACCGTTGAGAGGAAGGGTAATATGATGTCGAGCCATTTTTTGGAACGTGTGATCATCATTTGTATCTGCGTGACATTATTTGTCTTCGCCGGCGGCTCCGAATTTGACGTAATATATATACTTATAGCCATTTCGATATTCAGTCTCACCACCTATTTGAATCATAGGAATATTTCGATTATCGTATTTACCGGAACTGTTGTTTTGACTGTCCTCTTTCCTGCGATTGCCTTTTTTATTCCATTTCCCACGTATGACATTCGTTACGGAAAAAAGAATTTGTTGGCTCTCCTGACTCTGTTACCGCTTGTAAACCTCATCGCCACCGGTAATATCAATGCTTTTTTCATTGTCTTTTCTGTTACCGTCTTAGCATACTTACTAGCCGCAGGACAAAGTACCGGTGACGAATTGAAAGCCAGAAATTTCGAACTGGCCGACCAGCTGCGTCAAATCGCTTTAAACGATAGTCTGCAGATGCATGAATTAATGGATAAACAGGATTATGAATTACACCTTGCGACCATGAACGAACGCAACCGAATCGCCCGGGAATTACACGACAGCATCGGCCATGTACTGACATCCGCTATTTTGCAGGTTGGAGCAATATCTTCAGTGACAGACGATCCTCAAACTCTTGATTCACTTGAAGTTTTGAGTCAGAGCCTTACGGGTGGTATGGATGACGTCAGAACGAGTATACACAACCTCTACGACCAGTCTGTTGATCTGCGCGCAGGACTCGAAAACCAATTATCCGCGTTTCATCACATTCCAATTGATTTTAAATGTCAGATCAATGAACAACCGCCAAGAGCTGTGAGCATTGCTCTTTCTTCTATACTCAGAGAAGGCCTATCCAATATGGCCAAACATTCCGACGCGACCAAGGCGACTCTCATTGTTTATGAACATAATGATTTCTACCAGTTCGTTTTGCGGGACAACGGTCAAGCATGTCGAACTAAATCTCCGGATTCACTGTATAATAATGGCGTGGGACTATCCGGTATGATACAGCGCGTTAATGCTCTCGGAGGAAACATAAATCTATCTTGTCATAATGGTTTTGAAATACACTTGACTATACCAAAGGAGTCTTCTCATGAAACTAATCATCATAGACGATGACCCGATTGTTTCTTCTTCGCTAAAAAAAATAATTGAGTCTCATAGCAATTACACTGTCGTGGCAATCGGAACCGATGGTGCAGATGCCATGCCACTATTTATCCAATATTTACCGGATGTTATTCTCATGGATATACAAATGAAGCATCAGAGTGGCCTGGAAGCAGCCTCAGCGGTTCTTTCTTTTCAACCAAGTGCGAAGATTATTTTACTGACCACCTTTTCAGATGATGAGTACATCATTGAAGCACTCCGCATTGGAGTTAAGGGCTATCTGTTAAAACAGAATTTTCAAAGCATCATCCCCTCCCTGGAAGCTGTCGCATCCGGTCAGCATGTATATGGTGCCGAGATCATTCATAAGCTTCCTTCACTTTCGAGTCCTACAAAGTACTCCTTACCGGCCCAGTATGAGTCATTAAGTGAAAAGGAAAAGGAAGTTCTGACTTTAGTGGGCCAAGGATTAAATAATAAAGAAATTGCTGATTCTCTTCACATGAGCGAGGGCTCCGTCCGAAACTGTGTCAGCACACTTCTTGATAAGCTCTCACTCAAAAGCCGCACACAGCTTGCGATCTTTTTCTTAAAGCACTTCCGGAAATAATTAAGAATTGTTTAAAGATTTTTTTCGTTTTTCATATTATACTAGCCTTGCTTATTCTTGTATCTTCAGAGGAGTATCATGAACATCGCAATTGTTACGGACACCTACTTCCCGGATATAAACGGCGTTACTTCTTCGATCTTCACCTTGGCCGAATCGCTGCGTGTGAGAGGCCATAATGTCTATGTGTTTACAGTTTCGGAGCCCAAGGAGATATTAAGGCAAGTCAAGGCCGATCCTTGTGTCTATCGATTTCCGAGTGTACCTTTGTTCTTTTTGAAACCCCATCGTGCTGTTTTACCATTTTCAGTCAGGTTGATCCGTATGATGCGTAAACTGAAAATTGATATCATCCACACTCAAAGTGAGTTTTTTATGGGATTTGTAGGCCTGTATGTCGGCTATTCAATGCATATCCCGATTATTCATACATATCATACGATGCTCGAAGATTACACGCATTACATCGCCGGCGGCAAGTTAGCAACACCAAAAATGGCGCGCAAGTTTAGCGAGGCCTTCTGTAATCTAACAAACTCTGTCATCGTGCCGACACAGAAAGTCGAAAAATCTTTGATTTCATATGATGTGAAAAGACCAATATATGTCATACCTACCGGTATTAATTTAGAGCCCTTCCGCTCCAATCGTTATTCCGATGCCGAAATTCTTAAGCTCAAACAAAAGCTCGGCATAGATCCCAAACATCGGTTGATTCTATGCTTGGGAAGAGTTGCACGAGAAAAAAGCATTGATATCGTGATCTCTAATCTCTCGCAACTGGTGGATCGGATGCCGGATATTCGATTGTTGATCGTCGGAACCGGTCCGGCAATGGATGAACTTCAAGAACTGTCGGAAAAACTCGGCGTATCAAAATACGTCTATTTTGCCGGTCCGGCACCTTACTCCGAGATCGCAAAATACTATCGTCTGGGCGACTTGTTTATGTCATGTTCTGTGACAGAGACTCAAGGACTGACTTATTATGAGGCCATGGCCTCCGGCCTTCCCGTTGTTGCAAGATTTGATGACAGTATCAGCAGCCTATTGATCGACAATCACAACTGTCGACTTTTTCGTGACGGCAAAGAGATTCCGGACATTGTCGAGTCAATGCTTTCTGATCCTGAAGTGGCCCGTCAATACTCTAGAATGGCTCTCGAGTCCGTTGAAATTTACTCGGCCTCTACTTTCGCGGAACGAGTAGAAGAAGCTTATCGAAATACGATTGATCGCACAAGACTCAAGCGCACCATCCGTAAACAAGAAGTACTTCGTGTCCCTGCTTCAAAAGTCTTTCAGAAAATCAAGCTCGTGTCACCTGCTCATATAATTCGACGCCACACGGTTGATTGAATTATTTCACAAAAGCACCATTTGTCTTCATGTTCACCTCCGAACCATGCGGAGAAGAACTCGTGAAACAAATGGTGCCTTGATTAATTGAAGTTTTTCAACGTCTCTTTTGTAATAATATGCTACTTTTCGACTTTAATATTCCCGGAGACTGCTTTAATGCTTAGCTTATAATCATTCGACTCTGAAAAACTGTAGACAAAATCTGAACCAACTGTGTCCTCATCAACATCTCCGAAGTTCGTCTTGATATTCCCGCTCGTAACACGAAAATCGCAATAGATGCCGTCCGTCTCTCCCAATAGATCCATATTCGCATTACCGGAAGTTAAATCGATGTCCATGTCTCCGTTAAGAGCATTGAGTCCGAGGTAAAAGTCGCCTGAAGTCAATTTTACATTGCCGCTTCCCGTAAAATTTTTGATAGATATATTTCCTGATGACGCCTTAATGGTACCCGTTCCAACTAATTCATCCGTTTTGAAATTTCCGGACGTCAGCTTTATTGAAAATGTATCCGAGATAATGCCTTCGCTATTAAAATTCCCGGATGACATTGCATATTCAAAATTATCTGTTTTTAATGTCGTTGCTTTGATATCTCCGGAAGTAAGATGGATCTTCATCTGTGCAAATTCGAAAGCCTCTGCAAAATTGAGATTACCTGAAGACAATCCAAGCACTAACGGACCCAGATAATCTTCCGGAAGATAGATCTCCATTCGATCACTATCAAATAACCTAAAGAATTGAAGCCTTGTTTTTTGCTCAATTACTAATACCCCATCAACATAGTCGGCTGATACGGTAGGTTTTTCAATCTCAGAATCCGGCCCGTAATAAACGACACGTATGCTCTGATCAGAGGATTTGAAGATCTTTACATCCGCACTTTTCATATCGATGTCAATATCTGTCATCTCACTGCCGTCAAAGGTCTTGTCGAAGATCAGCTCCGTTTTTCCGGCGTAATTAAATAAGTCTGCGTCGATAACTCCTGTAAGACCTAATATGAGTAGTCCGCTCAATAAAATAATGATTACGCCCAAAATTGCGAGTACCGTTATCTGAAACGCCTTCATTTTTTTGCCTCCGATCTTATGCTAATAATTAAAGTGATAAATGCTTCAACAGCGGCAGCAAGAAGGAAAATAACCCAAGTGAGGTACCATTTCATGGTCGCGAAGCTAACAACAATATAAATGATGATAGTAATCAACCAAATTAGTGTCGAAATCGCTGCTCTCATAGTCTTCTTCTGTGATTTTTCAGATTGCCACTGCTTAAAATCTTCAACGACCGTCTCTTCTTTTTTGAGATATTCCGGCTTCGTCATGCTGTTGAACACTAACAGCGCTACGCCGATCGAGACCATTAGCAACATGCCAATCAGTCCCATGGTTTCAAGTCCGGGATATTCGGAAATGATGATTATCGGGACAACTGAGAGAATAAATAGCATGACCGCCAACGCAACTAAGATTGCGCTTCTCAATTTGCTCTTCTCAACCAATTGCGGATCAATTTCATTTTTTCTGTTCAATTGCTCAATGAGTCCGGAAACATCACCGATACCGGAGATGACATTTTTATATGCGGTTTCCGGGTTCTCACCACCTTCGATCAGGTCATCGTATTTACTTAGGCTGTTGGACAACAGCTCTTCTTTCAGCTCCTGCGCTGCTTTGGTGTGCGGTGCTTCCTCAAAAATACTCTCGACATGGTTGATTAGTCTCTCTTTCATTTTCCACCCTCCTCAATAAGTTCATCAATTAAATATTTGGCCTGTTTCCAATCCTTAATATTCTGCCCGTAAGCTTTTTCTCCTGAGGCAGTTATCTTGTAGTATCGCCTCCTGGCTCCTGTTGTCTCATCTCCCCAATAGGACGAAATCCATCCGTTCTCTTCCAGCCTTCGAAAAGCAGAATATAAAGTTGCTTCCTTGAGCTCATATTCGCCATTTGTCTTTTCCTGTATGTATTTATTTATCTCATAGCCATAACTATCTTGATGTAATAGTCGCCTGAGAATGATGGTATCTGTGTGCCCGCGAAGCAAGTCAGACGTAATAGACATATTTCTCTCCTTTCTGTTTGCACTAATTCTGTAGTTACATTTTATTTCGTGTTACTATGTCTGTCAAGGTATATACGCAAAAAAAGTATGTACATAATAAAAGTACATACAATACACAAAATATTAGTTCAAATATTAATACGCAGCATCTCCATTATCCGGCCGAACAAATGAAATGGCATGCCAAAATCATCAGCGGAAGAGTAATGCTCATCAAGAGCATGCTTTGTACAACCGTCCTTGCAGCAAACTCGGGCTCACAATTATATTTTTCTGAGAAAATAACGTTCATCGAACCACATGGCAAGGCAGTCATTAAAACTGCTATCGCCTTTGTTTTGGTATCAATTGGTAAAAAGAACATCACCAACATCATGATAGCCGGCCACATCAACAACCGAAAGAAAGAGACTAAATATGCACTTTTATCAACAAGAATTCGTCGAATCGGAATTGGTGCAAGCCCGGACCCGACGATAATCATCGACAACGGAACCGTCAATGCGCCAATCTCCGTGATGGGGGTATTAATCAGCTCCGGAATCTGAAACGGAGAAATAAAAATAATGATTGCGACCATTGAAGCCATTGACACCGGATTCAGAATCATTTTCTTATAATCTCCCACTTCACCACTGAGCATATGTACGCCGACAGAATACATGAAGATATTATAGGCCATGTTGTATACGACAGCCAGAAGAAGACCTTTGTCACCATAAAGGGCAGACATTAAGGGAAACCCGAGGAAACCGGTATTGGCAAATACGCTCATCGTCACAAATACGCGCCTTTTCTTATCATTCATCGAAACATGCTTTGAAATTTTGTTCATGACAAGAAGTGAGAACGCATAATACACAACAGAAATAACAGCCATTACCAACATGGCTTGCGTCAAATCCGGCGTCATCTTGTAGCCGGACGATGCCAATATGCTCATGGGCAAGGCCGCATAGAGCAATAAATTAGAAAGACCTTTTTGGATATGCTCATCAATGATATTAAGCTTGCGCAGCAAAAAACCCAACGCGATCATGATAATGATTCGCACGGACACTTCCAACAAAACAATCATTCGATATTCCCCTTGCTGTCATCTTCTTCTATCCATCGCTGGGACCTGCGAACTGCCTCATGCCAACGATATAAGTCGTTCTTCAGAGATTCGACGGGGCGAGAGGGGGTAACGAGCACATCACTTTCTCTAAGCGAAGAGATTGCCGCTAAGTCGCTCCAAAATCCGGATTGAAGACCGGCAATAAATGCCACACCAAGCGATGTCGTCTCTCTTTGTTTCGGTCGATCCACGGATACCTGAAGCAAATCCGCCTGATATTGAAGTAACGGTGCACTGACACTCACTCCGCCATCCACTCGAAGAGACCGAATCTTAAAACCGGAATCCCTTTGCATTAATTCAATCAGATCATAGACCTGAAACGCAATACATTCTAAAGCGGCCTTTGCTATATGGGCACGATTAGATCCTCGAGTCAACCCGATGATAAGTGCGCGAGCATACATATCCCAATAGGGCGCTCCAAGTCCCGAAAATGCAGGAACCATCACAACGCCTCCGGCATCTGAAACGCTTTCGGCCAAAGCATCGCACTCTTTGGGAGAAGTTATTATACCCATAGATTCTTGCAACCACGAGATAATCGAGCCGGCATGAAAGACACTTCCCTCAAGTGCGTATGAGGTTTTGCCAAGATATGTCCATGCCACCGATGTCAGCAATCCGTTATTGGATTGCACCCGACGGCTTCCGGTGTTCATTAACGTAAAGCAGCCTGTGCCGTAAGTGTTCTTAACATCTCCTTCCGAAAGACAAAGTTGACCGAACAGAGCCGCGGCCTGATCTCCGGCTACTCCGGTAATAGGGATACCGTTCAGTTCGGTATAAACGGAGTCACTAAGACACACGGTTCCAAAATCAGAAAACGAAGTCTTCACCTCCGGCAGAATACCCATTGGTATATCAAATAATTGGCATAATTCTTCATCCCACGCGAGGAGTTCTGTGTTAAATAACATCGTTCTTGACGCATTTGACTCATCCGTGACGTGAGAAACATGCCCCGTCAACTTATATATCAGCCACGTATCTACCGTTCCGAACATCAGCTCCTGACCCGGGTTGCTATATTGGGATCCTTCGCGATCCAGTATGTATTTTATCTTTGTTGCCGAGAAATAAGCGTCTATGACCAAGCCTGTTTTCTCTCGGACGCGCTGCTCCCAGCCTTTATTCTTCCATTCTTCGCAGATGGACGCGGTTCTGCGACACTGCCATACGATTGCCGGCGAAATGGCTCTGCCGGTGTTCCGCTCCCAAAGAATTGTCGTTTCACGCTGATTTGTTATGCCTATTGCCGCAATCTGATTCGCGCAAACTCCGGAGGTACGGAGCGCAATTTGGATTGACTCCAGCACCGACGCAAATATCTCGTCGGGATCATGTGAGACCCATCCCGGTTCCGGATAATATTGCTGAAAAGGGGTCTGACCGACTCCGACACAACGCCCGGCACGATCAAAAATCATACATCTTGAGCTTGTAGTACCCTGATCAATCGCAAGAACATATTCTCTCATACAAATCCTTACCTCCCGATGCGCGAAAAACAAGCGTTCCAAAGAGAAAATTTGTTGATATCTATTGCCTGTAACTCCGCCTGCGTAAATCGAACCGCCCAATTTCCGGAAGGCGTTCCGGGGATATTCATCCGACGATCTGAATCCATCAGCAACAAATCCTGAAACGGAACTACCAGCAAATTCGCATGACAGCGCCACAAAATTGCGAGTAAAGCTTCTATCACATCGTTCGCGGATGCCTCCTGTATCTGCCCTCCCTCACGATGAGTCCCCGGAAGAGAATAATCGCAAAGTAACTTTTTAGAATGGTCGCTAAGCCTGTGATACCATCCGGCAAGTGTATCATTATCATGTGTTCCTGAGTATACGACACAATCCGCAGGATAATTATGCGGGCGATGCTTGTTATCTGATGTTGCATCAAATGCAAACTGCACCACTCGCATTCCGGGAAACCCAACCTCTTCCAGAAATTGATTTAAATCCTGAGTCTCTTCGCCCAGATCCTCTGCAAAAATCGGTAAATGATCGAATTTTCTTCTCATTTTTTGAAAAAACTTGAGTCCGGGACCCGAAACCCACTGACCCATTACCGCTGTCTTATGGTCCGGCGGCACGCTCCAATAGCTGCTAAACGCTCGAAAATGATCAATTCTAAGCAAATCATAGAGTTCAAAATTGCTCGAAAGTCTTTCTGCCCACCACTTGAAGTCTTCGGCTTCATGGGCATTCCAATCATAAAGAGGATTCCCCCACAACTGACCTTCGCTCGAAAAATAATCCGGAGGAACGCCGGCGACCGCTCTGAGTTTAAATTGATCGTCAATTTGAAAAAGTGATCGATGACCCCAAACATCCGAACTATTTTCTGACACGTATATCGGGATATCCCCTATAATCAAGATGCCAATATCGTTCAAATATCGTTTCAACGCCTGCCACTGCTCGTAAAACAAAAATTGTTCGAAGCAATAATAATCATAATCTTCCTGATGATCCATAATAAATTCGCGTACAAACTCTTCATCATGAGATCTCAAGTCCAAATCCGGCCATTCCCGCCATGTCTCACCATTATAAACATCCAAAGCAACCGAAAAAGCAGCATAATCTGACAGCCAGGGACGATGTCTTTCGAATCGACGGACATCGTTTCTTTCTTTATCAGTTAAGCCTTCAAAAGCAGCGCGAAGTATACTTTGATGGATCTGACGAGCGAATTCGTAATCAGCGGATTTTGAAGCATCGGTGTATGCAGGTGACAATTCATCTTCAGTCACCCATCCCCTCTGAACTAAATCACGCAAATCAATGAAAAGCGGATTGCCGGCAAAAGCCGACCGACTCAGATATGGAGAGTCTCCCACTCCGGGAACCGTAAAAGGCAGCACCTGCCAGTATCTAAAACCCGCCTGAACTAAAGATTGCCCGAAAGCTTTCGCCTCCGGACCAAACCCACCGATTGAAAACGGCCCCGGCAAAGAAGATATGTGTAATAAAACACCGCTTGCGCGTTGGTTCATTAGGCATCATCCCCCTTAACTCTTATATATATAAGTGTGACAGCCGCATTCTTTTCATTGATACGCTCCTGAATTTCGATTTCTTCCATCGCTCTGATCATCGTCGACAACTTAGAAAATCCATAGTTTCTGGAATCAAACGACGGCATTTTCTTAATTATTAGTGCGCCGACTTCACCTAAAAATGCCCAGCCGGAATCATCGGCAAGATCTTGTATGGAAGTAAGGATCAGTTTTTTGGTCTCCTTTTCTATGCCATTTAGTGGCCTATGGGACTCAATAGTTTTTTTACCCGACTTGACTTGTCCCTGAGATTCTTTGGAAGATGATTTTTTGTCCGGCTTATGATCGGTTGGCGCATGAACCCCCAAAATTTCCAGATAAATAAACCGGTCACAAGCAGCGATAAAGGGTGTCGGCGTCTTCTTTTCACCGATTCCGTAGACCGTTTTCCCCGCTTCACGAAGTCTGGTCGCGAGCCGGGTAAAGTCACTGTCACTTGAAACGATACAAAAACCATCGACCTTCTCGGAATACAAAATATCCATCGCATCAATAATCATCGCAGAATCCGTAGCATTCTTGCCCGTCGTATAACCAAATTGCTGGACAGGCTGGAAGGCATAATCTAAAAGCAAGTTTTTCCAGGCACCTAAATTGGGTCTGGTCCAATCTCCGTAAATCCTTTTTATCGTCGGATTACCATACCGTGCAAGCTCTTCAATCATGGGTTTTATGTAGCCGGCCGATATATTGTCGGCATCAATCAAGACCGCAAGTTTGTTATCTACGCTCTCAGACATAAAGCACCTCTTATATTTCTTGCAACCGTTGCAGATTCACTGATATAATGTATCGGTTGTTCATAGCACACTGATACAGAATACAATGGTGATGCATCGATTATAACGTATTATGTCATCCAATCACAAACAATAATACTGACAAGCTCGCGCTATTTCCAAAAGAGGTAAAGAACATAATGGATAGAAAAACCGAAATAAACCGCAGAAGAACTTTTGCAATTATATCTCACCCTGATGCCGGCAAAACAACTATGACGGAAAAGTTATTGTTATACGGCGGTGCGATTCATTCCGCGGGATCGGTCAAAGCCAGGAAAGCTTCTAAACACGCGACTTCCGACTGGATGGACATTGAAAAACAGAGAGGTATTTCGGTCACCTCTTCAGTCATGCAATTTGAATACGATGATTTTTGTATCAATATATTGGATACCCCCGGCCATCAGGACTTTTCAGAGGACACTTACCGTACGCTATGTGCGGCTGACGCTGCTGTTATGTTGCTTGACGCAGCAAAGGGAGTCGAGCCGCAAACGATTAAGCTATTTGCCGTCTGCCGGTTGCGCGGCATCCCGATTTTTACTTTTGTCAACAAAATGGATCGCGCAGCTTTAAGCCCTTTTGATCTGATGGACGAACTTGAGAAAGTACTCGGAATACGATCGACGCCAATGAACTGGCCAATTGGAACAGATGGTGATTTTAAAGGCGTCTACGACCGCCATGCAGAACAAGTCATTTTTTATGATCCGAGCATCAAAGATCATGGCGCCTCGAAGGCAAAGATGTTGCAGGCGTCTGTAAATGATCCGGAGCTGGCAAGCGCCATCGGCCAGAATTATTTCGATGACCTCAACAATGATATTGAGCTGCTCGATTTGGCAGGAGACCCGTTTGATGTCGACAAAATTTTATCAGGCAAATTAACTCCGGTCTATTTTGGATCTGCCATCACCAATTTTGGCGTCGAGCCTTTTCTAAAATCATTTTTGGAAATTGCGCCTCCGCCACTTTCAAGGCAGTCCACAATCGGCGAGATAACACCGGATTCCGATTATTTTTCCGGTTTTATCTTCAAAGTTCAAGCGAACATGGATCCCAACCACCGTGACCGAATGGCATTTTTGAGGATTTGCTCGGGAGAATATGAGAAAAACATGTCTGTCAAACACTCGCGTTTGGGCAAAAGAATTACCTTGGCACAGCCACAACAATTTATGGCTCAAGACCGAAACGTTGTGGAATCAGCTTATGCCGGAGACATTATCGGCATTTTCGATCCCGGACATTTTCGTATCGGCGATACACTATCGACGTTTTCCGAAGATTTCAAATTTGAAAGTATTCCCGTATTTCCGCCGGAACATTTTGCTCGGGTTATGCCCAAAGACTCCATGAAACGCAAACAATTTCTCAAGGGCATAGAGCAATTATCCGAAGAAGGCGCCGTCCAGCTCTACAAACAACCTGACATCGGTACTGAGACTTATATTATGGGTGTCGTCGGCGTCTTACAGTTCGAAGTACTCGAACATCGATTATTGAACGAATATGGCGTTGTCATCATTCGACAAAACCTCAATTACCGCCACGCGCGTTGGGCGGAATCCAAAGATCCGACTCAACCGCTTGACCCTAAAAAGCTAACGCTGACGTCAACATCCATGGTTGTAGTAGATCGTGATGATTCTCCGGTTATTCTCTTCGAGTCCGACTGGGCAATTCATTGGGTACTCGATCGCAACCCGAATCTTCGCTTTGAAGAGATCCACGAGAGGTAAGTGGTATTATTTCGCAAAATATTATTACTATTGATAGATATAAGATAATTAAACTTATTTGGTAAACACTTATACATATTTTTGCAAAACATTCTTGCTAAACTAAAGATGCCTCTGAATACCATCCAACACATATAGTGGGAGGTATCTTTATGAATCAGACAAATCCAAAAAGCGGCACAGCCGAAGGTATGAAAGACAATTTCAAAAAAGCAACTGTCGAAATGCTCATTTTGCATCTGTTGTCTCAGAAGACCATGTACGTGTACCAAATGATCCAGGACATCGAGAGTCTCAGCAAAGGCCAGTACAAGGTAGCAACTCTATACCCTGCCATTTATCGCCTGCAGAAATTCGGATATATCGAAGAACATGATAAAAAAGTCTCTGAAGATAATCGCCTACGTCGATATTACCGAATCACTGATGACGGATTGGCCTATTTTAAGGCGCTTAAGGACGATTACACTCAACTTAACAAAGGCGTGCAGAGCATACTTAAGAGTCACCCAGAATAATCGAAATCACCGCGGACCTCATTTGATCTTTCGCGACCGTTTTGTCATGCAAAACCGGTTTTGAAGACAAGTTTGAGATACTCTCGGGAATTGGCATGCCGCTTTCTTCACTGAGTTCTCTCATCAACACATCTTGAGATCTGCCTTTGCTGTAACCTGCGCCAAACAGGGCATCGCTTACCGATGCAGCGAATTTATAAGGACTCGCGGTCGAGACAAATACGGTCTTCGTCTCATCTCCTGATCTCTGATAATATCTGCTATAGACATTGAAACCGACTGCGGTGTGTGTATCGACCACATGATCACACCGATCATATACATCGCGGATTGTTTTGTTGATACCGATTTCATCTGCAAATCCACCGACAAAAGCACTTTGAAGAATTCGAAGCGTCTGGCTGTCCACGGCATATTTGCCGGTCTCTGATAAATCTTTCATCCAACCGTTCAACCGCTCAGACTGACCGCCTGACACCTCAAACAATAATCGTTCAAGGTTCGATGATATTAATATATCCATCGAGGGTGAGTTAGTCTTGTAAAAAGGTCGATTACGATCGTATGTGCCCGATCTGAAAAAATCGGACAATACTTTATTTTTATTGGAAGCACAAATCAACTTATGAACCGGAATACCCATCTCCTTGGCAAACCAGGCAGCAAGAATATTTCCGAAATTACCTGTCGGAACCACGAAATTCACTTTTTCGCCGGCTTCGATTGATTCATTCTTTAAAAGAGCGACATATGAGTATACGTAATACGCAATTTGAGGCACCAAACGTCCCCAGTTAATAGAATTCGCAGACGACAACATAACGCCTTGACTGTGCAACTGCTGATTCAGCTCATCATCTGAGAAGATTGCTTTCACACCGGTTTGAGCATCATCAAAACAGCCATCAACAGCAACAACGTGAACATTATCGCCTTCGGTGGTCAGCATTTGCAATTTCTGCGCATCGGATACGCCATCGACCGGATAGAAAACGATAACCTCGGTACCGGGCACATTCTTAAATCCTTCTAACGCAGCCTTTCCGGTGTCACCGGATGTCGCTGTAAGAATGACAACCTTTCTGTTCTCGCCTGTCTTTTTAACAGCAGCCGTCATCAGATAAGGCAACAATTGCAACGCGACATCCTTAAATGCACAGGTCGGCCCATGCCACAATTCCAAAATGAACTCACGCGGATTATACTTGTTAAGCAAAACAAGTGGTAGCGGGTCCTCTCCAAACTTATCCTCTGAGTAGGCCAAATCACAGTATTCCCGGAGTTCTTGCATCGAATAATCCGTCAAATACATTGAAATGACCTTTGCTGCTAACTGTGGATAGGTCATCGACAGCATCTGGTTGATGTCGTCTTGTGTGAGCACAGGAATCGATTCCGGAACGAAAAGCCCTCCGTCCGGCGCAATACCCATCTTAATCACTTGTGCAGAATCAAACTTATCCGAATATCCTCGCGTGCTGATGAATTTCATGATATGCCTCCGTTATTCAACCACGCTTTGCGCGGTGTTTTCTGATGATGTGCTTTGTTCAGTATTGTCCGGAACCGTATCTCCGGGCAAAGTATCCGATGCCCCTGAAGTATCAGTGTTGTCTATGCTTGCATCTGACGCATCCGTAGTATTTGCTGCTATCGAAGCACCCTCGGACTCAAGTGACTCCGTGATATTCCCGCCCACATTGTCGGCAGTTGCAGTCATGCTCGAAGAGCTTGAATCGAGATTCGTCTCAACTGCTTTGGTAAAGGCGTCATCATATTGTCGAATAATCTCAGATACTTCCGGATCATTCTTAAATTCTTCAAGTTTGGAAGTTATAAATATAAGCTTTTCTTCCGCATCTTTGATTTTTGACCTTTCTCTAATATAAGGTAGAATGACGAAAATTGAAAGCAAAACAATCCCTGTCGTCACTGCGATGATGGTCGCAATTAAAAGAGTGAAGCGAAGACGCTCCGCAGGCGTCTTTGGAATTGACACATCGATTTCATCATCAGGGATTTCACCGTTTGAAGACGTGGCTTTCATCAGCAACTCCCGACGTTCCCGATCTGAAGCCAATTTAGCTTTACCGGGGTTACGAGCGGCTTTCATTAAAATCGGAGCCTGCATATGATTTCTCGGACGTATTTCGTCATTTCCCTGCACCAAAGGATTGGCATGAGGTATGATCGACGAAATGATGTTTTTGACAGGCTTCTCTTCCGGTTCGGAAACCTTTTTCTTTATCGCTTCCGCTGCTGAACGATGACAAGAAATTGCTAAATTGTGCATCGCTTCATCCTGAAAGCCGATTGAGAGCGCGTGATCAAAGGCGGCATAGGCACGCTTAAAATTTTTGTCAACAGCCATGCTAATGCCGTAAAGCAGTGCCGCCTCAGCCCAGTCCGGGTAACGTATCAGTAGCTTTTTAAGCGTAATTATCGCCATGTCAGAGCTATCGCTTCTGGTATTGGAGAGCGCACGATTAACTTGCGCCAGCAACGATTCCTGCTCCTCTTCACTTAAACTGAAGCGCCTGATATCTTGCGGTGTCTGCTCGGGAAAAGCCGCAGCAGCGGATAGCCAATTCATTTTATGTTCTCCTTAATGTCTGCTATCAATATCGGCCGTATCTGACCGACCAGAAAAAGAGAGCCGACACAGATTAGCGGTATCCCCTCTTCGCATGCAACACTGAAAGCCTTATGACACGCATCTTCTGCATAATCATATGTACTAATCTTGCCTTGAACATTATACATACTCGAATTATCGTTGTAAAACAATGCTTTGTCCTCGATGTTCTCGCAACAAGCACGCCATTGCGCCTTAAACTCTTCCGCCTTCAAGGTTCTTTCATTATCTACCGATACCAGATATACGGAATGTATTGGCACTTTGAGATGCCTCATAAATACCTCGATGGTCATGGCAACATCCTTGTCCCGCATCATGCCCATGATAAAAGACATTGGTTTTGCAAAACTTTTTTCTTTGACATAAATTGAATTCAATGTATCGCACAGGGCCATCATTCCTTGTGGATTATGCGCGCCATCGAGCATCACCGGAGGGACATCACAAATGATTTCATTCCGCCCTTTCCATCGCGTATATCGCAACCCGGTTTTAATTGCATTGATGTCAACCCAATTTCGTAGCACACTGACAGCAAGCGCTGCGTTTTCTATCTGATGTCCGCCGATCATCTGTATCTCGAAAATATCTGATGAATCTTTCCATCGAAAAAATTGCCTAAGCCCACCCCGATCGATAATTTCGATATTTTCTCCGGAAAGGACATTTTGAGTCGCGTGCATCTCAATGACTTTATTTGTTATAACCTGAAGCACTTTCTGAGATTCTTCTTGATTCAATCGGCCAAGAATTGGATCTAATATGTATACGGAACATCCGGGCTTAATAATCGCCGCTTTTTCCGCTGCGATTTGATCAATGGTTTCGCCCAATTGTGCCATGTGATCATAGCCTATTGCAGTAATTACTGAACACACAGGCGACGAGATAATATTGGTCGCATCCAATCGCCCGCCCAGACCCGTTTCAAGAACAATATAGTCGCATTTCTCACGCATGAAATACAAGAAAGCGACTGCTGTGACAAGCTCAAATGCCGTGGGGTGCTCCATTTGGGAAGAAATCATGATATCGACCGCTGAGTGAACCTCTTCGGTCAATTCAAGCAAAGTGTCTGTCGGGATTTCTCCGTAACACTCATCCTCAAACGATTTATCAAGTCCCGACATCCCATCCAGAATTCGAATGCGCTCCGAAAAACGCTCTAAAAACGGCGATGTATAAATGCCAACCTTATATCCCGCAGCCGCTAATACATTAGAAATATAGGAAACCACAGAGCCTTTTCCATTCGTACCGGCTACGTGAATAAACTTCATTCCTTCTTCAGGGTTACCAAGAAGTTTCGCTAAAGCCTTCATTCTTTCAAGGCCGAGCTTGATGCCAAAGCGCTCTGCATTTACGAGAAACGGAGGAACATTATTATTTTGAAGCGCCAATCGAATCGGCCTCCTTTGGTGCATCTATCGCTTCACTGCCCGTGTCAGAGACAACGACTTTTTTGAAAATGAATATTTTGCTGAATAAATAATTCGCTATAACAACACAGACTTGTACTCCTATTTTGATGAGATCAGCCCACGATATGCTAAAACCGTAAAAATTCAGCAGTTCAGTCTGCTTGGGCGTATCTAAGCCGCGTTCCAAAATGACAACCATGAGCACAGATAAACCGATTTCAAAGACAATAAGAGTGACTATTCTTGCAGAAACGAATGTTATTAATTCACGAAACGGATTACCGGAGGACTGAAACACGAAAACCCGATTCACAATGTAAGCAAAAGTCACGGCTACAGCCCAGGAAATGACATTAATACAAACAAATATAGAGAGGGACATAGCCGGTCCACCGGCTATATAACTCAATAACCGATACGTTATTAAATTCACAAGTGTTGTCAATCCGCCAAAGATAATATAGAGAATAATCTCTCGAAGACGCGACTTCGCACTTTGAACCGTACTTGAATTAATTCCTTTAGATCTATCTGTCATAAATGAATCCTCAATGACTCCTCGGACTTGATATGCAATATTTTCTTAGACACGCCGAACTCTTGGCGTTACGATGGTTCGCCTTTTTCGAAGTTGATAAATAATTATTGCGATGGTCGATGCTTCTACAACCGCGATGCAGAAAAAAATGACGAATAAAATTAAATATACACTTGTAGGTGGTTCAGGATGTTCTATATAGGGATATATCTCATTGGTCTGTGCGTCAACAACATAGAATCGCTTGGCACCGTCATCGTCAGACAAATAGAGAATTCTTGTCTTGCCATCTTTAGATTCATAGCCTTCGACACTTCTTCCGCTGAAAATAAAACTAATCGGTTCGAATCCACCGGGAATTTTACTTGAATCGGTCACCGGTTGAATCGAAAATAGCACCGAGGCTCTGAAAAATGATTTTTGAGGATCAAACTCTATCAATGTGCCTGTCGTCGGTGAATATGCGAATAATCCTGCTTCTCCTTCCGGATTTTGCAGATATAACAGTACTTCTTTAAGACCCTCCATAGAATATGCCGGAAGATCGTATTTGCCGATTCGAATGGTGTCCGGGTAAAACTCTAACGGAACAATGAGAGTATCCGGGATATCTATGAACATAAAGGTACGACCTTCAGGATCAGTAATAGATGCTCCCGAAGGAATGTAACTTTCTTCTCTAACCACAGAAATCCGATATTCTTGGGTTGATACAACATTTTGCGCAACCACTGTAATCCTTATTTGATTCTCGCCAACCACCAGGTTATTTTGGCCGCTGATGATGACTTGAGACTTAATGTCAAGCGGAGTTGCAGACACAACAACGTTTGAAATGCTTCTCGGCACAGAAACCCGATAATCATATATTGTCGGTGAAAACGCCGGTTCTATTTGTCCTGCATCCAAAGAAAGCGAGGCAAGAGAAGCATCTGAAGAGCCGGGAGTGTCAACCGATACAGCGGCAAAACTGCCCAGCACAGAATTGACAGGCTGCTCGGAACTATCTTTAAATCCGGAAGAATTGCTAAGCCAGAACCTTGTCTCGGATTTTGCGGCATCCAGCACGACGAAATTCAGCGTGCAAATCAAAACCGAATCCGAACTCAGCATGGAAGGATCTGCAGGCGGCTCGACCGGTTGACCTTGTTCGTCGGTGGTTGGTATCAGTTTATTGGCTTGAATCTGTGCTTCGACATCGACATCCGTACCGGAAATGACTACAACCCCTGATGTTTCGCTGCTTACCACCGAAAAAGTAGACGGCAAAGAGGAAGACACAGTCATCCCGGTGTAGGAGACGCTACCGGTATCGAATTGAACCTCTATGGGGCCAAATCGTGTCAGTCGAGGAAAATGATTAAACGTCACACTAATCGCGATTGAATCTCCGGGTTTCACCTGAGAAGCGGAAGACGATAGATTGATGGTTACCGATTCGTCCGCACTGACTCTGTTATGAATCGGTGATACGAGAATAGAAACGACACAAGCCAACAGCACTATACAAATATGTATTCGACGTTTTTTGCTCATGCTAACTCCTCTCAGAATCCGATTCACCAAACAATTATACACGTCAATACGCGATATTTTCAATTCATTATGGTAACGTACCATAGTTTTTCGGCATATTCTCGTAAATGGGAATTACAAATACAAACTTTGAATCAAGCATTCCCTGCGATTGGTAAGCACGAAAATAACGTTGACTCTCAGTAAACGGCATTGAAATGTTCTGCGCATACTGGTGCAAATATAACCCGTCTTCATTATCAATAACATCGAATTTCTGAAAATATACGGTGTCTTGCCCAAAATTGATATAGCCAGAAGCAATCCATAATGCACCGCCTTTTATGGCAAGCTCCGGTGATGTCCACGGTAGTAGCAACGCAAGTTCCTCATCCGTCAATTCTCTCTCGTCAGGCTTTCTTCCCCACATCGCAAATTTTGCTCCGTTGATCAGCGCGCCGTCAGGTATCGATGGATCCGGCGTAGATCCTATGTTGTAATAATTATAATATCCTTCGTAGCCCGGAAGTATCCCATGAGCTAATTTAGATTCACCGTTGCGCCCCATTTCTTGTAAAATCCGACTCGCCAAGAAATAGGGGGACACATTCGCATTTTGACCGGCATCATATAGAATGGTCGCGTAATCATGCTCTTCACTCTCCAAAAAAGAGCTCTTAATCATATCCGTAATCCCGTCAACCGAATGAATATCCGGATCAAAAGATAGTTTTTCAAACTGAAAAACATTAATCGGATTGAGAAAATTTCTCGGATCCAAAAAATATGTAACCACCTCTCGCTTAGCCGCCTTCCAAGACGATCCGTCATATACCGGGCTTTCCGGCTTCACCCAATCCGGATGTGAATAACTGCTCGCAAGACTTCTGTCTTTTTTATCCTGATTATCTACCAACGTCGCCCAATCTATTTCCGGGCGAAACGGGATAAATTCATACGAAGGACGCAAATTATGAAGCAGCCAAATACCATCCCTATAAGACTGAGGAAATTGACTCAAAACTCTGCTGTCATAGGCTTCAACGTCATCTGCTCCACAGAGGATATAAACACGATATTCACTCGTTCTTCCATCAAAATCCTCTACCGAAATGACAACGACATTTCGCGAATCATTGATGGGTAGAAGAGACATATCCACGGGTTTCGGAAGGCCACTGCCAACATTTGTAACCTTGATCTTTGCTGCGTAACCCTCAACAGCAGAAACAATCGGCATAATATGCTCTATTTCGTCTGAAGACACATACGCATAATCTCTGACTGAAGAACTAAAAAGCGGATATATCGGAATCGTCGTATCTTCTTCCGGATGAATCAGCGTCAACTCAGACAAAAAGCCGTTTATCGGCAAAAATTGCAAGTCTTGAAAAGTGATCTTCATATCTTGGTCCGATGCATTCCGGCACGCAACTTCTTTGGGCGCCGGTTGAGTCGAATCGGCGTATGGATTTATCGGTACTGCTCCTACATCGTCAAGTATGGCTAAATACTCTCCCGACGAATTAATGGCAACATCACGAGACGTGATTATCGTATACCCGATATCCACCAAAGCAGTCTGAACTTCAGGACTTCGTTCAACGCAAAAATAGAAAGTGTTTCTCGGATCAATCACCGTCCCCATCAATTGTTCAACGGCGCTGATCTGACGAACGCCCCTTAATGTCTCGTATGGTGATTTGTGTGCGTCGTTCGATCCGATTTTGTTGCCATAAATATCATAAAGCGTCACTTTGATGTCATCGGACATTTCCACAAAATTGATATATGCATTTGTCTCTCCGGCATCGAGCTCGTACCATGCCCGTGACATACCTTCTTGTACCTTACCGGTACGAATCGATTGGTTAGGAACCGTCACGAAGTCGGGAACAATGACTTCACCTCCCGTAACCACTACACCGCGACCATCAGATGTACGAAATAGTACTTTGACATTATGCTGACCCGGATTCTCTTCTCTGGCATCCCACGTCATCGTAAAGGATTGATTGCCGTCTTTGCTTGTATCTATTTCGAGTGCACCAATGCGAAGGGTACTATCAACAAAAAAATCAGTTCTGGCTTGATTTCCGGACATAGATATTGATCCTGATACCCGACGAATCCCAAACGCAAATCCTTCTTCATTTTGCAAAGGCGACGTTATCTCATAATTCTTAAGAAAGGTCGCCTTCTCTTCAGAGAAACCCTTTTGCGGAAAATATCCGGCCTTTATACCGGTCATCACTTTTTCGATGACGAGATTGCGCGAAGAGCCGCTAAGCTTATCCTCTATTTCTTTCGCGTGATCAAGGTCTCCGTAGGCGATATAAGACAGATCCAAGGAAAAGGCATCGTCAGCACGATTTTTGAGAAGATACGAAGACGAGGTCAATTGCATGCGAACAAAATCAGAAACGGAGAAGGTACCGTCAGAAAGCTCTGCTAAAAATACCTCCGGATTAACGTCAACCCCCACGACATATTGGGTCCGTTCCACAATCTGCCTAACTTCATCCGTCACTTTGGTCGACTTGGTCGGTCTGAAAAGCATCCCCGCTTCGAGCAACAGAAGAAAAAAACCGATGACTGCAATCGTAACAGCAATATAGAAATATCTTCTGCTTAATCGCTTTGACTTAATCATTACTCACATCCGTAATTTCATCCAGAGATTTTCCGTAAGCCGGAAGAAAGTGTTGCATGAAATAGTCGACTTCAGAAAGTTCAATTCGCTCAATGGACCGAATAACCGTCGCTTTTGCAGAAAGAAACTCTTTATTGCCCGTCATTTCTTCAGAAATGCACTTGATATATGCGCAAATTCGGTCCGCTGCCTTAACTATCTTATATGTCTCGATACTGATACAATCATCCTGTTCATTACAGAAAAACTGAGCATATTCTTTTCTCATAGGCTCCGGAAGCAATCCCAAAAGCGTCAGCGACGCCTGATTTTCTACCTTTTTGTAAGCATTTCGAATTTCATCATTGCGATATTTTATCGGGGTCGGAAGATCTCCCGTAATGATTTCTGAAGCATCATGAAACAATGCAATACCCATCACTTGGAGCGGATCAACCTGAGGGTGATTCTCCGGAAAATAGGTCTTTCTGATTGTCGCCAGGGCATGGGCGACAACCGCAACATCCATGCTGTGCTCTTTGAGATTTTCGGTGCGATTATTGCGCATCAGTCCCCATCGATTGATGTATTGCATACGATCAATCATCGCAAAAAATGAATGTTGCTGATCATATCCCGAGTCACTATTGTGAATGTCCATACTTGTCCTCATACCCAATATATTTTTTCGTAGCATCTGGTCGCAAAAGAATCGGTCATTCCGGCGATATAATCCATCACGATTCTTGCGTCACCTTGTCCTTCATTCTTGAAGATTTTAGCAAAATCAACCAGCTCATTGAAAACACTGTTACCGGACCGTTCTGCTTTTTCAGGATCTGCAATAGCCGCCATAAGCGCGTCGAAAAGTGCTTCAACCGTATTGGAAACCCTTTGCTCGTAACGCTTAATTTTATCTGAACGATAAATGCGCTCAACATTTTCTTTGAGGAGCTCTTGCATTGCCTCCCCCGCTTCATCAGACAGACATATTTCATCCTTGTTCAAACTGTGATGGACAATATCCGCAACCAGCGTGTTAATGATTTGCGAATTATTTTGTCCGAGACGCGACCGAATGGCAGGAGGAATATCCTCAAACTCAAGAATTCCGGCGCGCGCAGCGTCTTCGATATCTCTTCCGACGTATGCAATCTTGTCTGCAATCCTAACAACACAGCCCTCCAGCGTCGCGGGCATCGAATCGGCAGGACGCACCAACAAAATCAAATCTTCCATCTTCTTGTCTCGACAAGGCGTCAATCGATATTCACTATAGGTCTCGCCGCAATGAGACACAATGCCGTCTCTGACTTCAAAAGTTAAATTCAAACCAGACTTGTACCCCTTGTTGCGTCCGGCGAGATAATCCGCTACACGCAAACTCTGCATCTCATGATGGAAGACTAAGGATGAATCGTATTTTTTTGCGCATTCGTTGAGCGCTCGTTCACCCGAATGACCAAACGGTGCATGACCAATATCATGGCCGAGGGAAATCGCCTGTACCAGATCAATATTCAGATTCAGCGCTCTCGCAATGGTCGTTGCAATATAGTTCACGTAAATAACATGCTCGATCCGTGAACATATATGGTCATTCTTGGGATTGAAAAAAACCTGAGTCTTATGTCTCAATCGACGGAACGCTTGGGAGTAAATAATTCTTCCCGTATCACGCTCATATGGAGAACGAATGATACACGGTTCTTCTTCTGTTAAACGTCCTTGGCCACTTTTACTCTTGAATGCATACGGAGAAAGATTGTTCTCTCGTTCATCACGAAGCATCGTTAAGAGTTCACGATCTCTTGGGTTGTCTATATAGTCGGTCTTAGTCGGACCGATTTGGCGCTCGTATTCGGAGAAGAAATTTGGCTCAGGCGTTGTCGAATTCACCAAACTCAGTCGAGTAGACAGCTCGACGCTCCTTTCATTGTATTTGACCGCAATGTAAAGGGATGTCGTTGCCCCTCACAGAACCATAAGTGCGGTTATCCAGCATCCGGCTCTTCAATTCGTTCAAATTCTTAATCACTTGACTGCCGAATATTCCTTTGTGATCCGTTCAAATTAATCGATAGACAGAGAAACGGCTCACCTGCCAACAAGTAAATTATACCACTTCATTAATCTTCTATTGTTTTGGTTTTTGCAAACGTGCCTGTTTGAGTAACATATTTTTGCTCGCACCCTGTGAAAATTCAATGCTGACAAGTGCATCACCCGCAACCTTTTCAACCCGTCGAACGATACCACGACCGAATCTCGGATGTACTACGGCCATACCCACAGAAATATCATCCGGTCCCAAATAATCATTTTGGCCGTTGAGAGCCGTCGATGCTGTTACACCGGATATGCCGGAACCGGAATAAGTGTTCGAGCCGGGCAACGCGCTTGATGCGTAGGTTGAATTGTATGGACCCGTTGTTTGTCTTCCCGAGTTCACCGACGAAGAAGACGATGCATAAGAAGCTGTCGGGGATTGGTATACTTGACGCGCGTCACCGATGCATGACATACATGTCTTGTCGATTTCTTTGATAAACCTTGATGGTTTGAGAGCTTGGGTCTGCCCGAACAACATTCTGCTATTCGCTGTTATGATAGAAAAACGCTTCTTAGCTCTGGTAATTGCAACATACATGAGCCGGCGCTCCTCTTCCAAGTCGTCCGTACGCTCCATGGAACGCAAACTCGGAAAAATGCCGTCTTCTGCACCGACAAGAAATACAACGTTGAATTCCAATCCCTTGGCACTATGTATGGTCATCAATCGAACATAATCTTCGGAAGTATCATTCTCGTCTCCTTGCGAATACAACGCCGCATTCTCCATATACGCTTGAAGAATACCTTGAAGATCCTTGGCATAAACCGGATCTCGAGGTTGTTCAAGAAGACCACTTTGAGTTAAGTCTTCCTCGCCGGCCGGAGGCTCATCCGGCAAATTTCTCCTTCGTTGCTCAAACTCAACCGCTTCAGACAAAAGCTCCCTCAGGTTCTCGACACGATCAACCGTTTCTCCTTTTTTCTCTTTGGCATCCACAATCTCCTGTATGAGTCCGGACTTGTCTTGAACGTAGTCAATGAAGTCTGCAAAAGACATATTATTTTCCATCATTTTCTCTCGAAAATCATCAACAATTCCAACAAAACCCAATAATTTGTCTGCTGACCGTGAGAGTTCCTGATAACGAAAAACGTTATAGCAGATGTCATAACACGACGTGTTATGTTCAACTGCCAAAGCCCGAATTCGCTCAACGGTGGTATCTCCGATGCCTCTCTTCGGAACATTGATAATACGCAGAAATGCGTACTCATCCGATGGCGTTAATGTTAATCTGAGGTAGGCCATGATATCCTTGATTTCTTTACGATCGTAAAAACGCTGACCGCCGAATACGCGGTAAGGTATACCTTGTTCTCTGAGTGCCGACTCAATCGTACGAGACAAAGCATTCATGCGGTAGAGAACCGCAGTGTCTCCATAGGTGCAATATCCCGACCGTACCATTCTTGAAATCTCATTAACGACGTAATAAGCTTCGGCACCATGGTGCTCGGCATAGAAATGCACGAGTTTGTCACCTTGTTCAGATTTTGATCTAAGGGTTTTGCTCTTGCGCTTTGTGTTATTTGCAATTACACTGTTGGCCGCTTGAAGGATTGTGTTTGTTGACCGGTAATTGGTCTCAAGCTTAATGACTTTGGTGTCCTTGAAATCCTTTTCGAAATCCAAAATATTCCGAATATTCGCTCCTCGAAAAGCATATATCGATTGATCGTCGTCGCCGACTACACAAAGATTACGATATCGTTTTGCCAACATCAAAATGAGCTTGTACTGTGCATGATTCGTATCTTGATACTCATCAACCAAAATGTACCGGAACTGTTCTTGATAATAGGTCAGCACATCCGGATTCTTTGAAAGTAACTCGACTGCGTAATATAGAATATCGTCAAAATCCATGCAATCGCTTCGACGCAATTTATCTGAATAACGCCGGTAGACCTGAGCGATCTTTTGAAGTCTATAATCTGATCCGGCTTGCTTGGCATATTCCTCGACCGAGATTAGGTCGTTCTTCGATCTGCTGATCTCACCCAATACATTTCTCGGCACGAAAACTTTGTCATTCAAGTCCATCTCCTTGATGGCTTCCTTGACTATCTTAAGTTGGTCGTCCGAATCAATAATCGCGTAACGGCCTGTGTAACCGATAAGCTCGGCATGTCGCCGCAGAATTCTCGCAAACATCGAGTGAAATGTACCGACCCACATATAATCTGCGGTACTTCCTATGATCTTATGAATGCGCTCTTTCATTTCGGCGGCAGCTTTATTGGTAAAAGTGATCGCCAAAATCGAGGATGGCTTAACTCCCAACACACGAATGAGGTGCGCGATACGATAAGTAATAACTCTTGTCTTTCCGGATCCTGCTCCTGCCAGAATCAGCAGCGGGCCTAAATGATGAGCAACCGCTTCTGCCTGTTCAGGATTCAAGCCCTCGAAAAGAGTCTCCGAATTCGCAAGAAGTTCGCCATTATTGTTGTTGAATATGTTATCCAAAATCCTACTCCAATCCTAATTCGACCCGTCGGGTTGTGAAGTGGTGTTCATTATATCAATCAGATACAGGGGGGGCAATACCGATATAGGGACACTTTGCGAGCCAATCAGAAGAACATTGATACCATATCCATTTATTTCGAGCCTTTTCAATTATCAATTTACAAAATGTTCAAAGCGTAGCGAAAATGCAAAAATGAGGCTGTCCGAACGGACAGCCTCTTCGCACACAAGACGGAACAAAATTGAATATCAGTAGGTTGGCTCGATAAGACCGTAATGTCCGTCTTTGCGCCTATAAATGACACAGACATTTCCGGTCTCGGCATTCAAATAAACCAAAAAGCTGTGTCCGAGCATTTCCATTTGCAAGATGGCGTCATCCGTATCCATCGGAACAAGCTCAAAACTCTTTCTCTTAATGATTATCTTCTCTTCATCATCAGCATATTCAATGTCATCGGATTCGGGTACAACATCTCGAAGATAATCCTTGATGAAAGAATAATCTTTCTTTTGCTTCTCGATTCGAGTCTTCTGGCGACGAATCTGGGATTCGAGCTTATCAATCGTGCGATCGACGGCATTCAAAATTTCTTCGTCGCGAGCTTCTGCCCTGTAAACTCTGTTCTGAATTTTGAGAGTGAGTTCAACTTTTTTAAGTTCTCTCTCCGGGTGAATCTTGATGTTGAACGAACCCTCTTCACCGAAATGCTTTTCAAACTTTGCAAGCTTGGCTTCGATCTTTTCTTCGAGTCTGTTGCCGATTTGGACACCATTTCCCTGAGTCGTGATCTTCATAGAATCACATCCTTCCAGCTTTGTTCTTATGAAATGAAATTTCCGAACAAGATTTCGCAATATGTCAGAAATTCATTTCCAAAGAGTCCTTCGGATATCAAATAATCGGATTGAAAAATCAGATACGACTTATTTTCCTCTCGATCAACTCTTTGTTATGTCAATTATATCTGAAGGATATGAAAAAACTTGTAACAAAGTCAAACGCGAAAAAAAACAATTTATGCTATAATTAAAAAAGTGCCGGTAGTCAAAAGACTACCGGCACTCATTATGTCATGGCACAATAGTTATTCCGTCTTAGGGGATACTTCAGTAACCGGAGCTTCTTCGGCATTAATCGGACCATCCGGACAATTCGTGCATTCTGCATTCGGAATGTCTACATGCTTATCTGAACCTTCGGGAAACTTATTTCCACAAGCGGCGCAAAATGCATGTTCCAAAGGATTCTCTTTTTTACAATTAACACATAGCTTAAGACCCTTTTCGAAAAGGATTTTAAGTTTTTGTGCTTCAATATCAAGATAAAGTTTGGAAATCGCATCGCATCTGGCATTAATGTCTTTGGAGACATCGGCAGCCGGATCCTTGTACTGGCCATAGTATAGTCGACCGATTTCATCAAAATATCTGACAATAGAAGCGTTTTTATCATCAATGCTCTTTTGAAGTTGAGCGATGTTCTTGGTTTTCGGATCAAAAAGTGCCATTTTAACTCCTCCATTCACGTGTCGCAGACGGAATACTTCTTTATTCTATTATAACCGTAATCAAGAAAAATACAAACCAACAGGTATTACAAATAATGAAAAGCTCCCTGCAAAAAATTGCAGAGAGCCTTGTGATTATCGATTAAAATCGAATTATTGAGCATCAACCTTAGCCATGTGCTCGATGAGCTCGATGATCTTGTTGGAATAGCCCCACTCATTGTCATACCATGACACGAGCTTAACAAAATTTGCATTCAATGCAATACCGGCCTCTGCATCAAAAATTGATGTACGAGCGTCTCCGATAAAGTCAGAAGATACAACGAGGTCTTCCGTGTATCCGAGGATACCCTTCATCTCGTTCTCAGAAGCCTTCTTGATAGCAGCCTTGATCTCGTCATAGCTAGCGCCCTTCTCGAGACGAACGGTCAAATCAACTACTGAAACGTCCGCTGTAGGTACACGGAAAGCCATACCTGTGAGCTTGCCATTGAGCTTAGGAATAACCTTGCCGACAGCCTTAGCAGCACCGGTGGAGGAAGGGATGATATTAAAAGCTGCACCACGGCCGCCTCTCCAGTCCTTCTTGGAAGGACCGTCAACGGTCTTCTGTGTAGCGGTTGTGGCGTGAACTGTGGTCATCAAGCCCTCAACGATTCCGAAGTTATCGTCAATAACCTTTGCCAAAGGAGCAAGACAGTTGGTTGTGCAAGAAGCGTTGGAAACAACCTTCATGTCCTTGTTGTACTCGCTGTTGTTAACGCCCATGACGAACATCGGAGCGTCGGCGGAAGGAGCAGAAATAACAACCTTCTTAGCGCCACCCTCAAAGTGAGCCGATGCCTTATCAACAGTTGTAAATACACCGGTAGACTCTACGATGTAGTCAGCACCGACGCTTCCCCAAGCGATCTCTTGCGGATTCATGCATGCAAATACCTTAATCTTGACGCCCTCGACGACGATGAAATCTTCACCGACTTCGATTGTGCCCTTGAACTGTCCATGAACTGTGTCGTAACGGAGCATATACTCCATGTACTTGGGATCGATGAAAGGATCGTTGATTGCGACGACCTCAACATTCGGGTTCGCAACCGAAGCACGAAAAACCAAACGACCGATACGACCAAAACCATTAATACCAATCTTAACTGCCATGTTCTTTCCTCCTAATCATTCCCTGTCAGACAGGGTAATTCCTACGTAATGGCGCTTTGCACCAGAAAGATTTTACCGCAAACAAGTCTTGATTACAACTAATACGAAAGGCTAAAAGCACAAAACAGGCATTTTTTGTGTTGATTCACAAAGCAATCGACAAATGAAAATCAATCTTTTTGCGAAGACGCATGCAACCACTTAATAGGTATATTCTCGGAAGCATATTTTTCTTCAAATTCAGTACTGATATTAGTTTCATTAAATGCTGAATGATGCAAATCCCGAGTTAGTTCCAATACCTGAAAGCCCGACAAATCGAGTTCTTCAAGCGAAAAGTCAAAAAGCATTTCACTATCGGTCTTGAAGAAGAGTTCACCGTTGTTTTTTAGTATAGATTTATATACTTCAAGACAGCTTCGATGGGTGAGTCTTCTCTTCGGCTTGTTCTGACGTGTCCATGGATCACAGAAATTAATGAAAATTATATCCGTTTCGTCGGTCTCAAAATATTCGGACAAGGAGGCAATGTCCGCACAAACGAAAAAAATATTATCGCAGTTGTTTCGTATCGCGTTCTCCATTGCAAGCAAAATTACTGTGGGCTCTTTTTCGAAAGCGACAAAAAGCCGATCCGGATACCGCTTCGCCTGCCCGACAACAAATTTTCCTTTGCCACAGCCCAACTCAAGCATGAGTTGAGTGCATTTATCAAAACCGCAAACTTCTCGCCAACGCCCTCGATTTAATTCGGGTTCATCAAAAAAGACAGGCCGGCAAGCCTCTAAACGCCGATCCATATTTTTCTTTTTTCTCATTCTGGGCATGTCTTAATCTCCTGATCGGGGTAATTTTTTAATCAAACAATTTTGGATTTTATCATATCCATGAAGGTGTTTGTATAGAAATCCTCTTCGGACGACATGATCATCCGAATTTCTGTATTTAAATTCCAACCCATAATATCTTGATTCTATTGAAACGACCTCATCAACATTATGAAGCGTAAGACCTTTTTCTGTTGATACTTCCGAACGACCTTCGAACAAAAGAGTTTCTACGTCCCTAAGAAGCTTGCTTGACGAGAAATACTTGATTCGATTTGCCGTACTCTCGGGATTATTCGAACCAGATTGTGATATATCTCGAATCGCATCAAATCCCAAGTTATTGGGAAACTGCGAAAAGCGAACCTCTCGTTCCGGAATGGCCATCGTTATGTATAGCAGCTTTTCTTCTCCTGTTTGTGCTTCAAAACAGTCTGAATTGCTTTTTCGAGATTGAAAATCTAATGAATCCGGACCAGAAAGTATAACAAATGCGTGCAGCATAGTTGGATCTAAAAATATGCCGCGAATAATCATCCATATGCTTAACCCAATCGTCAGAACCAGTATTGCCAGCAAACTAATTAAGAGGCCGGGGGAGAATCGACCGGATAGAACCCAAAGCACGAAAGCCAAAAGCAAATCCGTCAGCAATATAGCCACGCCGAATGTCTTTGAGTCGGGGTTCTGTATATGTTTTTGGGGTGATCGAAAAACTAACACCGGTTCTTACACCTCATCTATACTCGCCCTCAGCTTAATCGGGAATCAGACCGGAAGCAATCGAAGCGGACTCCATAGCATCCTTGGCGTAATAGTCGGCGCCGATGTCTCTGGCAACATCCGAAGTGAGTACCGCCCCGCCAACCATCACCGGGCAAGTGCAACCCTCATTCCTTAATGCTTTTATGGTCGCCTCCATGTAAACGACGGTTGTAGTCATCAATGCAGATAGTCCGATGAGCTTGGGATGATAAGTTTTGAACGCATCGACGACGTGCATAACCGGAACGTCTTTCCCGAGATCAATAACATCAAAGCCATAGCTTTCCAAAACTACTTTGACGATATTTTTGCCGATATCATGTACGTCGCCTTCAACTGTGGCAATCAGAATCGGACCACGCTTCGGCCCGGTCTGTGTCTTTGAAATTTCTTTGTTAATCTCGACAAAGGCAAGCTTGGCGGTCTCTGCGGATGCAATCAGCTGAGGAAGGTAAATAATCTCTTTTTCGTAACGACTGCCGACCTCACTCAGAGCAGGGATGATTTGTCCGTTAATAATTTGCATCGGGTCTGATTTTGATAATTCCAGCCTAATCATATCTACCGCAACACCTTTGCGTCCCGATATAATGACTTGGCTCAACGAGCAGTCTTTTTCATCAGGATTGGTCTGAGACTTAACTTGTTCGGCTGTTGATTGCCGGGCCTCGACGACATGCTCAGTGTCTGCGGCGTGCTTCTCGACATATTCTGTGCTAGAAGCATCATGCCCCGACAAAACTTCAAACGCATCTATGCTGTTCATCAATGGTTTATCAAGCGGATTCATGATTGGCATCGAAAGACCTGCCTGCAAAGCCATGAGCAGATATGCCTGATTAATCAGTAATCGATTCGGTAAACCAAACGAAATGTTGCTCAATCCGAGCACCGTACACAATCTCATTTCTTTATTAATATAAGATATCGCGGTAAGGGTCTTTTCCGCCGCGTCTTGTTGTGCCGAAACCGTGAGGCACAAGCAGTCGATAACAATATCCGATCGGTCAATACCGAATTCTTCAGCTCGCTTCAAAATACGTTGTGCAATCTCAATACGCTTTTCCGCAGTCTCTGGAATACCGTCTTCATCCAATGTTAATCCAATAACGACTCCGCCATATTTTTTAACGATCGGGAATACTTCATCCATGACCGATGCTTTGCCGTTTACAGAGTTGATCAACGGTTTGCCGTTATAGATTCGACAAGCTTCTTCAAGGACCTGCGGACTGGAACTGTCGATTTGAAGCGGGACAGACAGGACTTCTTGCAATGCGCACACCACCTGTTTCATTGTTGAAACTTCATCGATTCCGGGCACGCCGACATTCACGTCCAGTATGTGCGCGCCGGCTGCAACCTGTGCCAACCCTTCCCGGAGCACGTCATCAATACGGTGTGCAAGCAAAGCTTCCTTAAGTTTTTTCTTGCCGGTTGGATTCAAACGTTCACCGCATACAATGGTCTTTTCTCCAAGAGTCACACAGTCTATACCGCTTGATACTCTTGTCTTTTTGGATATTGGCCTTCTGATGACTGAGCGGTCATTAATCAGCGTCAGACATTGACGGATATATTCGGGAGTTGTTCCGCAACAACCGCCAAAACAACTTACGCCTTCATCGACAAAACGCTTTATGTAGCTTGCGAATTCGTCCATAGTGACATTATATGTCGTTCGGTTGTCGACATATACCGGCAAACCTGCGTTTGGTTCAACGATCACCGGCTTTGTCGCGATGGATAGTATCTCCATGACAATCGGCTCAAGCTCTTTGGGTCCGAGAGAACAATTAACACCCAGGCAATCTACGCCTAAACCCTCAAGAATGGTCACCGCTGTCAATGGAGAAGCACCCGTCAAAGTTCTTCTGTTCTCGTCAAAAGTCATCGATGCAAAAATCGGCATGTCACTGTTTTCTTTAATGGCCAGAATTGCTGCCTTAATTTCAAGTGTATCGCTCATTGTTTCTATTAATACCGCATCCGCTTGATCTTTTGCGATTAGAACCTGCTCTTTGAACATCTCGTAAGCTTCGTCAAAAGACAGCGTGCCCATCGGTTGCAGCAACTGGCCTATCGGACCAATATTATAAAATATATACGTGTCTCTATGTATTCCTGACTCATCACATCGATTCTTTTCGATATCTATAGCTCTTTTTGCATTTTGAATTGCCGATTCAATAATTTCTTTAACTGTGTATGAACTGTCCTCAAGATGATACCGATTCGCCCCGAGTGTATTGGTAATAATACAGTTTGCGCCACTTCGCAAGTAATCGGTATGAATATCAATAATCCATTCCGCATGATCGATATTTGCATCCTCAGGACGTTCGCCGGGACGAATGCCTTTTATATTAAGTTGAGAACCCATAGCACCATCAAACACCAAAAGTTCTTTACCTAGGGTATCGAGAAGTCTCTCTCTTCTTAGACTCAATTGGTCTTGTAACATACGGTCCCCTTCTTTCTATACTCACATTGTTCTATTAATCTGCAGCCGTCACAAGAGCGATTGCGATTTAGTTCTTTATCTCCGATACCGACTACTCCTGTGATGGACTTCTGAGGCACCATCAACAATGACGAAGTAAGCGACAATCCAATGCGTCTTCCGGCATCCAATACTCGTAACAGATCCTTCTGCATCGTAAGAGGCACATCTCCGTAGCCGGGACTGAATCGAAAAGTATAGTGCTCAAACGGAAGATTTGATTGCAACGTGTCACAAACTTCTTCAATCAGCGCGCTGGCAACGGCGTCCATGATGATCATTCGAGTCGCATCCGTCTTTGAATAGTAGCGCAATTTTCGATCTATGGAAAGTCCTAGTGTCCCACCGATTAGCATGACCGCTTGACTACGGATCAATAGCCGCTTTAAATCATCCGTATTTAAATCTATATCCGCAGGAATAACAATCCGGCCGTCGCGACGCTCAATATCAAATATTCGGTGAACTGTCTTGGGTTCTGCAACCATGAGCGTTTCTTCAATAACCGAATCCATCAATTGCATCTGGTCATCCGGAATGTTTTGATCTTTGTGCCCAAGATATCTCAAGGCTTCACTCTTTATGCTCATCGCCTTCTCCTTTGGAAATTATCTCCTTGGCAAAATTTTCCCCGTCGAATATCGACTCGTCGGATTCTAAATTAATACTCATAAATAATCATAATTTTTTTGCACGACAAATACAATCCTGCAGAACTTAATCTCAACGTCTCACTCGGACCCCGGAAATTCACACTCATACTGCACGAGCGGCAGCGATTCGTTGAGTGCAAATAAAAACGCATAATCATCGTGAAACCTTCGTTATACAGGCTTTGTAACAATGTTATACGATGAAGTCCGGATATCATCGCAGCTAAATTCGAGCGGATCAATCCGAATGCGATTGACTCATCTGATTATGATTCAAAACGTCCAAAAATTGATTGACGACGTGACCCGCCATCATTAAACCAACAACAGACGGTACAAAAGACACACTGCCTACCGCCCGCTTCACGTTATACGCCGGGAAATCACTGTCTGCCGTCGAATGTTCAATCCGTTCAATTTGTCGGGGTACTTCTCTCGAATAGACGACGTCTATATTCTCGATACCATGTTCTTTTAGTCGTCGTCTCATAATTTTTGCCAAAGGGCAAACGCCTGTTCTCGACAGATCATCAATATGAAACCGTGTCGGGTCTAATTTGTTGCCGGCTCCCATGGCAGAGATGATAGGCACACCATGTCGATGCGCTTCACATATAAGGAATACTTTGCTGTCAATGGTATCTATGGCATCCACAACATAATCCACCTTGCAAAAGTCGAATGCATCCTTGTTGTTTTTCTCGAAGAATATCGGATAAGTGATAACTTTTGCATCCGGATTGATATCCAGAATACGAGCCTTCATGACCTCCGTCTTAAGCTTACCGACTGTTGAATGTAATGCCAGAAGCTGTCGATTAATGTTGGTAATGTCAACAATATCCTTATCAATCAAGTGAATCGTACCCACACCGCTTCGCGCCAATGCTTCCGCTGCATATGAACCGACTCCGCCAATTCCAAATATGGCAACGGATTTGTTTTTCAACGTCTGAATCGCTTGATCACCGATTAAAATTCGTGTGCGATCAAGCCAACCGTAATTCTTGCCACTCATAAAACCGCCTTTGCAATATACTTCTCAGAACCTTTGCTCTCTCGAAAATGTCCGATAATACCCTACTCAAAATACACCAGAATGTAACCTTCTGCCGAATAGGTCGTTGATTTCTCTGTGACTGCTGTGCTCAGACTTTGAAAAACAATTGTGATCTTTCCGGAATCAAATACGCTTGTCAAGCGCAATTGATCCGGTGAGAGAAGCGAAAGATTTGTGGGGTCTGATATATTCATGTCTAAGAACTCATTAATCGAGATAAGAATTAGTTCTTGACCATCATCATCAGTCAGTCGAAGACGAGCATCGTTCTCAAAATAGTCAATATCGACAAAATATGACTCTCCGGACTGGTCTGTAAGCTTATAACGCTGGCCATCGCCACTTTCTATAAACTTCTCATTCGCATAAATATCAAAATATACCCACGGAATGATATATTGTGCGCCATCCACTTGCCAGACGGTCGACTCAGGAGCATTCCAATAATAATACTGCGCGTTACCCGAATCGGGGTCTCTTCCCCGGTTATTCGGGTCATACCAAAATACACTATCAAAGCCAGTTTTTTGTCTGAATACCGTAATGTCGTATACGTTAAAATCATCGTTAATAATTTTTTGAAGTTCTCCCTCTGTCGATAGCGTCGAAAGGGTGGAACTGATTAAATATCGATCCTCCTCGGTGGATGGAGAACCCGGAACCATCCGTTGGTCTTCCCACATATTATTCCTATCAAGAACATCGATCAGCAGTCGACTCTGGCTCCTCATCACAACCGGATACAAACCGACCAGCGGTAAAATAGATATCAGCAATATTATCGCCATAACCATAGGCGCAATTACAAGTTTATCTTTTTTTACAAAAGAAGTAATGAATGCAAACAAGATGACATAAACGCAGAAAATAATCAGCAAATAATCTGAGTAACGAATACCATATCCACGAATATCCCGAATGATGAGGATGAGATGATAAACTGAAAAAATACCGGCCAATTTGGGGGAAGCGAGCGAAAAGATACGCGATAATTTGCTGTCAATGCTCTGAATTGAGAAATAAACGAACAATACGGCAGCAGAAAATGCGAATACTATTCCGTGGAAATTCGCCCTACTCAGCACTTGAAACGGTGATCTTATAAGGTAAAGAATAAGTACAAGACCATATATTGCAGTTAACGGAACCATAACGTAAAGCAACACGATTCGAAAGAAAGAGGGAACAGTAGCCTTCTTATCTTCATTTGCTTGATCTGCTCCCTCCTCTTTTCTTGGAGAGAATTGATTTGAAGCAAAGAAGATCGGAGCAATAAATGCGAATACCCATACTGCAATATATCTGTATACCTTGGAATCAATTTTAACCAACAAGAAATTGATAGCTAATAATATCAGGGAGATGCCTCCCCACATGATTCCGGAAAAGAACAATGTAAACATAAGTGCTTTAAGCACTGACATGAAAACACTTTCATAGGGTCGTGATAAGACGATCGATTGAAGGCACATATATATAGTGAAGATCAACAAGACGAAAAGCAAGTAATACATCATAAAGAATTCGGAGTTTTCGAGTTCGATGCCCCGAAAATTCTCATATACTCTGAGAAAAATGTAATAGCCCAGAGCAAATAAAGGAGTTCCGAGATATTCAGAAAGTTTGCGAAATGATGTGCTACTAATTTTTCGCCCGACTATTGACATGATAAGTGCCACAACTGCCGAAGCGATACAGACGAGCATATATCCCATCCAAATATCATTTCCATATGTCTCAACGGTATACAGGACTGATAGAACGAGTACCGACAATACAAACATCGGATTCCCGGAGATCGTCTTTGTTAGTCTTTCTGATTGTCTTCGAATAAAGTTAAGACCGCCGCGGCTCATAGTCAACCTCCCGAGCAATAACTCATCATAATCTTTGAATTCAATCTCAATTTGAGGATACAACTTTACTCTTACACTTTACAGCCACATCATTATTTTGTCGAATTAATCTCCATGATTATAGTCTAAAACTACGCAATCTCAGCGCATTGCTGACCACCAATAACGAACTCATCGCCATCGCAAATCCTGCGAACATCGGATCCAGAAGCGGACCGCCAAATATGTGTAAAATTCCAGCTGCCACCGGGATGCCGATTGTATTAAAAATAAACGCCCAGAACAAATTCTGCTTGACATTACGTATCGTTGCCTTACTCAATGTGATCGCCGCAACAATCTCATTGGGATCACCTTTCATCGCAATCACATCGGAAGATAGTGCTGCGATATCCGTGCCGGTTCCGATTGCTATACCAACGTCCGCAACCGCAAGAGCCGGCGCATCATTGATGCCGTCTCCGACCATTGCAACTAACCTTCCCCCTTGCTGCAATGATTTAATCTTGTCGGCTTTATCCTGTGGCATAACTTCAGAAATCGTCTCATCAACACCAATCTGTGCCGCGACGGCATTTGCTGTCCTCCTATTATCTCCGGTAAGCAAGACCGTATGGATGCCCATTTTTCGAAGTGCTCGAACCGCTTCGGCCGCACCGCTCTTAATCTCATCCGATACCGCAAAGGCTGCCGAAATAACACCATCAATAATCGCGATCAGTGTCGTTTTTCCGGATTCCGAAAAGTCTTGAATATGTTTGTCCGCTACCATTGTGTCGATTTCGTTTTCGGCGATGAATGCTTCATTACCAACCAACACATGATGTCCGTCTACAATTGCACGAATACCTCGTCCCGGAACCGCGGTAAATGAATCCGGTTGTGTGATAATGATCCCTTTTTTGACAGCCGCAGACACCAATGCGCCACTGATGGGGTGCTCCGAGGCGCTCTCAGCAGAAGCCACAATACGGAAAAGCTCATTCTCGTCAAAATTCTTCAATTGCTTGTTATCGAATATTACGAAATCAGTCATCGTCGGCCTTCCTTCGGTCACCGTCCCGGTTTTATCAAGAACAATCGCTTTAATTTTCCCCGTCGTCTCCAACGCTTCGCCACCCTTAAACAAGACACCGAGCGAAGCCCCTTTTCCGGAAGCAACCATAATAGCTGTTGGCGTCGCCAGTCCCAATGCACACGGACAAGATATGACCAGCACGCTTACAAATACTTTGAGAGCGAAATCAAACGATTGAGTGGAAATAAGCCATCCCAGGCCGGCAAGAATTGCAATAATAAGAACCGCCGGCACGAAATAGAGCGAAATCCGATCCGCCAGACGAGAAATCGGTGCTTTCTGTGCTTGTGCGTCCATTACTAATTTGATGATCTGAGACACCATGGTGTCTTCACCTACTCGGGTGACACGCATGATAACTCTTCCGTCGACGTTGACACTGCCTCCGATTAAAAAACTCTCAGGTTCTTTTCGAACGGGCATACTTTCTCCGGTAACCAAGGCTTCATCGACCGATGATACTCCGTCCTCAACAATACCGTCCGCAGGTATTGACGCACCTGGCCGAACCAACACGCGATCCCCCACCTCAAGCATAGAAACATCTACGGTCTGAACGTCATCACCATCCATCCTCTCAGCCGTCTTCGGCGTCAGGTTCATTAGTTTTTGAATGGCCTCGGATGTCTTGCTTTTGCTTCCGGCTTCCAAGTATTTGCCGACCATGACCAGAGTAACCACAACTGCCGAAGATTCAAAATAAAGCTGATGAACCATGGCATGGTCTCCGGAAATGATTCTTGCGACCGCGTACACGCCATATAAAAATGCCGCGGAGGTGCCGATTGCGATCAACGAGTCCATATTCGGCGACCGCTTGATCAAAAGTTTGAATCCTCTCGTATAAAAACGATAGCCGGCAAGGAGAACCGGAACAGATAGGATCAACTGAACCAATGCAAAGCGAAGAGCATGATCGTGCATATCCAAAAATGACGGTATGGGTAAGCCGCCGAAAGGCAGCATGTGCGACATCGCCAGGTAGAAAATCGGAAGAGTAAATATAACAGCAATAATGAGCCGTCTTCTGATACTCCTGGCTTCATCGTCGAGCTCCGGCGTGACTGTTCTTATACCGCCTTCAGTGATGTCCGTCAACTTATATCCCGTCGCGTCAATTCGTCTTTTTATTTCCTCTCCGGTAATTACGGATTCATCAAAATGAACATGAAGCATTTCTGTCGCGAGATTAACTTCGCAAGACGCTACACCATTCATTTCTTTACACGTTTTATCTACAAATGCTGCGCACCCGGCACAAGTCATTCCGGAAATTTTGAATTTATTCTTTTGCATATACTTCACCCCATTACCAGATTACGTCAAAACTCATAATAATAGTACGAGGTTTTACATAATAAAGTTGTATCATCGGATACAATTCATACAAAAAGCGTCGGATATGTGGCATCCGAAGCCATTTGATTGAATTTTCTTAATTATTAATAGGATTTGCTTCGAATAGATATCTTAGTGTTTTTATCCTGTTTTTCTTTCGCCGAAGGCAGAATTATATTGAGAATAATTCCTGATACCGCAGCCGGTGCCATTCCGGAGATTTCGGTAAGCTCCGTGATTTGGAACGATGCACCATCAAGTCCGAGTACGAGCATAACCGCGGGAACGATAATGTTACGCGTCTGAAAATAATCAATCTTCGCCTCTGCAATGACACTAAGACGTTAGCGGCGAAAAATGTTTGTTCATGCAATGATATCAGGGCTTTTCGCCATCGAACTTTCTTGAGATTTTATGAAATGACGAACAAAGTCAGGTATTTTTTAATTAGTGCTTCCACAATAGTCCAAATATTTCCCAATCAAACAATACGTCCGAAATATCTTTAGATTTGAACGGATAAAACCAAACAATTGAATATGGTTATGGAATATATCTATGCAAAATTCCTGCCCATAGCAATTGACAATATATCCCCGAATCTGTACAATTGCATGGCGGGTCATGCTTTGACTCTTCGCTGACCCGGTGAAGTGGAGAGATGGCTGAGCTGGTCTAAGGCGCACGACTGGAAATCGTGTGATGGCTAATACCCATCCGAGGGTTCAAATCCCTCTCTCTCCGCCACATACAAGAAGGCACTCCTCATCGGGGTGTCTTTTTTAATAACCATTTTCGAGCATTTTGACACACCGCAGCAACGTCCGGGGATTGTATCATAATCAT
>JAAYBI010000050.1 GCA_012718915.1 Clostridiaceae bacterium
GAAGGTAGTTGATGTCTGCGGTCAGACTACCGATAAAAGTCAGCGTCCGCGCGTCCGTAAAACCATCCATCCAAATACCGGATTCACCGGTAATGTCTATTGATCCGGTTCCGCCTATTGTCAGGTTGCCGCCTCGCATCAGTATTCCGACGGATCCGGGGCCGCCAACATTGATCGTGTTTTCACCTGAAACAACAATTCCAAAATTATCAAAGCCGGATATCTGGATTCCCTGTTCACCGTCTTCATCTGATTGAATACTCGCGCCATTTAGCGTCAACGTCGCGGGTGTATCATACGTTTCTTCTGTGAAAGTGAAACCATCTATCGTTTCTTCCGGATTGACTAGATTCTGACTACCAATCAAGACCTGACCCTGATCGGCGGCGAATCGCAAAGTCGCCGTGTCGTCTATATCAATCCTGTTCCCAAAGTCTTGCCGCGACTGGTGTAATCTCACGCTAACCGTATTTCTAAATGCCACACGGGTTTGATTATCTTCCGCGGCAACAACCTCGATCTTACTGATATCCGCTGTTACTGATCCTTCGAAGGCCAGCGTTCTTGCAATACCCAGCCCGTCCATCCAAATACCACGGTCACCGGTAATAGTTAAAGTTCCATCACCGCCTATTGTCAGGTTGCCACCTTCCATCCGGATCCCGGTCGAGTATTGACCTGCGTCGATTGTGTTTTCGCCTGAAACAACAATTCGAAAATTATCAAAGCCGGATATCTGGATTCCCGGCTCACCTTCTACATATGGAATATGCGAATTACTCAGAGTCAATGTCGGTGTTTCCCCTTCCGGTGCAGAGAAGGAGACCCCATAGTCTTCGTTCACTCCTCCCGGTAATAGATCCACGCCGGCAATCCTGACCGACGGTGGCGGATCAGTAACATCAGCGTTCACCGGACTGGCAAAAGCAGAAAAACTCGACACGATAAACACTATTGCAAGAATTAGACTAAAATACTTCTTTTTCATCTTGCACCTCCTTGAGCCCCCTTCAGGGTGAGCATATATGTCAGCACTTCGTCAAAATATTAGTGTTATACACAGATGGGTGTTTATATTTTCAATTTTACAATCAGTACCTGTTATGTTCATCTCCAAACATTATCTTGTTTGGAAAGTATCTGTTATGGATAAATAAACGCGAAGTAAAGGTGGACAGAGATAACCGGAAAAATCAAACAGCACCGACTTGACATCGGTGCTGCTCTGTCTCGGACTTCGAGATGATTTTTCCTGCAATATTTAGTTTATATTAATCACTTGTTCTTGAATCCTTAAGTCGTGTGGATCAATTACCCTTGCACAAAAGTTCTGGCGGTCGGGCCCGGTGCCGGAGCGCCTTTGGGGACCAACACAATCTTGATCGCCTCTAAGCGATAGCTGAAACCGGCAGTACCTGCTGCTTCTCCGTTCTTCGCCCAGTCAAGCCATCCGGTATTCTGAGCATGGACGCAGTAGTAAATGTCATAGGCTTCGGCTGCTGCACCGGTCAGACGAATCTTGATGGCCTCAAGTCGCTTGGACTGTCCGCTCGTGCCGCTCATCGCGTCGTTCGCGACAAAGCCTTGCCAGCCGATATCCTGAATGTGGGTGCTGTATTCGATGCCGCCGGAAATACCTTCCAGCTTAATCTGAATGCCTTCGAGTCGTAGCGATCTTGCGCTCGTACCGGAAACAGCGCCGTCACTGACATAATCCTGCCAGCCGACATCCTGGACGTGCGTCTTATATAGGACTGCGGAAGTGTCCGGATCGGACGGATTAATTGTCGGAACTGGTGTGGGCGTTACCGAGTCATTCTGAATGAACGGACGAGCTGTAGCCCCCGGTGCCGCGCTGCCCTTGGCGACGATTTTAATCTCAATGGCTTCGAGGCGTCTTGAATATGCGGCAGTTCCGGCGGATGCGCCGTTTTTCGCCCAGTCCATCCAACCCGTATCCTGGGCATGTACACGGTAATAGACGTCGTATAAGTCTGCAGCTTCGCCTGTCAGGCGGATCTGGATCGCTTCGAGTCTTTTCGACTGGGCGCTGGTGCCGCTTAAGGCATCGTTTGCGACCCAATCCTGCCAGCCGATATCCTGGACGTGAGTGCGGTATTCGATACCGCCGGAAATACCTTCCAACTTGATGTTGATCGCTTCCAGTCGCTTCGATTGCCCGCTGGTGCCGGAAGACTCTCCGTTAAGAACATAGTCTTGCCAGCCAAAATCCTGAACATGAGTGCGATAGGCTACGCCTTCAATCGGGATTGCTGTAGCCCCACCCCACGGATTGGTATATCCGGTTCTCCCTTTCTGATAACGCACCGCAAATCCGTCCGCGTACCAACGAAAAGAATTTGAAACGACCGTCGGTGCATTGCCATAAAAATATACATTCATGAGTCTATCGTTACTATAAAATGCCGATGTGGCTACAGTCGTCACACTACTTGGGACGACAACACTCATAAGAAGATCACAATTGTCAAACGCATAACTATTAATCGTTGTTACGCCGTTCGGAATAGAATAACTACCGGATTTCATTGCCGGACAACAGAGAATGGTGCTGCCATCCTTTGAGAATAAGACACCGTTGATGCTTTTATAATTTGAGTTCGCGGCATCAACATGGATAGCGCCTAGAGCGCTGCAACTATCGAAGTAATCTTCAGAAATATACCAAACGCCGCTCGGGATCGTAAGGCTGTTCAGATAATAGGCATTATAGAACGCATTGTATTCGATGCTTGTCACACTGCCCGGAATTGAATAGCTACCCGTTCTTCCGGTCGGGCACAAAACCATTTTGGTTCCGTTCCTTGACAACACCGCGCCGTCAACGGATTTGTAGTTAGGATTTGCAGCATCCACAGTAATAGAGCTCAATACCGAGCAATCACTAACATCCAAATTCGAAATATCTAAAATACCACTCGGGATATTCAAACTGGTCAATAATGTGCATTCCTCAAAAGCATATCTGTTTATAGTCGTCACCGTGCTCGGAATAGAATAACTACCGCTTTTTGCTTGAGGAACGCAAAGCAATTCGGTGCCATCCTTGTTGTACAGCACGCCATCGATACTTTTGTAGCTCGGATGCGCGGCGTCTATGTTAATAGCAGCCAAATTTATGCACTGGTCAAAATACATTTCACTCACGGTAGTCACGCTACTCGGAATGTTGATGCTCTTTAGGCTTTCATTGCCGATAAACGTACTGCCCAAAATACTTGTCACCGGCGCACCACCTAAAGTCGCCGGAATCGTAAGCGAACCATTGAATCCTGATGGTGCTATAAATCCATTGACGGTTGCATTGCCACCGGAAATATAATAACCCAGCCCCGTCGTGGTATCAGTATCCGCAAGAGCCGTACCTTGGCTGACGAAAAGCATTCCCAAAACGACTGCAAGACAGGCAAAAAACGAAAAAAATCGAACTAAGCGATTATTTTGCATAACAATCTTATAAATATTCAATAATCTGATTTACACCTTAGAAAAAACAACGATCTCCCCAGATAACCATGATTCCCATATTAAGGCATGTAAAATCGTCTTGTCATTATAGCACGAATCGTTTCGCTGTCAATAAAACCGCGCGACAACGTCAATATATTCAATCAAACAAGTCATCCACATCCTGCTCCGTGATGATCATGTACTCCATAATGTCATCGAGTTCTTGGTACTCCGAATCCACAGAGTCGATATGACGAGCATTACGACGATGACGTCGTTTTTTCCGAAAAATCCCAAAACACACAGCCATTCCCTCCCGCATACCGCATCGAGTAATCCGCCAAAACGCGGTCTCTGCCATTATTATAAGATGATGTCTGTACCATTCGTGACTCTCTGAAGAGATTCAATATATTGGGCAACCAGAAAATCGTTTTCAATATCCTTAATATCAAGACCGACAAACGCGGTCAATTCATCGAATAATTTCGAACTGCCCTCAACAAGAATGTGTCTAGTGCAAGCTTCAATCCCCACAATAATCGGACTGTCACGAAAAAAATCGTCCTGTTCATCATAAAGCGCCGCCCCCTGCCCTTCATTATCGATCAACAAGACCCGAGTACTCGGACGCGCACCGTGCGGAAGTTTTTCGGCAAAAAACGCATTTAATAGAACGTTTTTCGCGACGACATCGTGCATTTTAGGATCTTCAGAATAGTGAAACGGATAGCGCGATTCGATATATGCAACCACTTCGTCGGCGCTTTTGCGATTAGGTTTTAGGCTCGAACGATAGCGAGCCGCTGTTTGGCGCCAATGAATGATATCTTCAGGAGTCGGTGGGCGAGTCAGCATAGGATACCTCTGAGTTCTTGCTCAAGCGATTGGGGATTACGGCGTTGTAAAGCTTGGTCAAAATACTAACTGTGACTGTGCGCTAGTAACTGTAGATGAAAGTTGGCGGAAATCGTTTGGGAGCTGCGCAAGCAATCACAGGTGCTGGTTGCCGGAAATCCTCTTCAACAAAAGTTTATCACGTTTATGCTATGGATACTATTCTGGCCAGACGTCAAGGTCGGGATCGGGATTTAGCCGTGCAGAATAGTGAACCCGACATAAATTCTCAAAACATCGCCATCACGCCGGTTACGGTATTGCTGATTCCGTGCAATAAAATGCTGGGGATTACTGAGCCGTTTGCGGCTTTTTCGTTCAAGAGTCCCTGAAGCCAACCGATGGTGGCGGCTACAGCGACAAGCGTCAGCGTCAGTATTATCCCGCAACCGGATAAAACAATGAAACTGTGCGCTGCGCCAAACAAGACGGCTTGAATAGTGTTGCCGACGATGAATCCGAATTTGGAAATGAGTCTTTTTCCGAGAAAACCTCGAAAAAATAGTTCTTCGGAGAGGCCGGTCTTTATGAAAGACATGAATATAACTTGAGTCACGGCCGACGCGCTGATTCCGTTTTTTGAGTAGTCGGTGGTCGCGCTTTGATCCATCAGTGGTTGGAGTAGCGGTGTCACGATGACCCACAATAATAGGCTGGAGGCAATAACAAGGACGACGATTTTTCGGTCGCTTATGACAGGTTTGGTCAGCCCGATCCACTTGAAAAACGAGGGCTCTTTCTTGCGCGCGAAAATCAACCAAGCCAGAAATGGAATCATGCTGAAAATCAGAACCTGAAGTAGTGATTCTATAGCTGTTTCAAGTATCTCCATCGACTTTCTTACCACCAACAAAGTAGATACTCATCCCCGAGCCCTGTGTCTCATACGGTCGACGAATATTTCGATTACTTCTTCTCTTATTTTCCGCCACAATGGAGTTCAAATCAAGACGAGATTACTATTACGTTGTTGCCCGCGATGGCCACGACCGATCTCCGTCATGTCGCGTTCATCATGAACGGCGCCGGCGAGATCGAAGGTGAGATGGACATGCGGACTCGAGAATATCGATAATTCTGATTTACGCCGGATCGCCATATTCTCTTCATAGACGACAGTGCCGGAGATGTTAACCATCCCCGGCACAATATGATTACTTATCTGAGCTCTTTTCTCTTTGCTATTTCTCCTGATCCATCTACCTCTTCATCACGTTGAACATTTATTCCTATGCTCTTCTGCGTCTCTTGCGTCGCAAGAATACAAAGAACAAGGAAATGCCGGTCGCCAGTCCGGCGACGCCCAAAATTGATCCAACAAAAACAGGCGTGTTGTTAACCCATCTGAAGAACAGGTTCGTTGTGACAAGAAAATTCTCAAGTTCAAGGACTTGCTCGTTACCTGCCGAATCAACAGCAATTACTTTGATGCTCTGAGGAGCGTTGGACTGTGCAACAACAAAGGTGTAATTCTCTCCGTCTGTCTGCAATTCCACTTCTTCACCATTCAGATAAACCCGAACACTTGCAAGTTCCAGATTGTCCTTGACAGAGAAGGTCGCGCTTTTCTCTTCAACCGGATACTGCTTGTTGCTGTCTAGGTCAACGGATACGACAACGGGTCGAGTCTTGTCCACGCCGAAATTGATTTCAGCCGCCTTGACCTCATCAATATTCTCGTTCACATTCCCTGCACGGTCAACGGAATACAGGCTTACGCTGTACAGACCGTCTCCGGCAAACAATTCTTTATTAATCGTATAAGTGTAACGGCTCCACTCTCCGTCTCCTCCACTGACTTGAACGGAGTAGTCAGCACCTTCAACCAAATCTCTCGGTACACCGTTGACGGTGATTTTAATCTTAATGGTGTCGAGTAACAATGTATCTACGTTGGTCTCATGCAAGATAATATCCGGTTCACTCAACAGGTACTTACCATTAATCGTTTTCATCAAGTCGTCAAAAGTATATACGGACCCAAAACGATTGACAGAAAATTCTATCTGCTGTGTTGTCTCATTTCCGGCATAATCCACCACCGAGACCTTCAATGTGTAAATGTCGTCCACTTCTTTGATTCGTTCAAAATCATCAAAAGTGAAAATTTCACCATCGGTCTGTTCCTCACTTTCTCCTGAAGGAACCACCTCACCCGAATTCGCTCCAACTAACGTTATTGAGACTTTACTCGGGTCATAGTTCGCATCCGCCATAGAAAGCACCGGAATAACGACTCCGTTATTGGCGGATCGGTTCTCAACACCGGTAATTTCGAGCGTCGGTGCTGTCGTGTCAATAATAAATTCACTTTGTTGATATACATCCAAGCTGTTTCCGGCACGATCCAGTCCGGAAATCGAAAAACGGTAGGTCGCCTCTGCCGAAAAACGGACGGTCGTCGTATGCGTATCCCCACTGGAAGACCACCCGCTCGTCACAGGGAAAGTGACAGACACACCGTTATCCGTCGCAATACCTTCAATTTTGATTCGAGAAGGTTCGAAATTTCTGTCGACAATTCTGATTGTGGCCGTTCTCATTGCTTGGTAATATTTTCCGTTTTGTGCACTATCGTTGTCATATGATACCGAAACGACCGGTTTTGTCTTATCTATAGTGAACGACTGTTGTGTGAAAATATTGGCGCGATTTCCCGCAAGATCCGAGTAAGCGATATTAAATGTGTAATCACCGTCTGCACTATAGTGAACCGTAGCCGTATGCGTCGTCTTATCCGGATTAGTCAGATCTGTGACCGTCGTCCAGGACGAAACCGAAGGCGTCGATACCCCGGTTCCGGTTATCGTGACCGGCACGTTATCGGGAGAAAAATTACGCTCTGTGATCACAATGGTGGCCGTTCTGTCCGCATTGTAGTAGTCCGTGAACTGCGAATCCGGAGAATTATTGTTGTAACTGACTTGGATGGTTGGCGAAGTTTTGTCAATGCTGAATGTCATATCTTTCTCAGTAACATTTCCGGCACGATCAGTTATTCGCACGCGGAGGAGAATGGTATTACTGTTATTGGTAATGCGGAGTGTTCGGGTCATTTCTGTAACAAGGTTTTCATTTGTCCCACGCACAGACCAACCGCTGCTATCACCGCCTGCGAGAGAAGCATCGTTATTAACTTCGACTTGACCACTTTGGTTATTGCCGACATCATTCGGCGCGACGACGGACCATTCCACTTTGTATATTCCCGAATAGGTGTCGATAACCGTCAGGTTAACATCAATGTCATTCGCGTAGAGGTCCAAACCCTTGTCGTCTCGCAACGTGGTTTGCGGTTTATCGATCGTGATGTGAGTTTCTTCAAGATGTTTCGATAGAGACTCTACAATTGTACCCATCGGCGAGGTAAATAGATCGGGAGTGTTTCCAACCGCGTCTGTCGCTTTTGCATATATCTTTCCTTTGAAATTCGCGGGAACTATGAAAGACACTTCGTCATTAGTCGTGAGAATCGTCGTCTCTGCACTCTTTGTGTTGTTATGGTCTACCGTGAAATAAGTGATGCTCTTTACTCCTGCGGAAGGAGCCGAGTCTCCGGCCAGTATTGTAACCACTGTATCCTCAGAAAAATAATAGCCGTATTCCGTCGATTCTATTTGAGCAGGCATCGCGGATACCCCTTCAGTTCCGACCACCTCGTAACGGAAACCTCGAATATATGGATCTCCGATATCTTGATAAACTATTATTGTTTCCTCCGCGATATTGCCGGAATTATCTTCTACTCGAACCACGATCTCATAAGTGCCGTCCGGCCTGCGAAGAGAAGGATCACCAAAAATAACGATCGTCTGTTCTGATGTTTCCGCCTCGTTAGAGCGCAGGTTAAAATCGTTACCGTCTATGTCTGTATTCACAGCGGTACCGTTAACCGTAACTGTGACACGATTTATTCCGGAATCTGCGTCACTTAAGCCGATACTGAACGTGGGGCTTTCGGAATACCAGGTTTTTCCGGTCGGATCGATATAGATCGACCCATTTGGAACGATGGTTGCTCCCGGTTTGATGTTTTCCAGAATCAGCTTGTTGACCGCAAAGGAATCATCAGAATTATCAGGGAATACCGGCAAGGCCATTTCGTTACCGGCTACATCCTTCGCAGTCGCTGTGACCGTAATTTCGCGGGCACTTTGCTCCGCAAAAAACTCCGCCGGGACTATGAATGAGGCGTCATTATTATCTGTGACACTTTTGGTCTCTATTAATTCATTATTCAGATATAGCGAGATTGAAGCCAATCCGGATCCGCCTTCATCGCTTGCCGCAACCCTTAACTGAACTTCTTTGTTAGAGTACGTCCCGAATGGAAGCTCTCTGACGATTTGATCATCATGAACCTTGCTGACATAGAATCCGTCAACCGCAGGAAGTGTATCGTCAATCTTGACATTCACTCTCATAGACTCGGATACGTTCTGTGAAAGGTCGACAGCATAGACGTTATATACTTCGTTTTGCTGACCTGAAATCGAGAAGGAGAAATTACCGTCCGAATCGATGTCTTCTGAGTTCGGACCGTTTTTTGCAGCATCGATTACTTCAGCATCTGAAAGTGAATCAACACTCCACACCATTTTCCACAAACCAGAAGAAGGTTGATCTTGATTGTCCGGATCACTAGCTGTTCCGTTGACCACCGATACGCCGGAGGCCCAGTCAGGAGCAGAAACGGTCCTTACTTCCGGCGACTGTTTGTCGATGATGACCCGGAAGGGGTAATTCGTTTCTATATACCAGACGGAATCAGCATCTAGACGCACATAGAAGAACGGAACGTATGTTGAAACATCAAAGTTGTGACTCTGTTGACTGTCTTCCTGATCTGGAAGTCGAATTAAGCTTCCCGGATTTTGCCCAAACGGTGCAAATGTCACGGCAGCTTCGTTAGAGTTGCTGTATACGTATTCGTTAACCGTCCCGTTCGTACGTAATTCAATGAATTCCGTGTATTCGTTAGGAATCAAAGAGAATAACCCGGTCGGGTCTCCATCATACTCAATGGCACTCGAAAACCTAATCTCAATTATCAAGTCTGACTTTACAATGATCGGGGCCGAAAGATTGCCGTCATCATCAGTCGTGAGATTGTACAACAACTCATAGTCGGAATTATACACGGACACAAACGCATTGGAATCTGCGAAAAGATCATCGTCAGGCGGTTCAATTGTGTCGATTTCAGAGCCGTGTTCATATGATTCGGGCGTAGGGGTCGGGCTAGGCAGTTGTTCGTCGACATACTTGTAAATGGATACATCATACTCGTCGAGTGCGGCATTAACGTTATAGGAGATATTATTAATTACAGTACCAACATCTATTACATACTCGTGACAGTCATTTGAAGTATTATTGAGAACATTATTACCACCCCGCTTGATAGTAGTCAAGTGATATTCTGACTTATCAGCTTTAATTTTCACAGTGAAACTAGGCGTAGAACCCTGCCTCACTTCGAATGATTTTCCGTCCGGTAACGCCGTAATGCCTGCGTCATCTGCAGGTTCGATTTCAATTACATCGGCTAAGGATTCATCAAAATTGAAAGTAACTGTTTTAATTATCGGCATAAATTTCACAGTCACTGTATAGTTATCTCTAATACCGTTCTCAGAATCAAGAGGATGATAGAAACCATTTAGCTTGGCATTATTATCTAAAGCGATTGAATAACTTGTGCCTGTGGTTTCATTGGTGATACTGACCTCATCAACTTGCCAGTATTGGTCCGGATCTATATTTACATTGATGTCGCTTCCATGCTCAACGGTAATGTCTGCCTCTGAGTCTTCTTCTTGTCCATCGAACCAAATCCGTCCACCACCCGTGAGGTTTTCTTTCGTCAGAGTGTACGTATTAACCGTTAAGAGTACTTCCTCATAATTAATAGAATCGCTAACGGTGATATTCTTTTCACACGGCTCATATTTCTCTCCGACATCAAAACTTACTGTATATGCCTGTCCCATGTACAAATTTTCGATTCCAACACCCGACAAATTATCTATATCAGTTGATTCCCTATCTTCATATCCGGATATTGAGTATGAGCCGCTGACTCTTTGGTCAGTGCCATCGAGTGTTTTGAAGGCGAAGTATATATCTTTTTTTGGTAAAACCAGCCCTCTATTAACAAATTCGTGCCTATGTATATAATGAAAATCAATCCCCTGATTGAAATGTACAGGTATATTCTGATCAAAATCTAGAACGCCTATCATTCCCGTGACTTTAAACTTGTAATCGTGATTGATTTTAACAATATTATAGAACACGGCCTCATCATCTACGTAATCAACCGTTCTCGTGTAGTTGGGGTTAGCCACATCCGTAATTGTAACCTTTACGTTGGGTCCCAAATTTGCAATTGGAGGGTGCTCTCCGGATCCATCAGGATCGTCTTCCTTTAAATTAACTCTAAACTCAGAAAAAACACCATCGGTTATTTCATCAAAAGTCGCCTGAATATTATGGCCAGTCCTGATATCATCGAGTGTAAAGGAATACTCCAAGCCCCCAACGGCTTGACTAAGTAAATAAGGCCCTAACAAAGTTGCACCGTCTACTGTCAGACTGCTAATTGTGTATCCGTTGTCTGCCCTAATAGTCACTGATACATCATCGCCATAAGATACTGACGTACTGTCAGGATCAAGAATAATGCTGCCGTTTGCGCCGGCTTCAGTCGTGATCGCAAACGTTTTTCGCGACAGTGTGTGTTCGCCGATATTTAAGTCAGAAGTAATGACAACATCATCGATCGTCAGCGTCTCATATTCATCTGCATTTGGATCGATATTTATCGTATAGGTTTTACCCGAAACAAGACTTGCTGTATATTCGCCGTCTGTCAGCGTGTGAAAAAATTGCATATCCGCTCTGCCGGGGGTAGAGAGAGTAATAGTGACGTCTCCGGAATACCCTGTTCCTTCATCATCTACGGTCAGTCTTCCGGTCACCTCAAATATAGGTACCAAATCATTAATATCAATAGTAATCGAATCTGAATCAGCTACTATCGGTATCGCTTCAATCGTAAAAGTATCATAACCGTCTATCCCTGATACTGTCAGATCGTATTCATTCCCATCATCGACGAACGCTTCGAAGACAGCCTGACCGTCGGAAGCAACCATCGTGCTGGTATCCCCCGTGTCTTCGGCGTTGGTTAATGTGACCTGAATGGTTCCTGAGACACCCGTCGGTAAATTAACGGTAAACTTTTCTACCGGTAAGGCCGAGACCACCAAAGTAAAGTTGTTGATGAAAAATGTCGTCAACATAGCCATGGCCAATATTGTCGCCAGCCTCTTTATTGATAGACCCTGCCTATTTTGTTTCTGTTCCTGATGCTTCTTCATATTCTTCCCCCACTGCGTTTCTGAATGATCTGCGAACTAATTGTTCCTCTTCGTTTTTTCGTTCTTATCTATTGATCTTTATCTATCTGTCTTCAACCGTTTATTGGATTCTTTCTTGTGTATGAACCTCAAGAATCGATCGAGTGATTCGAAAAGCGCTCGATGTCACTTGGTTATCTCCCGTAAATGATTCGTTCTGTGATAATATCGTCGTCATGTTCGATGTGTCTACCTCTTCCGGAGATAGTAGAGTCGTCATATCCGCCGGGCCAAAAACAGACTCCGACTTCACGATATTGTTTTCCGTAATTGCCGGATCAGCAGACAACAACGTCGTAACGTTGGAATGGTCGCTGTTTACACCCAAAAGCTCCGTCTCATTACTCGCAACAAAACTTCCTGCGGCGTAAGGATTAGTCGAATTGACTGAGGAGGTATCTGCTGCTTTCAGCGCTGCAACACCCGGCCTCTGATTCGATATTTTGGCCGTAACTCCAAGTCTCTGACTTTTGAAACTATATGTAATCGGACTGGCTGAGCCCCCTCCCGAAATTGAAGGCGATGTGTGCGCAAGTTTTTTGATCTGCTTTGCAGCCGTACGCCCGCTAAGTTCACCAATTGCAGCAAGGACATCAAAACGAAAGAACGTGAATACCGCCACAAGAAAAAGGATGCCCCCAACCGAAAAAAAGACGATTGACAATGTTTGCCACGTTTGCGCGCTCGTGTTACCCACCCCCTCTATTCCGAATATGCATTATCAATGGCACTTTGAGCAATCTCAAGGCGACCATCTAATGTTGCTTTCAGCTCATCCGCTTTGTCTGTAGTTGCCGAAACTGACGAAAGACCTCGCTCTGCATTATCAAATGCCTCTTGAATGCTATCCCTCGTTATTCCATCCGCTTTAAATTTGCGTGCGTAATTCTCAATAGAGTAAATTGAAAGTTTGTATACCTCCAAAAGTACGATCTCGTTTTCGTCGGGACTGTTATTAATCATTTCAAGTAACTGAACCATGTTATTGAAGTACGGGGCATATTTGCCGCTATCCGATGCCTCTTGAACGTTTATCACAATATCGCGGTTAAACATTCCGATATCTCGATATATTGTCGCCATTTGATGGTATTCGCTGTTTTCAGACCCGAAAAGCACCGCATCTTCAAACCACTGAATTGAACTCTTCATTCGAGTAATCTGATTATCCGTTGCGTCACTTTTTCCATAATCATAGTAGTACCAGTATAGTTTTCCAATTTGAAAAGCAAGATCTGCGTAATCCGATGAATCCCTGAGTTCAGAAAGATTTGTTCGAAGTACCTTCGTCAAAGCTTCCTCCTCTCGAATCGAAAAAACAGCATCCGCTTTATATATGTTAACCAACCCGCGATACGCCTCTGCCTCTGACGGCTTGATCTCTATAGCCGATATGTATAGACGCTCAGTATCTGTCTCAGAGGTTGTTTTCTGAGCAAGTTGAATGAGATTCTCGTAATCAGAATTGTTCGTGCGAGCTCTCAGCCCCAGACTCAAGAACCCCGCTCCAATAAATAGGATTGCGGCGACTGTCAGAAAAGACTGAAGGAAGACTATCTTTTTTTGCCTTTGTCTATAGGCGTCATCAAATGTCTCGTATCTTTCCAGTGCGTACAAAAGTTCAGCACTAGACTGATAACGATCTTCCGGGTTTAACTGTGTGCACTTTTGAATAATCCTTTCAAGCCCGCCAGAGAGATTCGGGTTCCATTGCCTGATTGGATAGAGTTCATAAGGTGGTTCACAAGGATTGTGCCCGGTAACCAGATGGTATAATGTCACACCCAAGCAATATATATCGGTTCGGACATCCGTCTGCCCCTTGCCTCCGAACTGCTCCGGTGCCGCATATCCCTTGGTTCCTAAGCTGACCGTATCCTCTATCTTTTGGTCTTTATATTCTCTTGCTATTCCGAAATCCAACAGCTTAATATTTCCGTTCGGTTGCAAAACAACATTTGCAGGCTTCATATCCCGATATATGATCGGAGGAGTGCAACTGTGAAGATAGTTCAATACGCCACACAATTGTTTGGCCCAATTGATGACCTGCTCCTGAGTTTGAGCGCCGTACATACTTAGAACTTTATCGAGCGACTCACCCTCGACATAATCCATTACAACGTAAATTCTCTGAGGATCTTCAATAATATCGACTATTCTTGGCAAGGAAGGATGATCTAGTCGCTTGAGCATATTGGCTTCTGCCATCGCGCTCTGAACAACATGCACATTATTGCGATCCCGATCATTCTTGGTCACTTCCTTAATCGCCCATTGCTTATTCAGACGCCTGTCCATCGCAAGATATACCTTCGACATCCCGCCCTGGCCAATCATTTTAAGGATTTCGTATTTATCGTCAATAACCTTGTTGATGGCGGTCAAATTACTGTTCCCCTCTCACGAAACCAAAATTGCCAAAGCGGTGATATTATCCCGCTCCCCACGCTGCTTATTCAACTCAATCAAATCAACTAAAGCATTTCTCATGCTTTCCTCATCCCTCGTAATGGCAGGATTCAAATGCGACGTAATCTCATCAAGAGAAATCTCATGACGAAATCCATCGGAACACAACAGAAACATGTCTCCAACACTAAAATCGCCAAACATAAAGTCCGGAACCAGCGTCGGAGAGGCACCGACGCACTGTAACAGAACGTTGCGACGAGGGTCGGATTCTGCCTGTTCGATCGTCAGTCGGCCATTCTTTACTTCTTTATTAACGACGGTTTGATCATCCGTCAACTGATGAACCGATTGGTTGATGCAATATACTCTCGAATCGCCGACGTGACCAATAAAAAATTTACCGGACTCAAGCATTAACAATACCGAGGCTGTGGTGCCTAAAACAATTTTATAAAGCGCACCGTAATCAGCAATAACTCGATTCTGTGTGCTAATAATCTCTGCCCATTTTTCAAATATCTTGTCTTGTAGATTCGGATCCAAAATCATTGTGGGAAAATCCGTTTCGAACCACTCCGCGAAGGCCCTTGTCACATTAGCGCTGGCCAACTCGCCTCTCTGCAACCCACCCATACCGTCACAGACAACTGCAAATACGACTTCGCCAATTGCAGTATCCGCAACTTGGATACTAAGGCTGTCTTCGTTGATTTTTTTATGTATTCCGACATCCGTATGGTAAGCGGTAAAGGAATGCATTTATACAAATCCTTTCATATATAGGTCAACAGGCGAAAAAACTATCGTCTATCCGACAATACAATTTATTGTCGGATAGATTCGAATTTCTCTGCCAAAATTATGAATATGTATATTTATTTGACATAATATGACATTACCTCCCACATAGCAAGCGTCGATACATTAAAGTAATATAAATGAATTAAATATCATACTGCTGAGATTGATTTTCAATAATCCTCGTGTTTATACTCTGATAATACCCATCATTTTGGTCAATATTCTCTCGTGGTAGAACCCGAAACCCCGAAGAAAGGAATCCGAGTTTGAGAATTCATTTCATTGGTCTTGTACAAATGCTCTTGCCTTTGCACCCGGTGCCAATCCGCCCTTGTCGGCCAACACGAGATTACTATGAGGTAAATATGTATGATTGATTCCTTTGATTCTGATTTTTGCAATGTTCAGCGAGTCGCCGGAGACGGCATCGTATTGCTAACATGGAAAAAATACGCACACCACGACGATTACCGCGCACCGACGCTTTTTGCGCTGGAGTTGCTGCGCAGTAGTGGCGAAAAGGTCTTTGTCATCGATGCGCGCAGCGGTTTTGAGGATCACGAGGACGACATCGTGTGGGCGTTTAGTACGTTGTTGCCCGCGATGGCCACGACCGATCTCCGGCATGTCGTGTTCATCATGAACGACGCCAGCGAGATCGAAGGCGAGATGGACATGTGGACTCAAGAGTTTCTCAAGTATTTCACTGTTGACCGCGCGAGCGATTATGACGGTGCGTTGGCGAAAGTGTCGAAGTGTTTCTGGTAATCCGGCAACGAGAAGAACGACCATCTGTATTGCCAATGCGACTGACTTGAACGGAGTAGTCAGCACCTTCTTGATCCAAGGAGATGTAGTGATCCACAAGTTCTTCTATTGTCTAAAAATTCCCTGACGCAATAGAATCTTCATAGATAATTGTACTCAACAACATAAGCTCTTGTCCGCTCAACCATGCCATTTTTCTTGCTCCCTTTAGTAAGATGTTTTGAAAAAACTAATTTGGGGAGTTATATCAATTATTTCTTGAATATTCTCTCTTTGGAAGTACTCGTATTATTCACTGGTACAAAAATAATTATTCAATATACCTGCTATGTTTATCGCCATGACATTCCTGAGAACTTCATCCGCATAAAACTCATAATCTATGAATACATCCGTTTCAATCAAAACCCAATAATATCGCAACCTCGGTCTAGCATCCTCAGCATCCCATTTTACAAAGTCTTCATATATGACTATGTGCCTGTCATTCCAAAACTTCTCTAAAAACAGTGCCGGAGATGTTAACCATCCCCGGCACCATATGATTACTTATCTGTATTTATCTCTACTGATTTTTACACTTCAACCTCTTCGGACATCACCCTTGCACAAACGCTCTTGCAGTCGCACCCGGTGCCGGTCCGCCCTTGGGTACCAGAACAATCTTGATGGCCTCCAGGCGATAGCTGAACCCTGCGGTCCCAGCCGCCTCGCCATTCTTCGCCCAGTCCAGCCATCCGGTGTTCTGCGCGTGGACACAGTAGTAGATGTCATAGGAGTTTGCGGCTGCACCGGTCAGTCGGATCTTGATCGCTTCAAGTCGCTTGGACTGGCTGCTGGTGCCGCTCATTGCGTCGTTCGCGACAAAGCCTTGCCAGCCGATATCCTGAATGTGGGTGCTGTATTCTACACCACCTGCGATATTGCCGAGCTTAATCTGAATGCCTTCGAGTCTCTTCGACTGTGCGCTGGTTCCGGCGATCTCTCCGTTACTCACATACGCCTGCCAACCGACATCCTGAACGTGCGTCTTGTAGGATACAGTAGGTGTCGCAGTCACCGGCTCGCTGTTCTGAATGAACGGACGCGTTGTGGGACCCGGTGCTACCCCGCCCTTGGTGACTAACTTAACCTCAACCGCCTCGAGACGTCTTGAATATGCGGCGGTTCCGGCGGATGCGCCGTTTTTCGCCCAGTCCAGCCAACCCGTATCCTGGGCATGTACACGGTAATAGACGTCGTATAAGTCTGCAGCTTCGCCTGTCAGGCGGATCTGGATCGCTTCGAGTCTTTTCGACTGGGCGCTGGTACCGCTTAAGGCATCGTTAGCGACCCAATCCTGCCAGCCGATATCCTGGACGTGAGTGCGGTATTCGATACCGCCGGAGACACCTTCCAGCTTGATACGAATCGCTTCCAATCGCTTGGACTGACCACTTGTACCGGATAAGGCTCCGTTACTGACATAGTCTTGCCAACCGACATTCTGGATATGAGTCTGATAGTTGACCGATGGCGCAGGCGAATTATAATCAGCCATCAGCCTTCCATCACGTTGAACATTGTTAGTATCACCACCATAACCAAACCACAGACCACTAAATGGATGATCAGTAGGTGTCGGTAGCCCGGATATATCCGGTGACGTCACGGAGCCACCCGCAGGCACTTGCACACTTGAGTGCAATTTATACCGCCACCCAGTGTCTGAAGTCATATAATCGAAAACATAAAAATCTATTGTATAGTAAACCGTCTCATCCGCCTTCACAGGAGTCGCCGAGAATATCAGTAGTATGCACGCAATTAATGAGATAATCCTCTTCATTCTTGTCTCCTTTTCTTCAAAAAATCCATAAATTTAGTTAACATTGTACCCGACTATGCCGGCTGCGACAATGTTATCCGTTTATAACAGGATTTATTGGGCGACGGGGTTGCTCTGTACTTCCAAACTCGGTAGTGGCATCTCCGTTTTTATGCTCTTCTGCGTCTCTTACGTCGTAAGAATACGATGAATAAGGAAATGTCGGTCGCCCGTCCGGCGACGCCCAAAATTGATCCAACAAAAACAGGCGTGTTGTTAACCCATCTGCAGAACAGGTTCGTTGTGACAAGAAAATTCTCAAGTTCAAGGAATTGCTCGTTACCTGCCGAATCAACAGCAATTACTTTGATGCTCTGAGGAGCGTTGGACTCTGCAACGACAAAGGTGCAATTCTCTCCTTCTGTCTGCAAATCCACCTCGTCACCATTAAGGTAAACCCAAACACTCGCAAGGGAACGTCAACACTTATACCTATCACAATTCGCATCAATATGCCCGAAAAGCATCGGCGCTACAGTCGATATCGCCGGATAAAATCCTTCACATCCACACCCAGTCCCATGCAGTGTCGCAAAATCTCCGCACACGCCCGGCTGTCACTTGCAGCCTCATGATGCTGAAGCGAAATGCCGAGCGCCTGACAGATCGTATTAAGCTTATGATTCGGAAGCTGCGGTAGAGCTCTTCGAGAAATCGCACACGTACAGGTGTAATCCGCATAACGTCGCCAGGCAATCCCGTAGTGAGCCAGACACTTCTGAAGCACCCCCATGTCAAACGGCGCATTGTGTGCAACCAAGAGCCCGCCGGACATCATCGGATCAATCGTCGACCACAAATCGAAAAAAGTCGGCGCGCGCATCACACTCTCCGGCGTTATTCCGGTCAGCTGAATATTAAACGCATCAAAATGCGTCTCCGGATTCACCAATGTCGAAAACTCATGTGTAATCACCGAATCCTTCATTACCGTGATACCGATAGCGCTCATTCGGTGATTCATCAAATTAGGCGTCTCCACATCAAATGCGACATATGTCTGACTCATATCCTTTGCCTCTCTTTACTTACCTTCGACCATTAAGAGCGAAAAACGCCGCCTAGTCCAAAATCTCCAAATCGCGCATCATTATCCATTCTTCGTCGTTTTCGCCGATAATTCGAAAGCCAAGTTTTTGATACATCTTGGCCGCATAATTCGCCTTTTGAACCGCCAAAGAAGTCTTTGAAAACCCTTCATCCTTTAGCAAACAAAGCATCTCTCTCATCAAATCCGAGCCGATGCCCTTGCCGCGAAACGCCTCCAACACAGAAATTGCAAACTCCGGAGTCTCATCATCAATGCTCCCATAGGCATCAATATTTCGAACCCAAACTATTCCGACCACGCGATCGCCAACCTGCGCGCAAAGCGCCCGATCCTCTTTTTTCTCGCCAAAACCCTCAATGTAAATACGAACCGAAGGCTCTTTCAAAATCGACCTCGGCGCGCGCACCTCCGGATCCGGCTGAAAAATCGCCTCATATAAAAAAACCTCCAGAAGCCCATACTCCGAAACTTCAAGCGGTCTGATACTATAGTTCATACGCTTCTCCCCTCGTACAACTCGCTTTCTTCGGAAAGCTCAGAATACTCTTGCCGAATAGTAGTTTATCCGTCCCTTTTGCTGCACAAATCATCTTTTTCGAACAAGTCACAATACTTCATCTGCTCGGCATAAAAACCATCGTGATTCCCCTCTGTAAACTCCGCCTTGATCTCCTCGTCCAAACCCGGCGTTTGCGCAATCACCTCCGGGTACGTATACGCATAGAAAAACGCACGCGCCTCCCAAACCTTCTCAATACTATCCGGATATGCAAACTCCCCATCCCCATCGAAGTAATTCAACGGTCGATCAATAGACACCCGCTCAAAACCGGCCCCTTTCATCCGAGACGCCTGCTCGTAAAAATGTCCCGCACCGCACACAACCAAAACGGTCGTATCCTCATCATACTCACTCAAGCACGACTCGATATTTTCAAAAATGTGATCATCTCGACGATTATCTGTCGAGTTCGAACGAAAGTCATTATCCACAACCCACCAATCAATCAACTCAATCGCGAGCCCGTGATCCACGCAATAACTATAAAGCACAGCCATATCCACAGGTCCATCCACGACTGCGTACTCCCTGAAAATATCTTCCCTCGCCTCAATAAAAACGACATCGGGACTGACATTCGCCACCACGCTCAAAACATCCTCCATTGAATAGTTGAACCACCTATTGAAATGATTCTCATGAAGCGTGCCAAGTAAAAAAATATCCTGCTTCCCCGGCGCCTCATAATGCCGCAACAAGCTGTTCTTGTTCAAATACCTGTTCCACAGTACACCGGCCACCGACAAGCCGATAACAACGACGAGTAACAAAACCCATCCGATTCTTTTCAAAATAATTTTTCCGGAAGCCACAACCATCCTCCAAACACTCTATTCCAGCGACACCTCATATTATATTCCAAGATTCATAGAAAACGCATCCGGTCATTCTGTCCGAAAAATTAGCGCAATCCCTTTAATACTCATTTCCGAGTGGTCAGGAATTATGAAGCCATATTTTGCGTGTTATTTTAGACTCTAATGTATGCAAGATTGCGAAAATAGTCTCAACCTCATATAACAGTCTCTGTCGATTCGCTTCTCGCCCGAGACGAGGATTCGAAAAAATCCAAGTAGCCAATTCCGATCCGTATTTATGTTAGTTTGCATATAACCGTGAGCGGCATGAAACTGCTATAGGATTAGCATGAGTAAAGACTGTCATCACCCAAATTAAGACGCGAAAAACAGAGGCAATTCATTTTCCGAACATAATCTGCGGAAAATTTTGATTTTGTTATATCGGGTGCTCCGAAATCTTCAATATTGGGGAGTACTGACGAAATGGAGCATTTGAGTGATTATGGCGCTAGTTGCGGCTAGCGCTGAACTGTGCACCACAATCTAATACATACGAAATGCCTGGGTTTGTGCTGTTTCGTATGTATTTTCTTTGCTCTTCAGGCTAGCGCGAAACGGTTTGCCACACTGTAATACATACGAAATGACTGGGTTTGTCGTGTCTTGTATGTATTTACCGCCAAATTCAGATGTTTGGGAACTTTTGGCGGTAATCTGCAACTTTCGCAAGATGATACGAAGCCATGAGGTGCTTCATTTACCGCCAAATTTCTGAGAATCGTCTATTTTGGCGGTATTTTCGTATTCTCTCCAGTTCCCGATGCAATGATTCTCTCAAGATTTACCGCCAAATTCAGATGTTTGGGAACTTTTGGCGGTAATCTGCAACTTTCGCAAGATGATACGAGGCCATGAGGTGCTTCATTTACCTCCAAATTTCTGAGAATCGTCTATTTTGGCGGTAATTTCGTATTCTCTCCAGTTCCCGATGCAATGATTCTCTCAAGATTTACCGCCAAATTCAGATGTTTGGGAACTTTTGGCGGTAATCGCCTGTCGCAAAACGTTTCGCGCCGCAGTCAGCCACAGCCGGCCGACACTACCACCACCGCAACCACCACGGCCAGTGACCACAGCCGCCACC
>JAAYBI010000051.1 GCA_012718915.1 Clostridiaceae bacterium
AGCAAACTTGCTTCCGTTTCTGCTTCGTGCTACCCTGCTTGAGACGAAACTGGTGATGATTTTTCTTCATTTTGTTGCCAGCTTGCGTTTCAAGTCTCGTTTTCTTCCATTCTTAGTTAACAGAGCCGAAACACGGATCAAGCATAATCTTGATCCGTGAATAATTCTATCGCATTGGCGGTTATATAATCACGGCGTCCAACGTCCGCTGAATACAAATTCTGAGGTTGCTGAAGAAGCACCGAGGCTACACTTCAATTGATAACGATGATTCTTCTGTGCATTATTTCCGTAGGACATATTCTTCCTGATTTCTCCGTTAGAATCCGTACTAGCGTACTTGAAATTAAGAGGATAGCTTGTTGCCTCGTTTCCGGCTGTTGTGTATGGTCTAAACACCAAATCATTCGCCCCCACAACATTATTAAAGACTAGCGGTACTCCCTGTATTTGATAACTAAATGAAGTCAATGTAACGTAGTAACTTCCTCCGTCTGTACTCTTGCTCGGATTTACATTGCATATTACGTACGTGCTCCCGGCGCCCCTCACGCGCTTCTGACTAGAAAAATACCCCGTTTCAGCAGAGACCATAGATACCGAGAATGAGAGAATCAGAATAACGGATAAAAGGGCAACAATCCTCTTTTTCATATACAACAGACCTCCTTTTTTCGATACTATAACATCAAAAAAAAAAAATACGTCAACCATTTTTTAACTTTTCGGCGGCCAGTTGAATAAATATTGCTCATTGACTATCAATTTTGCGCTACTAATCGACATTGTCGCATGCCAAATTTAAGCACTCTCATTATACGTTCTTATCTTTAGGTTTGCATCCGGGTATATTCTCCTGTACATAGTCTATGGCGTCGCCTAAGCCCGCGAAAATATTTTCTTCGCCAATGTGCTCAAGGAGCCCGGAGTTCTTCATGGCAGCCAGCGGTTGTTCTTGCACTCCGGTCAGTAGAAGCCGGACGGATTTTTTCCTGCACAGCCGAACTATTTTCGAAAATGCGTGCAATGCTGTCGCATCCATTGATGGTACATGCTTCATCTTTATGATTAACACGCGCGTTTTCTTGCCCATATTCTCCATCGCGCTTAGGAATTTATCGGCCGCGCCGAAAAAGAACGGTCCGCTAATCTCATATATCACGACGTGATCGACTTTCTTTTTGACGCTCGGCCATTGCTCGTCAATGACATCGGAATCTTCTTCCGACTCATCGTAAGCATTTTCGAGACCGGCCTCAAGGCTCATTTTTCGCACACGCACATTTGACACATCTGACATCCGCTTCATAAATAGAAGTGTCGCTACCAGCATGCCGATCTGAATAGCCATGACCAAGTCGACAAATACCGTCATCAGAAAGGTTAATAGCAAAACAATGACATCACTTTTCGGCGATTTCAAAAGACTTCTAAAGGAGCGCCACTCACTCATATTGTATGACACGATGATAAGCACCGCCGCCAATGCGGTTAACGGAATCAATTTTGCCAGCGGCATCAAAAACAGAAGTACGATAAGAAGAACGACGGCATGAAAAATGCCCGCCAAGGGCGTGCGCCCGCCGTTCTTGATGTTCGCAGCAGAGCGTGCCATCGCGCCCGTTGCCGGAAGTCCTCCGAACAGCCCGGCACCGATATTTGCGATGCCTTGTGCGATCAATTCCGTATTCGAATGATGTCGATCACCAATCATACCGTCGGAAACCACCGCTGAAAGAAGCGTTTCCATTGAGGCGAGAAAAGCAATCGCCAATGCCGGTGCTGCCAATGCCTGAATTTTATCGACTGTAATCACCGGAAAATGGATCGGCGCAAAAGACGATGGCAAGTCGCTGAAAGCCGATCCGATAGTTGGCACATCCTTAAGCCATAGTTTTACGACCACCGAAGTAATAATGAGTGCAATAAAAGCACCCGGGATTTTGGCGTTGATTCGGGGCCATATCAGCATGATGGCCAATGCAACAACGCCAACCGCCAAGGTCGGCCCATCGACTGTCGGAATGCCTTTGAAATAAGCGGTCCATTTTCCTATAAATTCCGGTGGCAACGCACCGGTCGTCATGCCGAAAAAGTCTTTGATCTGCGATGTGAAAATAATGACCGCGATGCCGGAAGTAAATCCGGTGACAATCGGATACGGAATAATCTTAATGACGTTGCCCAAGCGAAGCAATCCAAATAGGACAAGAAACAAACCGGCCATAACCGTCACAATAAACATGCCCTCTAAACCGTGACTATTCACGACCCCAAATACGATGACCATGAACGATGCAGAAGGACCGGAGATAAGGACGCGGCTACCACCGAAAACCGATGCCAGAAAGCCGGCAATAATAGCAGTATAAATCCCACGTTCAGGAGGTACATTTGATGCGATTGCCAAAGCAATCGATAGTGGCAATGCGATAATCGCAACGATGAATCCTGCTGATAAATCTTTGATGAATTGCTCGAAACTATACTTTTTAAATGCAGACCGTATCTTCGGAGAAAATATCGGCGATTCCTGTTTCATATCGTGCCTCTCGTCCGTCTTTGTGCGATCACTCACCTTTGAGTGCCGTCCGAATTATGAATATACTGCTCTGATAAGAACATGTACAGGTACAACATAAAATTTCGGCATTTTGACGAAAAAACGATAATTTATGATGGGTTTTCGGCATTTTTCGATGCGTTTCGACGAGTTTGAGCCAATATCATGGAAAATTGGACCAATAGTCCAAAATGAATGAATCCGGTTAACAGTCCCATAGCAAATCGCGAATCTGGAAAGACGCTTTGGATGACAGCAAGAATGGCAAAAACAACAAAGGGCGAGCCAAGCGCAGTCCATCGGGCAAAGGGCGTACGCCCGGACATGAACATGATAAAAAGCAACAGGAGTGCAAGTGACATGATCACCAGCATAACCGCCAATCCGGGGAAAAGCATGAGCGTCAATTCGTCGGCCATCTCAAGGGCAAGCTCGGGCATTCCTTTTTGAAACAGGTACGAATACACGAATTGAGGCGCACAGAAAAAAACATGGGTCAGCAACCATCCTGATGAGGATAAAATAGACAGTGTCAGGAACAGTCGACTTAATTTCGGAAATGAGAGACGGATTCGCTCGGCGACTTCTTGGATACCGAACAGGTAAATCGGAAATGCCACCGTTGCCATAAGCATCGATATCATCGGTCGCCAGAGCGCTACTTCTCCCCAACCGACTTGAATAATGCCGTAATGCCCAATAGCCTCAGGCGTCGCGTAACCTAAGACAAAATCCGAAGCAATCCCAAGAATTGCCACCATTGCCGAAATGATAAATGCTTTATTCCCCTTGAGACGAATCATCTTTATTGACCTCCGATTCGGCAGACTCCTTTTTTGTCACTTTACGATGAATCACTAGAGTAATCGCCGCAACAAGGATTACAAATGCCGCTGAAATGACGAAATACGGTGAAAAGGGATCTTTGGCTGCTTCACCAACAATAATTAACGGTACCATACGTGCCGAAAATCCAAGGAGCGATGATGCTAGAAATGTCATGTAATGCATACCGGTCGCTCCAAAAAACATGCTCGTCACATCCGAAGGTGGTCCGGGCAAGATGCGAACAATAACAGCAAACGAGAATGCACTATCCTCTTGTCGCTGCATGAGCATTTCCGCGCGTTTACTCCGACCGACCAAGCGCTTGACATAATTCATGCCGAATCGCTTTCCGATGAGGTATCCCAGAGTGGACTCGACCGCCAATCCTAAGGTAACTACTATAATCGCTACCGGTGTCGGCAATAGCACGCCCGCTGCCACGTAGATAACCACCAGCGGGATGATCGGAAGAATCGTCTTAACGCATAAGACGAGAAAAATCACAATGGCAGCAAGCCAATAATTGTCATCCAGGCTTGCCAATATTTCCTCCAACGATATGTTGGCCAATAACATCGCCCCCACCAAAAGAACGTCGAATAAAATGACGAGTAAGAGACCGCCGGAACGACGTCGAGGAGTATTCTTTGAGCTCAATGGCACGCCTCCGTTTTCGCTTCTTTTTTGAACAAATTCATTGTATCATCTAATATGAACAAATTAATTCATACTTTGTTGATTGTACGTTAATTTGTAGACGAATATAATAGTCAGAGCACACCGCTTGAAAGGAGGGCTCTAGATTGTCTCAATATTCCACATCCACACCCACACCCAGTGACTCCGCAGCGTTTGCTGACGTGCCTTTTCAGACGTTTCCCGAGTCCTTTCTGATGCAGGCAATACAGAAATCATCACAGGATACTATTTATTTTAAAGACGTCATGCATCGATTCGTCTGGACCAGTCTGGCTCACGCAAGAATTTTCAATCTTGACGATCCCAGAGATATGCTCGGCAAGACGGATGCCGATTTTTTCCCTCAATCTTTTGCAGACATGACGGCTGCTGAAGAAGACCTTATTATGAGCACCGGGGTGCCACTCATCGCCAAGATCGAGTCCTGGACGGATGCCTCGGGCAACGTGGGCTGGTATTCGGCGTACAAGTACCCGCTTTATGACCGTGATGGCAAAATTATCGGCACTTGGGGCACAACTCGAGATATTACAGAGCTCAAGATGACCGAGGCTGAACTCGAGCGCAAGAATCATATGTTTCGACGTTTGTCTCGGACGGACGAACTCTCGGGACTCTTTAATCGCAGACATTTTTACGATGTTTTGGATCGCTGTGCCGCAGATGCCGCACGTTACCGGAAACCGTTTTCTTTGATTTCTCTTGATGTCGATCACTTCAAGACAATCAATGATACCTTTGGTCACGCGAAGGGCGACGAGGTCATTCGACATGTCGCGGATATCCTTCTCATGCTGAGTCGACCGGAAGATACGGTTTTTCGTATCGGCGGTGACGA
>JAAYBI010000052.1 GCA_012718915.1 Clostridiaceae bacterium
CTCGATCTATTGTTTTCAATTTCCGGAGATTAGGCAAAATATTCCGGGTAATGCTCCTTAATGGCTTCGGCGTCGAAATCAAATCGTGATAAGTGCTTATGAATGGCGGCCTTACCGGCTTCGGGATCCTTGGTGCGTATGGCTTCAAGAATGGCTCGGTGATCGGCGACAATCTTAAGCTCCTTGACGGAGTAAAGGCTCATATTGCGAACACGGTCAAAGTGTAGGCTCATCAATCGAACCATGTAATAGCACTGCATCTTGCTGCAAAGGCGATATAGAGTTTTGTGAAAATCATTGTCCAGTTCGAGCATTTTTTCAGGGGATTGGTTGGCCAGATAAAATTCCTGAAGCTTCAGGTTATCTTCAAGTTCTCTGAAGTCTTGTTCTGTGGCGAGGGTGCAAGCCATAACGACCAGTGCAGACTCAACGGTCTCTCGTAAAAAACGTGCTTCTTCGATCAAGGCGGAATCAATCATCGAAACGCGACAACCTTTCTGGGGTAATATGTCGACGATCTTAGACTTCGAAAGCTCTAGTAAAGCTTCGTGGACCGGCGTTCGAGACAGACCCAGTTCCTTGGCGATTTCTTGCTCGCCAATCAGGCTTCCGGGCACTATATCCAGACTGATGATGTTGTCGCGAATGACCCTTAGCGCGTATTCGCGGTTGGTCTCGTTGGCGGTCTTGGCTGTAACTTTCATATCATATACCTCTATACAAAAAACTCCACTTTTACGAGTGTACTATACCCATTTTAAATTGTCCACAACTGACATTCAAGCATTTAAGTGGACATGTAACCTTATTAATAAGAGGTATCAAGTCAGCTCGCGTTCTGAAGAGAAGCGTCATCTCAGAAACGGTGGATAGATGGATGCGGCGCCTACGCTTCCTAGGATTATCTTCTGATAAGATGCTGTGACTCTCTATTTATCAGAGGCATCAAGTGACAGGTACTTTTGAAGCGTTTGACGAACGGCGCCTTCTCCTTGGATCATTTCACAGAACATGGATTCGATTTTATCGGCTAATTGGCAATCGTACAGGTCGACAGAAAAAATCGTTGAGTTGGAAAGGATGTCTTTGAGCGCGCCTCTGCCGGTTGCCGGTTCTCCGAATCGAACGTGCCTCAACAGGGAAGAGAGCTCACTGTACAAGGGGTCGGGGCTGATTTGCATCGGATGACCGGTATCGGAAACGCCGAGCAGATATCGAAGCCATGCGGCGATGGTCAGGGGAATAAATACGAGATTCGTTGCGTCTCGAGCTGGGTCTTGGTGGTAGGCTTGAATCGTTCGGCCGAAGCGGATGGGCATTTTCTGACTGGTATCGGTAGCAATACGCTGCGGCATATCGGGAATATATGGGTTGGGAAGCCGCTCTAGGACGACTTCGTCCAGAAACGCTTCCGGCGCCATGATACCGGGGTGTACGACGACGGGCAAGCCCTCCTGATAGCCTATGCGGCGAACCAAGAGCGATAAATCCGGGTCGTTCATTTCTTCATATATATATTGATAGCCCAAGAGACAGCCGAAGACGGCCAACGCCGTGTGAAGCGGGTTGAGGCATGTGGTCACTTTCATCGTCTCAACTTTATCAACGGTTTCGCGATCGGTCAGGTATACGCCAACTTGCTCGAGCGGGGGGCGACCGTTTGGAAAGGTGTCTTCGATGACAAGATATTGCGGAATTTCGGCATTGACGTAGGGTGCTATATAGGTGCCTCGACTTGTCGTCAACGGGTTGATGCCGTCAATGCCCATCGCGTTGAGGCGGAGCTTGATACTGTCGGACGGGCGAGGGGTAATTTTATCAATCATGCTCCACGGAAATGCGATTTTCGAGGGATTCTGAAGATAGGATAAAAATTCTTCGGCAACGAGTTTTCGGTCGGACCAGGCTCGGGCTATTTCGAAAATGCTGTCACGGAGTTTGTCTCCGTTATGGCTACAATTGTCCATGCTTACAAGGGCCAGCGGCGCGGCGCCGTTTTTGTATCGATGATAGAGCATAGCGCAGATTAGGCTCATGGTATGCTTGGGGGATTCCGGGCCGTGATCCATGTCTTCGATAACGACGGGTAGGAGGTTATGGTTCATGTCATATAGGGCATATCCCTTTTCGGTGATAGTAAAACTGATCATCTGGAGGTCGGCTGAAATACAGACGCGCATCAACTTTGAATAATCGTCCGATGAACCGGGGCCGATACATAGGGCGTCGCCGACACCGGCCAAGATCTCGTAAGATTGTTTTCCGTCGGCAGAAAGATCGACCATGAGTGTTAAGTTGTCGTGCGGTCGGTAGATTTTTTGGATGATTTCTTGGTCGAATGCATCGGCTGCAATAATGCCGGACGAGACCAAGTTCTTTTCGAGGAGGTTGTGTTGGAGGCGGGCAATGAAGCCACGGAAAATATTGCCGGCTCCGAAGTGAAGCCAAGTCGGGGACTCTTCGGTCTTGGACCTCATGGCTGAGATGTCAAAATTCGGACACTTAACACCGATGCGCTCCCAGAGAATCCGCGGGGAAAGAGACGAGTGATTAAGTATGAGCATATAATCTCCTTCGTCAAGGACGTATGAATATATTATCGTACAAAATGTCGTTATTTTGCAACGAACCGACCACCCGTATGCCTGCTGGGTAGCCGGTTCTGCTGCGTTCGGGGTCATCGGCAATGGGAGGACAAATGGCTTGCTAATGGAGGAAAAGCTTTAGCTCATTTTACGGATTGCTTCCCATAACCCTAATAAGTAATTTGAACCGAGTGCTCTGTCATAAAGTCCATAGCCGGGTCGGCCGGTTTCTCCCCAGATCATTCGACCGTGATCCGGTCGAATATACCCATCAAATCCGGTGTCCGAAAGTGCTTTCACAATTTCGAACATATCTAAATCGCCACACTGCGACAGATGAGCGGTCTCGTGAAAATCGCGTTCTCCGGAATGCTTCACATTGCGCAGATGCGCGAAGTGAATGCGCCCTTGTCCGGAAAACTCGCGAATCATTGCCGGCAAGTCATTGGCGGCATTTGCGCCGAGGCTTCCGGTACAAAATGCCAAGCCGTTGCGGCTACTCGAATGAAGCGAGAGAAAACGACGAATGGTATCGACTTCCGTGATGAGTTTTGGCAGTCCGAAAATCGGCCACGGCGGGTCATCCGGGTGAATTGCGAAGTTGATATCATATTCCTCGGCAAAGGGCATGACGGCATCCAGAAAATATCGAATATTGTCGAAATATTGCTCCGGAGATAAATTCTTATAGAATTCGATATCCTTAACCATCGCCGAAATGCGTTCCGGCTCCCATCCCGGCAGGGAGTAGCAGTTCGCGCCTTTTAACATGGAGTCGGCCATCTTGCTCGGATCCATACGCAGAACTTCGTCATGGTGATAGGACATCACAGTACTGCCGTCCGACAGGCTCTGTGACAAGTTGGTTCTCAACCAGTCCATCACCGGCATGAAGTTATAACAGATGCACTTAATGCCGCCGTCGTGAAGATTTTTCACAGTAGTTATGTAGTTGCTGATGTATTCGTCGCGTGAGGGTAGTCCCTTCTTGATATCTTCATGTATATTGACGCTCTCGATGACTTCCATCTCCAGACCGGCCGCAGCAATCTCTTCGCGAAGCGAAAGAATTTGCTCCAAAGGCCACACCTCGCCGACCGGAATATGCGAAAGAGCCGTTGCGACACCGCTAACGCCCGGAATGTGACGTATATCCTTGAGAGTAACACTGTCATCACCGTTGGGGAACCAACGAAAAATCATTTTCATAAAACGCCTCGCAAGTCATTTATTAGACTAATATGACTAGTATACTAGATGACTAGAATAGCGTCAAGGAGAAAGGACAAAACGTTTTAGCGGATTTGCGAGAATATACGACCACCGAAGTCAAATCGGAACATGTGCCGATGATGTGAAGTAATCCATCGAGTCACATAGAAAACAGGCTCAGCTAAGCTGAGAGATATCTCTTATAGACTAAATAGTTGGCGTTCGCATTTCAAGCTACTGTTTATTAAAAATATACGTATAAATTGCATGACTTTGGCCGAGAAATTACTGACAATCAAAGTGTTTGTACCAAATATTCATACTCTCGAGTTGTCCGGATATCTGTGTATTGTTGATCAGTGTTCCGCCATATGTATATCCTGCAGAGGAAAAAGTGTAATTCATACCCGGGGAAACGGCGCGTGCGATGGTATAAGCCGTGAGGTAACCCAGGGCCTCGAATTTCTCATGCATCGTACGGAGTAAGAGGCCGGCCAGCCCTTTTCCGCGAGCGCCGGGAAGCGTTGCAAAATCGGTCATCTCTCCGTTCCGCTTGGAAGGATCGGCTTCGATCGAAGAAACGGCAATTAGGGTATGGGCTTGCTTGACACCAAAATAGATGACGTGACTATTCATCGTTGAAAGAATGTAGTCGGGATCGTGAATCGGAAAAGGATAGGTTGCGAACACGTCTCGATAAAGCCGGGCTACGTTATTGGCGTCTTCGGAATTGAGTTCTTCAACGATGCAATTTGAAGGGCACGGTTTGACAATCGAGCGACCGCTCGGCCGTTGTTTTGCTTGTTCAAGAATAGATTGAATCTCGAAATCGTTCTCAAGCAATTGGCGCGCCGGATCGAGGTAGTATGCAGCGAAAACACAATCACCTGTACCATCATAGAATCCCGGTATGTGGGCCTCTTCCGTATATCCCTCGGATCCGAAAAACGGGAAATGCTTGGCCGGGATTTTGAGTATTATCTTGCCGTAGCCATTTTTCTCGGCGAGGCTAAGCAGAGGCTCGTGAATCCCCGACAATTTGTTCTCGGGGCAGTTAAGCAAGTAAATACGGTTATTGGACGGGCCGTGATGGATGACGGCACCGTCGAGGTTTTCGATGCGATCAAAGTTCATGAGGATTCTCCGATTTCGTTGCTGCTTCGGAGGACTCTTCAACAGCCCAGTCGTCTGCTTCGGCGATTGAGGGCGTCAGCGTGATGGTGTCAATATAATCTGCAAGGAGACGGGAAATGCCGACAACGCTTCTTTCCTCGGCCTCATCAAGCTTGAGATGCAAGTTGCAGGTATCGCATTTCAAATCACAAACGGTATGCTCATAACATGACGGTTCCTGGTAAGTAGTGATAACCCCCTCGTAATTACGAAGAATGACCTTGTTGGTCGACCACGAGATGAGGTAGTTGGGCATAACGGGAATTTTCCCGCCGCCGCCCGGAGCATCGATGACGTAGGTCGGAACGGCAAAGCCACTGGTGTGGCCACGCAGGCTCTCCATGATTTCGATGCCTTTTCCAACCGAAGTACGGAAGTGTTCGAGACCTTCAGACAAATCGCATTGATAGAGATAGTATGGTCGCACTCGGTTTTTGACCAGTTTATGCACCAGGTTTTTCATAATTCGCGGACAATCATTAACATCTGCGAGTAAGACCGATTGATTGCCGAGCGGAATGCCGGCCATCGCGAGCATTTTGAGTGCGCGTTTCGCTGAAGAAGTCATCTCCTGCGGATGATTGAAGTGCGTATTGATCCAGATTGGTTTTTCGCTGTTTTTCAAGATGGATACTAGTTCTTCTGTAATGCGATACGGAAGTACGACCGGTGTTCTGGTCCCAATTCGAATGACTTCGACGTGCTCAATCTTATTGAGTTCTTCAATCAACCACGAAATCTGTTTGTCCGAGAGTAAAAATGGATCGCCGCCGGACAAGAGCACATCGCGAACGACGGGGTTCTCTCGAATGTATTCGAGACCTTGTTCCAAAGTTTCCCGATTGGGTATGGAATCCTTATCGCCGACTTTTCTCTTGCGGGTGCAGTGTCTGCAATACATTGCGCAGACGTTACTGACGCAAAAAAGAACACGATCGGGATAACGATGCGTAATGCCCGGCACCGGACTATCGGCATCCTCAGACAGGGGGTCGGACATATCGGAGTTCGCAACTTTCAATTCTCGTGTATCCGGAAAGGCCTGCTTGAAAATGGGATCATTCTGATAGTCCTCAGGATCGACCAGCGATAAATAATAGGGGGTTATGGACATCGGAAAATGATCGATGGTCTTCTGGTACTTGACTTTTTCTTCCGATGAAAAGCGTATATTCAATATTTTCTCAATGGTTTCAACATCCTTGATGCAATGCGACGCTTGCCATTTCCAATCGGACCACTTGGCATAGGTCTCATCGTCGAGCCATTGATGCTCCATCTTTGACTTTGTTGCTCTAATCTCTGAATTCATGACAACCTCTTTTCGAAAATAGATTGCCGCACAACAGTATGCAAAGCCGAGTCCGGCCTTCATAACAACGATCAGAGCTTTCGGAAAAAATGCGAAACAGAAATAATTACGAATAACGCAATTGAATTGCAAAAACCAAAAACAAACTATATCGCTTGACGTACACGTTGGGTATGAACGAATTCAGGTTTACCGTTCGCGTCAATCTGACTTAATTTACGTTGAAAGCATATCACATTGACATGCCTATGTCGAATTTGACGAGGAGAAGGTTGGTGGACAACAACTTAAAACAGGCCACAACTTGAAGGGTCTGAGCGGTCTTTTTACACGGGAATAATCAGAGTTTACTTCTCTTGCTGCGGCTTTCTCGGATTCTTGAGTCGAACAATGACATAGGGCAGAAGAAGTAAGAAGCCGGTCTTGTAAACTGTTTCCCACAGCGCCTGTAAAGCAATGATGGTCATCGGAAATCCGTCTTCTCTCATCGGTGTATATAAATTTATACAAAAGAACAAGGCGACAAAAAGCAAGCCGAAAGCGATGAGACGAGTGCTTTTGAAGACAAGATCTTTGGGAATATCCGCGTATCGATCTTCCTTGTTAAGGGCTTTAACGGTTTTTCTGATGCCCAAGAAAACCAGCACTGTCGCGGCAAGCAGCGACAGAATTTGTACTATGGCTTGAATCTGTTCAAAGTCGCTCATGAAAGATCCTCTTTTCGCAGTCGCTATATTTCCGGGATGGTCTCGGATTCCGGGGGAGGGGCATTCACATTCGTGAAAGAGGAAGTTGGCTCAGATGGGATGAATGCTCCGGGGTTATCCGCGATGATTTTGGCGAAATCATTTTCGATCATAAAAGAGCAGATGAGTGCGCACAGTGCCGGAACGACCAATGCCGCCGGTGGGAACAGGGGCATCACGATGGCAGATCCGATCACGAGAATGAGAATGCCAAGCGTATGAAAAAAGTGTGATGCCGACAGAAAAAAACTATCACGCAAGGTCGCCTTAACCGTATTCGAAAATCGCGACAGGTAAGCGAAGACATAGGGCAGAGTGAAAGCCATCGGCAACAAGAGCACATAGGCGACTTGTCCATAAAAGGAGGGAAGCTTGAAGTTGCCGATACCGCGCCTTGCGAAGAGGATATCCAGAGCCACCAGCGAGCCGTAAATGATGAATATTAAGGTTAGGGCGACGCCTTGCTTCAAATTCTGTCGAAAACCTCGAAGGAAATCATGAATGGTGCCGGAGTATCCGAGGCGGAACCGACGAACGACAGCATAATAAAGCGCTGCGCTTGCCGGACCGATTGTTATTATAGGTAGAGAAAAGATGAGCCACAAAACGCTAAGTATGATCATATCGCCGAGTTTATCGCCGAGATTGTAGAGCCAGGAATTTGCGTATTTATCGTATTCGGCCATCGCTGATGATCTCCGTCTGTCGTATTAGTGAGCATGCTCAGTATAGACGGAATCCAATCAAGCGTCAACAACTGAACAACTAGAGTTCTAGTATTAATAGATATGATTTGTTGTTCCTGCTGTGATAAAATGGGCAGAGGAAACGGACAATATTTTAATCGAAGGATGGTATTTCACATGATGGCGAAAACTCGGCTCGACGGCATTTTTTCTTCGGGCATGGTTCTCCAAAGAGACGTTGAAAACATTATCTCGGGATATGAGGCGATCCGGGAGAAGGTAAGCATTCGAATTGAAAACGAGGAGATCGTCGCTTCGGTTGACGACGGCAGATTTTCGGCAACGATTCCTGCTCATGCTGCGGCTTGCGGACTGACGATCGAGATTCAAGGGAGCAGCAGGATTCTTCTTGAGGATGTATGTTTTGGTGATGTCTTTATGCTTAGTGGTCAATCGAATATGGAGCTTCCGGCAGAACGGGTCTTAGATAATTCTGAAGAAGTGATATCGCAAATCAATCTTCCTCAGATTCGACAGTTCCGGATGGTGCCTCAATACGAGTTCGACCGATCTAAAGCATGTGAATTGGCAAAGGCTCCGTGGACCAAGGCAATACCCGGTGAAATTATGCAAATGAGCGCTGCGGGTTTGTTTTTCGCAAGAGAAATTCATGCCGAAAAGGGCGTTCCGATAGGTTTAATCCTGAATGCACAAGGTGGCTCTTCTGTTGAGGCTTGGATGCCGATGACCTTGTTGGATCGATGGGGAGACTATTCTTCTGAGCCACGGCGTTTTGCGCCTCCGGGGGCACTGAATAAGTTTATTGAAGATCGGGAAGAGGCGATTCGCACGTGGTATCGACGCAATGAAACCGAGGGAAATGATGCTTTAGCTAAAGCGATTCCGATCGGTGCCGAGAACATAGAGATTCCGACGATGTATCCCAAAGAAGAGGGGAAGACCTTTTCGGGAAGTGTTTGGTTCTATAAGGAGATCGAGATAGATGACGAGCCTTCGGGACCGGCGATGTTATATGTCGGTGAGTTGATTGATTCGGATCGGACATATATCAATGGTATTAAGGTCGGAGAGACCGCTTATCGATATCCGCCGAGGCGATATCCGTTAGATTCATCCATCCTTCGAAAAGGCAAGAATCTGGTTGCGGTTCGCCTTGTGATCGAAGGCGGTCGCGGTTCTTTTATTTTTGATCATCCGTATTATCTGTCTTACGGCAACCATAAAATGGACCTTACAGGGATATGGAGTCATTATGTCGAAAAGGAAACCGCGCCTTGTGATGTGCCGGGATTTCTGTCGCAACAGATACCGACCGGACTATTTCACGCCTGTATCGAGACGCTGCGTGATGTGAAGGTCAAGGGTGTCCTCTGGTATCAAGGCGAGTCGAATACCGGGAACGCGAATCATTACGCGGAGATGTTTACATCGATGATGCGTGTCTGGCGCGAGACGATGGGGCAGAGATTGCCGATTATTACGACGGTATTGGCGGACTACGCGGATCCCCTGAACGGTGTCTCCTCGGATTGGGGTGAAATACAAAGAATCCAAAGAGATATTCCGAGCATCGTGCAAGACTGCGCAGTTGTTTCTGCTCAGGACCTGGGTGCGCCTTATGAATTACACCCACAGGATAAAGAAACGCTGGGGAGGCGATATGCGCAAGCCGCAAAGACTCTGTTTTATTCGTAAATGAGCAATCCTTCAATTTTCGAGCACCCGGAAACGGGTGCTTTTTTTGTGCACTTTGTATACATATCTCTCAAAAACCGCTTCGATAGCATTGACAGAGCACAGAAACGGTGATAGTCTGTTTGTAATAGTCAACTAGCATGCAAGTGTGGAAGAAGTCTAGAGGGCAAATAATTCAATTTCAGACAGCATAGAGTCGGAACGGTGGTATGGGGTTATGAGTGAATTAACAGATAAGTCTGCAGTTCGAGCGAGTCAGAAGCTCGCCGATGCGGATAAATCTAAGGAAATCGTGGTTCGACGCAGGAATCCGCTCAAGAAACATATTAAGCTCAATTGGCAACTCTATGCCATGATGGCAATCCCGCTGATTTACTATGTTGTTTTTCGGTATATACCCATGGCAGGAAATATTATCGCTTTCCGTCGCTATCGCGCCGGCAGCAGTGTTCTCGGTGATGAGTGGAGCGGATTGAAATACTTCAATCAATTTATTAATCAGGCGAGTTTTCGGCGCGTATTCAAAAATACTCTCTGGCTTAACGTATCCTATCTCGCTTTTCGTTTTCCGATGACATTGGCCTTTGCGCTGTTGCTCAACGAACTTCGCAACATTCGTTGGAAAAAATTCGTTCAGACGGTCTCCTATCTGCCTCACTTCATCTCCGTCGTCTTGGTCGCCGGTATGATTCGAGAGTTGGTCTCCGCGAGCGGACCGATCAATAATCTTCTTGAAAGCCTAGGCATGGCGAGGGTCTTATTTCTATCAGAAAGCAAATGGTTTACGACGATTTTCGTCACATCCGGTTTATGGCAGAGTTTGGGCTGGGGTACGATTCTCTACTTAGCGGCGATGGCTAACATTAATCCAAATCTGTATGAAGCGGCTGAGGTAGACGGCGCCGGACATTTCAGACGCGTCCTTCACGTTACGATTCCGTCGATAATGCCTACGATAGCGACCTTGTTGATATTGGACTTCGGTAGTCTGGTCGGATCCGGTGCTTCTTTCGAAAAGGTATATCTGATTTACAACCCCATGATTTACGAAAAGGCAGATATCATCTCAACATTTGTATTCCGCATGGGTCTTGGCAGCGGCAGCTATTCTTACGCAACCGCCATTGGTCTGTTCGAAGGCGTTATTAACCTGGTGTTACTTTCAGTTGCTAATTTTACGGCGAAGAAAGTCGTAGGTAACGGACTATGGTAAAGGGCGGCGACAATATGAAGAATATATCCGATCAAGAATTACTCGAAAAGTCTGAGCTTCATAAGAAAGCCGCTGAAAGTCGCGAGAGTGCCCGGCGCTATCAAGAGAAGTTCATCGGCAAAACGATGGTCCCGGAATTTCAAGCGGATGGACAAAAACTAAAGACGGCAAATGAGTTAGTTATTCGGCGATCTACAAAAAAAGAGTCTGTCGGGTATCGCGTATTTGTGGTCTTCAATAATATCCTGATGCTGATGATTTCCCTTGCAACGCTATATCCATTTATTTATCTCGTTGCACAGTCCTTTTCGTCGGAAGCAGCAATCATACAGAATAAGGTTTCGATTATTCCGGTCGGATTTAATATCACTACTTATATATCGGTTCTCAGTAAAGGCGATTTTCTAAACTATTACAAAAATACAATTGTTTATGCGATTATCGGTACCGTACTTTCTCTGATTTTTACGTCCTGTCTCGCATACCCATTATCAAAGCCGCTAAAAGCAAACAAGTTTCTGACACCGTTTGTCATTTTTACGATGTATTTTGGTGGCGGATTAATTCCGAACTATGTTTGGATTACCCGTCTTGGACTTAAGGGTTCTATGTGGGGATTCCTGCTCCCGATGATGATTGGCACGTTCTATGTCTTGTTAATGAAATCGTTTTTTACCAACACGCCTAAAGAGCTTGAAGAAGCCGGGGAGCTCGACGGACTATCCAAGATCGGCATATTTGTTCGGATTGTCTTGCCGCTTTCAAAGCCGATCGTGGCAACAATGACGCTGTTCTATGCGGTTCTTTATTGGAACCATTGGTTCAACGCATTTCTCTATCTCAGAAAACCGCAATGGCCCGTCGCGTATTACCTGAAGACCATCATAACCGGTGCATCCTCGGCGGAGCCCGGTGAGGTAACGGCAGAAAAGATGCAGATTGCGTCGAACGTCAAGTCTTGCGCCATGGTGCTCATGGTTCTTCCGATTATTTGTGTCTATCCGATTGTTCAAAGATATTACGTCCAAGGCATGATGTTGGGCGGCGTTAAGGAATAAGCCGCTTTGAAAACGAATGTTGTCGGCACCGCATCGACAGGGTATGCGAACCGATACAGATAAAGCAAGAAAATTCAGGAGGTTAAAGTAATGGCAAAGAAATTGTTAAGTGTTTGCCTTGCTGCTATGATGCTGCTCGGTATCGCAGCTTGCGGCAAAACGGAAGAGACATCCGGCGCAACCACGACTCAGAAAGGTGAAACCACAACTGCAACAACCACCGAAGCACCAGTTGATCTTCCTTACGAGTTTGGCCTAGGCACAACTTTTCGTGCGGATGAATTAACAACGTATTCCATGTTCTTCAGCGATGCCAGCTGGTATCCGATGGTTGATACATGGAAGACCGAGGGTGTCTTCAAGAAGATTGAAGAGATGACCAACATTAAGCTGGACATCACTTCTTATGACAGTGGTGATTACAATCAGAATATCGGTTTGGATATCAATGCCGGTAATTCCGCTTACATCATCCCGAAGGTTTATGAAGAAGGCCAATATGTTGACGGCGGCGCAGTGGTAGCAGTATCGGATTATACACAATATATGCCGAACTACATGGACTTCGTCGAGACTTATCAAATGCAGCCGGAGCTCGATACCATCACCCGTGCAGACGGAAAATACTATCGTTTGCCCGGTATGCTTGAGTCTCCTCTACAGGATTACACTATTTTGATCCGTGACGATATTTTCAAAGCCGCAGGCTATGATGTGTCTACCATGGAGAAGGATTGGACATGGGATGATCTTTGCGACGTATTAGTCGGCGTAAAGGCCTACATGGTTCAAGAAGGAATGTGCAGTGAAAGTGATTATATCTGGTCTGACTTGTGGGCGGGCGTTGAGTCCGGACAAGGCAAGGGCGGAAACATCTTAAAGCTGATCGGATCTTCCTACGGTGTACCTGCCGGATGGGCAGTCGAAGACGGCATGAAGTTCAACCAAGAGACCGGTGAATGGTATTTCGCTCCGATTACCGATGATTATAAAGAATTTGTCACGGTTGCAAATCGCTTTGTGAAGGAAGGCATCCTGGATCCGGAAACCTTTACTCAGGATGACACCACCGCAACAAATAAGTTCTATAACGGAGAGACCGTTATTATCAGCGTTAACAGAGGACAATATGCGACGTTCAACCAAGGACTCCAAGAGGTTCAGGGCGAAGGTAACTTCTCCACATATATCTGCGTATACCCCCGCGGAAATAATAACTTCATCGCTGAGAGCACGCGTCTTGAAAACGGCGTCATGATTTCTAAGAAGGCGTTGGATGAGCTCGGAGAAGAAGGATTCATTCAGATGATTCGCTTCGTTGACTGGCTGTTCTACTCCCCGGAAGCTTACACGCTTATCAAATGGGGCGTCGAAGGCGAAACCTTTGAATTTGTGACCGATCCGGACACCGGATTGGAAGTCAAGCAACTCCTGCCCGGCTTCAAGTGCAGCGGACTGGGTATCAGCGGTGCTGAAGAAGATATCGACATTCGTCTCCAATGGGGATATGCCGGCGGTAACTTCTGGTACGGAGGTACAGTTGCAGAGATGAGCGATAACTTCGTTCCTGCAGTACAGGATTACTATGCGCGCTTAGGCGAGTATCGCGAACTTGGCCCGACACGTCCCGGTCTGAAGGCCAGTGAGGATCAGAATGAAATGATCAATCTGATTAAGACCCCTCTGATTGACAATGTCAACTCCTGGACGCTCGGATTTGTTACCGGTCAAAAAGATATCGCAACCGAGTGGGATGCGTTCGTCGCTTCCTGCCAGGGTCTGGATTCTGAGACCATGGAAACCATGTACAATGAGATCTACGCGGAGAGCTAAGGCTTTCAAGTCGGAACTTTTGATATGATGTCAGGGGGCCCTCAGTGATGAGTGGCCCCTTTCCATATCACAGGACGGAATTATGGCGTAAAATAAAGCCATCCTTTAATATAACGACCGCAGATTGTTAGTTTTTATGAAACGGGAGATAACTATGTCGGATATATGCTTTATAAGAAAAGGTCAGATAGCGGTCATATGTGTTGACCGGGCGCAACGAGGACTGACGCGTGTAGCGAATATGGTCGCAAATGACATAAGAAAGCGATCCGGCGTTCGTCCTTCGGAGATGCGCGTGTCCGGTGAACCCTGTATTGAAAACGGGGCGAGTGCGAATGCGGATGTTGTTGTATGTGCCGGAATTCTCGGTCAAGGCGGTGAAGTCGATCGACTGGACCGAGACGGACTAATCGATTCTGCGTTGATTCACAACAATAGAGAGTCTTATATCACAAAGGTGATCAATGCCGGTCGTCAAACCATCATTGTTATTGCAGGAAGCGATATTCTGGGTGCGGAATACGGTCTTTTGAGGTTGTCTGAGCTTGCGGGTATTTCGCCATGGCACTATTGGGCGGATGTGCCGATCAAGCAGGTTGACGAAATTCATTTTTCGCTCGAAGAACTCGAGTGTGTCTCAAAAGAGCCCGCAGTTAAGCTTCGCGGCTTTTTCATGAACGATGAGTGGCCGTCTCTGGGCAATTGGGCACACAGTACATTCGGCGGGTTCAACGAGCTCTTTTACGAGAAAGTGTTTGATTTGCTCCTTCGTTTGCGAGGCAACTTCCTGTGGCCGGCCATGTGGACTGGGGTATTTAGCGAAGATGGGAAAGCGTTTCCGACGGCTTCGGCCGAGATGGCGTCGGAGCTTGGCATCGTGATGGGGACATCGCACCATGAGCCGCTTTTTCGCGCAGGCGAGGAATTTTCGCATTTGATGACGAGCAGTAATGATGTCGGATATGGCAAAGATTGGAGCTATCATTCGAATAAAAGGGGCATCTATGAGTTCTGGAACGATGGGGTGAAGCGCAATAAAAACTTCAAGTCGCTGATTACCATGGGGATGAGAGGCGAGCGTGACAGTAAGATCCTCGGTGAGAATGCGACACTCGGTGATAATATTCAGTTGCTCAAAGATGCGATTATCGACCAGAAGGAGATTCTGGAGCGGCACGGACTGAAAGACGCACCGACGGTTTTGGCGCTTTATAAAGAAGTTGAGGATTACTATTACGGTGACAAAGAGACTCAAGGGCTGAAAGACACGGATCTATTGGACGATATGATGCTTCTTTTGTCTGACGATAATTTCGGGAATCTGCGTACGGTGCCTTCTTCGCACAATAAGGATCGCAAGGCCGGCTGGGGGATTTACTATCATTTTGACTATCACGGCGGACCGATTTCTTATGAGTGGGTCAATTCCACTCCGATCAACAAGGCCTGGGAGCAATTAACTACAGCGTATTCTTATGGAATAAAGGATCTGTGGGTCGTCAATGTCGGAGATCTGAGGCCGGTCGAACTGCCACTATCATACTTCATGAAACTGGCATTTGATTATGAGGAAATGTGCATCCCGAACCGAACGTACTCGTTTATGGAAGATTGGGTTCGACAGCAGTTCGGCGCGTACGCGAATTCAGAGATCCGGGCTGAGATCGTGACTATTCTTGACGAATATACGCGACTTAACGGTGACCGTCGTCCGGAGGCCACGGCGCCGGATACCTTTTCTTTGGCGGAGGACAATGAGGCGTTTCGAGAGATGGATCGCGCAAAGCTTCTTATCAATCGAGTCGACCGGATTATCCGGGAGATTGCACCGGAGATTAAAGATGCATTTTACGGCTTGGTGGCATTTCCGGCTTGGGCTTCTGCCAACTTGCGATTGATGATGACTCGCGCAGGTTTATACGAGTATTTCGCATCGATTGGTTCAAGCTATGCCAATACTCTTCGCGAGGAGATTTTCGAGGGTATCGCACGGGATAAAGAGCTTGTTTTTCGCTATAACGAAGAGATGAGTGGCGGCAAGTGGCGCCATATGATGTCATCGAAGCACGTTCATTTTGTGAATTGGAATGAGGAAGGCTCGTCGTATCCGAGTCCGGAAATTTTGGACATACCCGAAAAAGGGCGCTTGGTGGTCGCAATCGGTGAGACGTTGGAATCGACACAGGATGGGACCCTATATATGCCAAGTATTTCGAATGCTGACGGGCATTCGGGTCGGATTTACGTCATGAATACCGGACGTACTCCGATTGACTTTGATGTCACGGTGACGGCACCGTGGATTGAGATTCAAAGAACGCAACTGGATGCGGATACTTGTATGCTCGAAGTGTGGTCAGTGGAAGAAAAAATAGAGGAAGAGCGCGTCGCGTCCATTCACATCACTTCTGCCTCGCAACAAATTCAGGTTCGGGTTCGCACCGAAGCGCTGTCAGGCGCTTCATATCCGGCGGGGACTTTTGTAGAAACCCGTGGGCTTATCAGTATGCTCGCCGATGCATATGCTCGCAAAACAGATAGTGCAGAGGCTTCTTGGACGAGAATAGACGGATACGGAAAATCCGGTGTGTCGATGAAGGTGCTGCCGCATACGTATCGATGTGCTAATCCGGAGGGCGCACCCAGTCTTGAGTACGCCTTCGCGATGAGCCATGAAGGCGAGTACACGATTCGGGCTTACATTGCACCGACAAATAACCCGCACAAATACGAGGGGCTCAGATTTGCGCTTCAGGTCGATGCTTCGGATCCGGAAGTGATAGATACCTTGCCGGAGAACTTCAATGCCGGAGACACCGACGACATGAATTGGTGTCGATATGTCTTGGACAATGGTCGTTATGGTGAGATGAAGGTAAAATTGTGCGCCGGAGAGCATCGACTGCGATTTATTCACATGGACGCAGGCATCGTACTCCAAAAAATAGAGATTGCGCAAAATCCGTCCAGGAGTTTTTACGGATATTTACCGACGTATCAAGTGAATTGAATGGAGTCAAAGTCAAAACGACTGCCCGGCAAAAAAATCACGTGAATATCATAAAGACCGTAAATCCGATCGAAGACAAAGCTCTGATCTGTGTAAGAATCGGCATCTGCAGAGCCTTTGAATTCAAATAAATATACGGTCTCGGTATCGTCTTCCTGATGACGAAACCGTAATTGAATATTTGTTTTAGGAAGCGGCGTACGCCCGGAGATTATCACTTCGGCTGCGCCCTTTTTCTTGAAATCCATATCCAGGAAGGAGAGCGTAACGTTATTGGTGATACCGGTGACCTGAGTCTTGGTTCGAGTATAAGCGTCACCGCTAATCGCGTCGCAATCGGCGGCGGGTATGCGTGAAAATTCTTTGTCGAACATCGTAAAAATAAACCCGCGGACATGACATTTTCGAGCAAAACGAAAGTAGACGTCATGAACTCCGGATATTCGTCCGGGTAGTGAAAAACACTGTCTTTGATAGATGTTCCATTGACTGGGTTTGTTGTAAATCAGTGTGTCCACGAGTTGTGAATCAGGAGAATCGGGCATGCCCAGCCACAGTTCAACCGGTAGGGGAGCGCTGTCGAGGCAAAAAATATCAATGCATAGAGAGTCGGCTCCGGCTTTTCCGAAGTCCAAATTATCAAATCCAACGTAACTGGCATGATCGCGTGCGGTCGAAAAACCGCGCTCATTGCCGTTGCTGATGTCTCCGCCGGATTGCGTATATGTGCCGCCACTGACGTACTGATAAGGGTTGATTTGCAATTGTCCGAGACCTTCAGATACGAATGGAATCGACGCGTAAAGATAAGGGTGTACACCGCCGTTGTGGCAGAGGCATCTTACGAAAAATGTGCCGTCACCCTTGGCGCTGACGACTGCTCCTCCTTCAATGGGACGAATTTCAGCGACGGAGGAATCGACACCTCGGGCATCGGTTACACGCCACAAGAGGTCATTATAGGTCGTGTTGCCCGGATGCAAACGATATCGGACAGAGGTGGTTGGCGTTGTCGCGCTCAAGTGGTCAGTATCTGCGAACAACTCGATTTTTCGAATGGGAATCTCGGACAGAGAAAGAGAGACAGAGTCATCGGATTGTGGTCGGACGTTATCAATGTCAGATAAATTGTCCTGACCGGTGCCGTCGATGACGGGCAAACGTAATGACGAGGAAGCCAAGCCGCGCGAACGAACCTTTATGAGAATATCGCCGGGTGTATTGCCGGCTTCGATAATGGCCAGGAGCCTTCCATTAAATAGTCGCATACTCGATCCTTTGAACGAATCGAAATCGGCGCTGTTTCCGTTATCTATTCCGACCAATTGTCCTGCGCCTTGAATAATAATACCAACACGATTGTTTGCATTATCGACAGGGTGGCCATCGAGATCCGTGGCTGATATTTCAATAAACGCAAGATTCCGATGACCGGATCGTAAGACGGTCTGTGCCGAAGAGAGACAAAGCCGGGCGGCGTCACCAAAACTTCTTCTCACAGAACGAGCTCGTTCACGACCGTCGGAATCGTAAGCCACCGCCTCGAGAACACCTTTTTCGTAAGGAACAAGGTAGTTTGCAATCAAAGTGTGTCCGGAGCTTCCAATCAAATTTCTGATCCCCAGGCTCTTGCGGTTGAGAAATAATTCGACAATAGGAGCATTACTGCAGATGCGAACGTCGATCGGTTGTCCTTCGCAAAAATCCCAATACGGGAACAGATGAATCATCGGTTTATCTTGAAAAGAGGTCCACGCCGCCTTGATAATGTAGTAGGAATCTTTTGGAAAACCGGCGGTATCAATGTGTCCGAGATAAGAAGACTTACTGTGATATGGTGTTGGCTCGCCAAGATAATCAAAACCGCTCCAAATGAAGTGGCCGGCTGAAAATGGAGTTTTGCAATCATCGAATATGCATTGTTCGATGGACTTTGCGCCCCAGCTGGTACGGCTGTTGCCGAGTGCGGAGCACTGCATATCATCATCGGCAAGAATTGAAGCGCTTAATGGAAAATGATAAACACCGCGACTCTGTGCAAGGGAACCGGTTTCGGATCCAAAAATGATCCATTCCGGGTGCGATTCGTGGTGGGCGGCGTAATATTTCTCTGCGTAGTTATAGCCGATAAGTTTCGTAATATCAGCGCATTTTTGGGTGTTTTCCCAGGGCATATAGTTTGAGCAAAATGTTATCGGCGCATTTTCGAGCGGGTCGTGCAAACGAACTTGTGACAGCAAAAATTGAAGCGTGTTTCGTCCGCCCGGTCCGGCGTGAGTATCGTGAATCTCATTACCGATCGACCACATGATGACGCACGGATGATTGCGGTCTCGAGAAATCCAGCTTTTGACATCGAGAGCGGACCATTCGTCGAAAAATCGGGCGTAATCGAATTCGGTTTTAGGCGTCCGCCAGATATCCGTAAACTCGCTCATCACCATGAGCCCCATGCGATCGCAAGCGTTCATAAATTCCGGACTCATCGGATTGTGAGAGGCACGAACAGCGTTAGCCCCCATTTCCTTGATGATGGAAAGTTGTCGAACGATGGCATCCTCATTCACAGCGGCACCGAGAGCACCAAGGTCATGATGTTGACAGACTCCCCTGATTTTCAAAGGCTCCCCATTCAGATATAAGCCGCGATCTGGATCGAAATGCAGTGTTCGGAAACCGAGGCTTGTCGAGATTTCATCGACACATTGGCCATTTTCAATGAGAGAGGAGACCAAGGTGTATAGCGTAGGATGGTCGGGGGACCAGGTCTCAGGAGAAGAGATTCGAAAATTTTGAGTGCAGCCTCCCTCGCACGCTCCGATACAATGCCCCGAAGCATTGATCAATCGATTCAAAATCACCGGTTCTGAGGGACATGCAGATGCGCATGACCGATCAGAAGTTTCTACGGAGACCTGAAGAGTAAAATCGTCTCCGTCGGGTTCGCTATGAATATAGATGCTGTGAGGTAGGAAGTGTGTAGGAGAGACGCGAATGAGTCGGACGTTGCGATAAATGCCGGCGCCGGTATACCATCGAGAATTGGGTGCTTGATGGATGCACCGAATGAAAATCTCATTGCTTATCGGCCGTATATAATCGGTAATATTTATCGTAAAACCGGTGTAACCGTATTTCCACTCATAGGCGACGTGCCCGTTAATATATACGGTACAATCCATGTAGACACCGTCAAATTCAAGGTAATAAACACCGTCGATCGGGGCATCGAAAGACTTTCTATACCAACCGATGCCGTCTCGGTACAAATCTCGACTATCACCTATAAGCCAGTCATGTGGAGTCCGGACCGGCTTCCAAGAGGCATTCGGCAAAATGTCCGGTATTTCTCTTGTTTTGAGATCTGTCTCAAGAAAAGACCAATGACTGTTGAAATCTATAATCTCGCGCATCTTACCACCTTGTGTTCTAAAAATCAAAACGTCCGGAGAGGGGATCGCTTATCGATGTGAAAAGCAAGGAATTGAGGAGAAGACTAGTTTTTCGATGCGAAAAGCGAGGCGGCGTTTTGATAGCATACCCGTGTCACAATTTCCTTCAGAATGTCGGGATCGCCGGTCATTCGGCCATCTTCGACCCAGCCCCCCAATAAATCACAGAAAATTCGTCGAAAATATTCATGGCGAGAATAGGAAAGCAAGCTTCGGGAATCGGTGAGCATCCCGATAAAAGCCGGAAGATAACTCTGGGCGGATAGGCTCAGAAGGTGATCTCTTATGCCTTGCTCGTGATCATTGAACCACCATGCCGCGCCATGAGAAATATAAGAGGCGCCGTCGCCTTCGCGGAAACATCCGGCGAGGGTGTCGAGAGCAGCGTTGTCGTTGGGGTTTAAGCTGTAAAGAATCATACGAGGCAATGAGTTTTGTGTTTGCAGGGCATCGAGATATCGTGCGAGCGTCTCGATGTTATTCCCGTTGGCGATGGTATCATAGCCGGTATTGGGACCCAGCGCTCCCAGGGCAATCGTATTGTTGTCTCGTCGACAACCAAAATGGACCTGCATCGTCCAACCCTTCATATGGTAGGCCTCGGCGCAGAACATCATCATTTCGGTCTTATAGGACTCGACGTCTTCCGCGCTCAAGGTAGATTCGGATGTGCTCATTCTCTTTTCGAAAATCTGAGCAACACGTGCGGCGTCAGCCGGTCGAAAAGCAATTTTCTCCGTGCCGTGGTCGGCGATGACGCAACCGCGATCCGCGAAATATTCGATGCGCGACAGGATGGCATATTGAAGGTCTTTGAGGGACAGAATCTCTGTGCCGCAAGCCGCCGAGAGGCGTTGAATGTATTCCGGAAAGGAAGTCTTCTCAATGTCAACAGCCGGGTCGGGTCGGAAAGTCGGATGAACGCCGACTTTGAACTCGGGGTCCGACAGAATAGCCGTGTGCGATTCCAGGGCGTCAGCGGGATCATCCGTCGTGCACAGGCGCTCAACATTCGACTGAAGAATCAGTCCGCGTGAACTCATGTCACTTTTGGATAGAATGTCTGAGGATATATCCCATATGGCACCGGCGTTGGCGGGAGTGATATCACCGGTAAATCCGAAGTATCGAAGAAGTTCGAGATGGCTCCAGTGATATAGGGGGTGACCGGCGGCATAAGAGACCGTATTGATCCAAGCATCGAACTTTTCGCGATCTGACGCATCCCCGGTGATCAGTCGCTCATCCACTCCGGCAGTTCGCATCAGTCGCCATTTGTAGTGATCGCCGCGAAGCCAGATCTGGGTGATATTGTCAAAACGGACGTCTTCGGCAATGTCCCGGGCGTTGATGTGACAGTGATAATCGACAATGGGCAAGGAGCTCGCAATGCCATGGTACAGCCGTTGTGAAGCCACACTTCGCAGAAGGATATCATCGTTACAAAAGATGTTCATAAAATACCTCTACAGGCGGAGGATGGTTATTATGTGGTCGATGTTATTGTTATCATATAAGAATAGTAGCGCATGAATTGGTAGAAAACAAGGCTTATATATGCTAGAATACTAGAAAACAATAAGAGAGCGAGAAACTCAGCTGTACTGCTCGGACTTAGTACCGCATGGGAGGAATATAATGAATATAGAGCAAATGATTAAAGATGCCCGACTGATTCCGGTGGTGGTCATAAATCGATTGGAAGAAGCGGTACCGACTGCACAAGCGCTTCAAAGAGGTGGACTTCCAATCATGGAAGTGACGCTTCGTACAGACTGTGCTCTTGATGCCATTAAAGCCATAGCGATTCAGTGCCCCGACATATGCCTGGGTGCGGGAACCGTGACCTGTGAAGCGCAGGCCCGTGAGGCTGTCGAAGCCGGAGCGAGGTTTATCGTGTCCCCGGGATTGGATGTCGCGACGGTCAGATACTGCGTTGCGAATGATATTCCGGTCTTTCCGGGTTGTGTCACACCGACGGAAATTATGGCGGCGTTGGCTGAAGGGATTCGGGTGGTGAAGTTTTTCCCGGCGAATGTCTATGGCGGAACTAAGGCTCTTAGGGCTCTTGCGGCTCCGTTTGTCGATGTTCGTTTTATCCCGACCGGAGGGGTGAACGAGAATAATCTTACTGAATATCTGGATGAGCCGGCGGTTTTTGCGGTCGGCGGCAGTTATATGTGTACAAGTAAAGACATTGAGGCAGGAAACTATAGTCGTATCGAAGCGTTGACAAAGAACGCCATAGAGGCGGTTCATGCATGGAAAGCAGGGGAGAATAGATGAAAGTATTAACGTTTGGGGAAATTATGTTGCGATTGAAGACACCCGGCCATGAGCGATTTTTTCAAAGTCCGGATTTTGAGGCGACGTTCGGCGGCGGTGAAGCCAATGTTGCCGTATCTCTTGCGCAGTTCGGTTTGGATGCCTCGTTTTTGTCAGTTCTTCCGGACAATCCGATTGGTGATTCGTGCATCGGAGAGTTGAGGCGATTCGGCGTGGATACTTCTCGCGTTCAACGTGGTTCAGGGCGAATGGGCATTTACTTTCTGGAGACCGGCGCCAATCAGCGCGCCAGCAAAGTTGTCTATGATCGGGAAGGATCGGCGATGGCAAGAGCTGCGGTCGGAGAAATCGACTGGGATCGTACACTATCTGAGATCAATTGGCTTCATATAACCGGAATTACTCCGGCGATATCTCAATCGGCTTTTGATCTGAGTATCGAGGGATTGACCGCGGCCAAGTCCAAGGGAATTACCGTGTCGTGCGACTTGAATTATCGCAAAAATCTCTGGAAGTATGGCATTGCGGCCGAGCAAGCTATGCCTAAAATTGCGTCATTATGTGATGTGATTATCGCGAATGAAGAAGATTGCCAGAAGTCCCTTGGTATAAACGCAAAGGTTTCCGTAACTTCCGGAGAACTGGATACAGATAAATACAGGGCTCTCTCAGAGGCGGTCTTGGCGAAATACCCTAACGTCAAAAAAATCGCGATTACTCTGAGAGAAAGCATGAGCGCCGATACAAATGCGTGGTCTGCATGCATGAATAATCGAGAGACGTTTTTGATCAGCAAGCGATATATGATATCCGATATTATTGACCGTGTGGGTGGCGGTGACTCATTTGCGGCCGGATTGATATACGGATTACTATTACAGCAAGACGCGGAGATTTTCAAGAAATTTGGCGGTGAGAGGATGGCAGACGATCAGCATGCACTCGAATTTGCAGTGGCTGCCAGTTGCCTCAAGCACTCAATTCCCGGAGATTTTAACCGAGTGAATGTTAATGAAGTGAAAACACTGATGCAAGGTGATGCAAGCGGGCGCGTTCAGCGATAATATAAGAGTATGCAGAAATGCATCGGATATGCGCAAAGACACCATTGCCGATCTTTTTGAGATGTCGTTGATTCCGAGGTATTGACGGAAGTAGCGTTTTTGAGAAGAAGGGAGGAAACTGACCCTTAATGCGCACATAGAAGCGCTTGGGGTCGGATAATCAAATGGAGAAATTTGCAATTTTTGCGTTTCGCGGAGATCCGGTATGCTTTACGCATGTGATGCTGAACGCACTGGATTTGAATGCTAAGGGACACGATGTTAAGGTCATTCTCGAAGGTGAAGCGGTAGAGTTAGTTCGGGCGATGCGCGAAAGCGAGATTCGTTTGTTTGCGGACATGGAGAGCAAGGGATTAATCGACGCAATCTGCCGTGCGTGCTCTGCGTCTTACGGTGTGCTGGACTATAACGAGAAATCCGGACTTCGAATCGTAGGGGATATGGGTGGTCATGTCGCAATTTCGACCTACACCGACCAAGGCTATAAGATTATTACGATGTAAAAGCAATTGAATTTTCATAGAGTATCAGCATTTCGGTCGCCATAAGGCGGCCGTTTTTCTTTTCTGACAATTGCTGTAAGTGTTATTTAAGCCACGGAAAGGCATAATAGAAAAAAGCACGATGAGAGGGAGATAACGTATGGATATGAAGCGGATATTGAGAGTCGATAGTTTGAAGAAAACATACGGAGAGGGCGAAAATAGGACCGAGGCGCTTCGAGGCCTGTCCTTTGATGTTCTCGAAGGTGAATTTCTCGGAATTATGGGGCCGAGTGGTTCGGGAAAGACCACACTCCTGAATTGTGTGGCGACGATGATCTCTCCCACAGGCGGCCGGATATTATTGGAAGATCAGGATGTCTGTCAATTTTCCGGAAATAAACTTGCCGAGTACCGAGGCAACAGGATTGGATATTTGTTTCAGGAATTCGAGTTGTTGGATAATCTGACTGCTGAAGAGAATATCGTTTTGCCGCTTTCGCTTCACGGCATCAGTCGAATGGATGCGGAGGTGTCGCTGAATAGAATTGCTGAAAGATTTGATATAAAGGATGCGCTCCATAAATTTCCGGGGCAGCTGTCCGGAGGACAGAAGCAGCGCGTAGCGGCTGCGAGGGCTTTGATCAGCGAACCGAGCATTGTACTTGCGGATGAACCGACCGGTGCTCTTGACAGTGCAAATGCGAAGGTTCTGATGGACAAACTTCTCAATATCAATGTCACTGAGAAGAAGACTATTATGATGGTGACGCATGCGGTCGGTGTGGCAAGTTACTGCACCAGGATTTTGTTTATTCGGGATGGTGAAATTTCTCACGAGTTGCGCAAAAAACAAGACGAGGATTCAGATGCGTTTTATGATCGGATCGTCGAGGTTGTCGCACAAGTCGGAGGGGGTAGCGCGCATGTTCTTTAAGCAAGTTCGACGCAATGCCGCAAAAAATCGAAAAACGAATTCGTTGTTCTATTTCTCTTTGATTGTCGCCATCGTCGCATTCTACACGCTGCTTTCTCTGGGAGAGCAGGACGTCATTAGCTATTTGAGAAGTTTTGAGAGAGATGCGATTACCAAACTGCTGCGATTGATTCCGATCATTTATGGAATCTCGTTGTTCTTTGTCTATTACTTAGTATACTTCGCGTGTCGGTTTCAGTTGGAATCACGAAAAAGAGAGCTTGGACTCTATTTAATGATGGGGATGCGAAGGCTTCGTTTGTTTGGCCTTCTGATGACCGAGACGCTGTGGAACAGCGTGGTCTCAATAATAATCGGATTACCGCTCGCGATACTTCTGACAGAAGTCACCGGATTGGTGACTGTGAAATGGATTGGAATTGATGTATTAGAACATCGAATTGCATTTTCTCCATTTGCCCTGGGCATGACGATTATGGGATTTTTGGGCGTCCAGTTTTTTTCAATGATTCGATTAAGTTATTTATATTCATCAATGGATCCGATGACGTTGCTGAATGCCGAGGCCGAGAAGAAGCAAAAGAAGACAAACACTTTGAGGGCGTGGATTTCGTTTGCATTAGGTGTCGGATTATTGATATATGCTTACTATCTGGGTATTAATAAAATGCACTACCTGAGATTTAGTATCACTGTTTTGATCGTTATATTTGGCACAAGCGGAACGTTGCTTTTTTTCAAGGGCTTGGCAACGTTTATTGGTAAATGGACTTCGGTCCGGCAGCACAGTAGATCCGGTCTTTACGTATTTACATCGCGGCAACTTCAGGAAAATGTATTGTATCAGAATCGCACGATGGCGGTATCTTCGCTATTAGTCCTTATGGCGCTGGCGTGCTTGGCGTATGGTATTAGTGTTGCCGGAGCACGAGGCTCTAGTGAAAACAGAAGGGTCGATTTTTCGATACAGGCGACAGAAGAACAATTGAATGTATTGATGCAGGATCCTCAGTTTGAATCTCAAATAAAATCCGTCTATCCGATGAAAGCGGAAAATACTGATCTGGAAAAGATAGATTTTTCGTGGGGAAACTATTCTGAATCAGTTAATAGAGTATCCGATCCTGAAGCCAGACAATGTCTTGAGAATGATTTAAAATATTTATATGAACCATACCTTATTCCGGAGAGTAGTTTTAATGCTCTGCTTGAAGCAAACGGACAGAGGCCGCTCGATTTGAATGACAATGAGGCGGTATTCTATTCATCCGAAAGTTTCAGCAGGCCATTTATTAACACCCTTTCGAAAATGCTTCCGCAGGGCATATACGTTGAATTGGATCATCAGAAAATACAGTTAAGAGAAGAGGTATATTCGCTCAACATCGTATCCGATCAAACGATTACGCTATCAAAAGCGTTGGTGGTTAAGGACGATCTATACGATCTCGCTGTTCGGGATCCGGACGTGATTCTGTGCGTGAATCTTCATCTCGGTGAAGACGTTGTCGAGGAGAAAGGATTGATGAATGCGCTTGCTGACGTGAGCAACATTCTGAACGCGCGTAAAATTGAACATGAGTCTTTTCTCAAGGGAATAGGTCGAAATATGTTTTATATGATAGCAGGAAGTTACTTGACTATTTATTTGGGTATTCTCTTCTTAATAATCGCCAACACAGTCATGGGGCTTCGATTTCTGATTATTCAGAGGAGAAATCTTCAGAGGTACCGCACAGTAATGCTCTTGGGTGCACAGATCTCGGAGTTGATTCTGTCTGCAAAGCAACAAGTTCGCCTGTATTTTGGATTAACGATCGGCGTATCATGTATCAGTGGATATTTTGCCGTCCGAACTCTGTTAGGCAGTTTTCTCAAGAGTGAAGGCATTTCAAGCATCAATCAGGTCTATATATTCGCAGCTATCGCGGCCGTCGGCTTTCTTGTGATAGAATTCGGGTATATCAGATTGGTGGAGCGTTACGCTTCACGAGAGATTTCTGCGCTTCAACAGTCAGACAGGGGCACCATACTTTGAGACGAATAGTCATCATCGAAGACGACATTATGTTGCGCAATGCATTGATAGAGACTTTTTCACAGAGGGGCTACGAAGTGATCGCCCCGGATACATTTGTTGCCGTTGAAAAGCAGATCAGTGAATATCGCCCGGACTTGCTCATTCTGGATATTGGACTTCCGGGCACGAGCGGATTTGATTTATGCCGGCGAATTCGTCCGACGTCCACCTTTCCGATCTTGATATTGACTGCACGCGATACATTAAATGATGAACTGCGTGCTCTTGAGTTGGGTGCGGAAGATTATTTGAGTAAGCCATGTCCACCGGAGCGATTGATTGCGCGAGCCGATAGGTTAATGAGAACATACGAAAATGCCCGCCATGTCATTCGTGCGGGCACACTCCAGCTGGATCTGGATTCGTATAAGCTTTCGTATAAAGATAAAAATCAAGTCCTGTCCGATACAGAGGGGAGAATTCTTCGGGAGCTAATTGAGGCATATCCGAATACGGTCTCCAAAACAGAGATTATGCGATCTCTCTGGGGCGGCTCGGACTACGTAGACGAAAACGTACTTCAAGTGAATATGACTCGATTGCGAAAAGCCCTGTCAGCTATCGGCTTAGAAGATCGAATTGAAACCGTTCGAGGTGTCGGATATCGATTGCCGGAGGGAGACCATTGATAAGAGCTCGTATGAATCAGAATATGATCTTTTTGCTGGGCATGATCCTGTTGACCGACGCGTTTTTCATCCTTTTGTTCTATTTAGCCGCACCTTCTGTTCTCCAAATTGTTATCACGGCTGTCCTGATTTTCGATGGGTTGGTTTTTGCCTTTTCATACGTTTTTTTTAGACGACGTCGTGAGCATCAATTGAAAGCGATTCAGTCGTTTTTGGAGCAGTCCAATCGTGAGCATTTCAATACTATGCTCGAGCAGGTCGACCCCGTTTTTCATCCATTGTTATCCGTAGCGGTTGATAAATATAAAGAGAAAGAGTTCCTTCTTGAAGAAACGGGCGAGCAGGCGAAGCAGTATCGCGAGTACATTGAGGCGTGGGTTCATGAGGTAAAAACACCATTGTCACTTGGCACGTTGGTTTTGGGAAATCACCGTGGCAAAATGCCCAAAGATGTGGCTCGAAAAATGGATTGCTCCCTGGCTTCTGTGGCCGAGCAAGTCGATCGCATTCTTTTCTATTCTCGGCTGGAGTCAGCGCATGCGGATTACTACTTGTCGGAAGTCTCGTCTGAGGAGGTCATCGAATCGGCACTGGAGCCGATGCTACCCATCATAGAGGAAATGGGAATCAGAGTCGTCAAGGAAGGATTCAATCAAAGAATGATTTGCGATCGGCGCATTTTGACGTTCATATTAAGCCAGTTTATAAGCAATGCCATCAAGTATTGCCATTCGCAGAACGGGATGATTCAGGTTGATGCTGAGTATTCTGAAGACCTTCGAACCGGAGGTCAATACAGGATTCGAGTAACAGACAATGGTCAAGGCGCGGCTCCGGAAGACTTACCTTTCATTTTTGACAAGGGTTTTACAGGACATCATGCCGGTCGTCAGAAAGCGACCGGGATGGGCCTTTATCTGGCGCAGAAATATGCTCTGGCACTCAACTGGTCATTGTCGGCAGAACCGGACCCGAAACGGGGAGGCTTTTCTGTATCGGTAATCATTCCGAAGATCGAAGCAGGCGAAAAGCGCACGGATTAAAGTGCTTCGGGGGATAATTGTATCTACCAGAGGTGTAGTGTGGTCAAGCGGGGCTGAGGGCTGAGGGTGCGCGAATATCGACTGAAGCTCTAAATAGGTTAGTGTTGTCGGTATTCGCTTCAAGATACCATAGTTCTTGTCGCTCGCAAATTCGCAAGTCTCGAAAAAGGATATTGACAGTTCGACGACAGGTGTATATAGTGTATATATCTGTTAATACTCACACCGGAGGAGGCGCCATGAAGATCATTCTTTCAAATCGTTCGGCACAGCCGATTTACGAGCAAATCAAAGATCAAATACGGGAAGCCATCCTCTCCGGTGAACTCAAAGAAAGCGATTTATTGCCGTCCGTCCGCGGATTGGCGCGAGACCTGAAGGTGAGCGTTATTACGACAACACGCGCATTCGGCGATCTCGAAAAAGAAGGCTTTGTCGTTAACGTCCAAGGCAAAGGCTGTTATGTTCTTCCGCGAAACAAGGAGCTGGCGCGCGAAAATGCTCTGCGACAAGTTGAAGAAGCATTACAGACGGCCATTTCAGCGGCAAAAAACGGCAGCATTACGCGCGATGAGTTTGACAGTATACTAGATATTCTCATTCGGGAGGAACAATATGAATCAGATTCTGGAGATCAATAAACTAACGAAACGCTACGACAATTACACGCTTAATGAGCTGAGTTTTTCGGTGCCTCAAGGTTATATTATGGGATTTATCGGACCGAACGGTGCAGGTAAGACGACGACAATCAAGTCCATCATGAAAATGGTTCATCCTGACTCCGGCGAGATCAAGGTTTTCGGTGAATCGCTTTCGGATAGTAATGAGTACAATGACCGAATCGGATATGTAATGGACAACCCGTTTTACTGTGAGAGCTGGACGGTTCAGGGCGTCGAAAAGGCAGTACGCGGTTTTTATAAACACTGGGATAGCAAAGTATATGCGGATTATATCAGTCGTTTTCAATTAGAGCCGACCAAGACGGTTAAGGCACTTTCAAGAGGAATGAAGGTCAAGCTGATGCTCGCGGTTGCGCTCTCGCACGGCGCGGAGCTCTTGATTCTGGATGAACCGACCAGCGGCCTGGACCCGGTGGCTCGCGAAGAAGTCTGTGACATCTTAAGAGAATTTATTACCGACGAGAAGAAGGGTGTCATTTTCTCGACTCATATCACCTCAGATCTTGAGAAAGTAGCGGATTACATCACATTTATACTCAATGGCCGACTGATATACACCGGCCCGCGCGATGAGTTGATTGAATCTTATGTTCGCGTTGCCGGTGCTCAAAAAGCTTTAAATGAAGCGCTTCGCGAAAAAATCATCGGACTTCGCGACCATGGCGTGGGCTTCGAAGGCCTGATGCGACGAGAAGACATCGCGATGCTATCGTCCGACGTCGAAGCCGAGTCGACCACACTCGAAGAAATCATTGTATTTATGAACAAGGGGGAGAAAAACAATGGATAAAGTCTTGCAAGCCGGAAGACTCGATTTGATGACACTTAAATCCTATGTCAAGCCACACATGCTCGTGCTGTTCGCCGGAATTGCCATATTTATGGGTTTTTCGGTTGAGAATTCGATGAGTATTGCCTTCGGATCCATGATTGGATTCTTGTTCGTATCGTATCCGTTTGCGCTCGCTGAAAGAGACAACCTGAATACGCTTTATGCTACGCTTCCGGTATCCAAAGTGAAAATGGTCATCGGTCGCTACCTCTTCGCGGCAGTCATAGTATTTATTGGAATGGCCTCGGGTTCGGTGATGTCGGTGTTTGCAATGCTGGTGGATAAAAAACCCGTTGACCTCAAAGTCATTGTTATTACGGCGGCATCATTTTTCGTCGCCTTTGTGCTTCTCTTTTGCATTCAATTTCCGCTTTACTATAAACTTGGATATGCCAAAGGCAGACTGGTGGTATTTATTCCGTTAATGTTGATATCTGCCGTCGGACTTTTCGTCGGCAACAATATCAAAGACACGGCCGTTTGGACTAAATTAATCGCCGCGGCGCAATGGGTCGAAGCTCATCCGCAAGGCTTTGCAGCAGTGGTATTCTTAGCGGTGGTGGTGTCCGTCGTGGTATCTATTTTCGCATCGGTAAAACTATCTGCGAAAAACGAGTATTAATCGAACGACTATCGCTTTCTTTTGATCGGATTATTGTTGAAACTAATACGTTTAGCATTTTGCAGTTCGAGAAAAACACTTCGGTCGATCATTTTCAGCGCCAACAATTCTTCTTCAGTGGTTTTTTGCGGATACTTGCGTCTTCGAAGCGATCCGAACTTTCTTTTGTTATATACACTCCAGGCCAACAACAATAGAAAGAACAACACAAACAGTAAGAGGATCAGCGCAGAGAAACGCCTTACAGTTCCGGCGTCCATCCCAAAGTAATCGCGTATTCTTTCAGGAATGGCTTGATTCATCGCGAAAATGGAGTCGACAAAAAACCAGGTGACCGCGAGGCAATATGTCCAGGCCACCAATGACAATAGTATGATGACCATCTCGCGAAAAACGCTTTTTTTCGTCTTGACGATAAATATCCGGTTGCGCTCTATTTGCGATTTCCGCGATCCGGACTGGTCCACACGGCATCACCTCCTTTGATACGGCTGCGAATGGCTCTGGGCAAAGCAAACATGACGATGACAGCGTTGATCACCCAATACAAGGAAGGATACCATGCACCATAGAAAAAGTACCTGCGTACATTGTCGTATTTACTATCGATGGAGAGCGAAAACATGAGCTGCACCATCGACAGCATGACCAATGCAAAAGAAGCAAATGTCAGCCATATCAGCATTTGCTTTAAGGATGTTGCCACAAAGAGGTGATATGCCGTCACGAAAACCCAGCTATAAGACCAAAAAAGACTCATCCACTGCTCATAATAGATCGGCCAAATACGTCGATGCCGAATATCCAGGATTACTTTCCAGTGTCTCAGGATGACCTCCTGCCCGCCTTGAGCCCAGCGAATGCGTTGTTTCCAGATACCCTTAAACGTCTCGGGAACGAGCATCCAGCAAAGCGCCTTCGGCTCATACCGAATGTCCCAAAAATGCTCCTGCAATTTCCAAGAGACCGAGATATCCTCGGTAATCATATCGGTATCCCAAAGGCCGACCTCGACCAAAGCCTTTTTTCGAAAAGCCACGACTACACCGGAAACGGTCATGATCTTGCCCGACAAACGTTGAGCTCGTTTGATTGCACCGATGATTGAAGCGTACTCGACCAATTGCAACTTTGCCAAAAGAGTATCGCGGTTGCGGATGCGCGGGTTGCCGGTGACGGCGCCCAAGCGTTCACCGCTGTGAAGAAAATTGAAAACCAAATATTGGATTGCATAACTATCCAATAAAGCGTCGGAATCAACACAAATCAAATACTCGGCACGAGACGCGTGACAAGCCAGGTTCAGCGCGGTGGCCTTGCCGCGATTCTCTTTACAATCAATGAGGCGCACACTTGGATATATTTTGGCTAACCGATGCAAAATTGAGCCGGTACGATCCATGCTTCCATCGTTAACGGCGATAATTTCTTTATTCTCGTAGGGCAAATCAACCAGATGCCTTATGGTCTCTTCAATGGTTGCCTCTTCGTTATAGCAAGGCACCAAAATGCTGACCATCGGCCAGTCGATGTGATTCAGATCAATCTCGCCCTTATACTCGCGCCGCCGGTAAAAAATAAACGCACCGGCAATCCAGATCAGTGACATAATCAGCGGATACCAGAAAACATATATGGCTAAGGTGTCGGCAATTGCGCTCATAATTGTGGTCCTTTGTTGCGATATGATCGGGTCGGGAATAAAATCGGGGGGAGTACTATAAAATAATAATGTTATATAAACAAAATTAAGACGATATTGATAATAAACGAAGGTTGTACTCATTTCAATCAGAAAGTAAATAATCGCAAAGATTTAATTAGTTATTGTCCGGAACCCCCATCCTATTCAACCATATACTTCGGCGAATTAGCTCGTTGACCACCCCAAAGGAGATTGATATCATGAGGCAGTAAACAGACTTAACACTTTCGATATAAGAGGAGGAGATAGATATGTTTTCGTTAAAGGGTCGCGTAGCTGCGATTACCGGTGCTTCATCCGGATTGGGATTACAGATGGCAAAAGGGTTTGCCGAACAGGGTGCAGATCTAGTCATTATGGCTAGGCGCATAGAACGACTGGAAGCCATAGCAGATAAATTTCAATCAGAAGGCGTTCGATGTCTTCCGATTCAGTGCGATGTAACCAAGACCGATGAAGTGAATCGCGCAGCGGAGCAGGCCGTCAAGCATTATGGGAAAGTGGATATTCTTGTTAACAATGCCGGAGCAGCTCGGAACGCCGGCGTGCTTGACATGAGTGATGAAGACTGGCAGTTCACTATCGATGCTGATTTAACAAGCGTTTTCAAGGTCACAAGGGCGTTTGCCAACTATATGGCAAAAGAAAAGCATGGTCGCATTATCAATATTGCTTCCATTTACGGGCAAGTCGGCAATACCGCAATGGATACGGTCGCGTACCATTCATCCAAGGGAGGCGTCATCAATTTCACCCGCGCCGTAGCCGCTGAACTGGCCAAATACAACATCACCTGCAATACCATCAGCCCCGGCTATTTCGAGACCGAACTGACGGCAGACACCTTGCGTACAGAGGGATTTACGAACTTTATGAAGGTCTCTGTTCCGATGGGTCGTTACGGCGCCGAAGGCGAACTCAATGCAGCGGCCGTCTTCCTCGCAAGCGACGAAGC